>DATMIG010000345.1:17500-19023 GCA_035554335.1 Burkholderiales bacterium
CCACCATTTAAAGAAAGCGTAATAGCTCACTGATCGAGTCGTCCTGCGCGGAAGATGTAACGGGGCTCAAGCTATCTGCCGAAGCTGCGGATCCATGGCGCAAGCCATGCGATGGTAGGGGAGCGTTCTGTACGCCTGCGAAGGAGAATCGTAAGGTTCTCTGGAGGTATCAGAAGTGCGACTGCTGACATGAGTAGCGTTAATGCGGGTGAAAAGCCCGCACGCCGTAAGCCCAAGGTTTCCTGCGCCACGTTCATCGGCGCAGGGTGAGTCGGCCCCTAAGGCGAGGCCGAAAGGCGTAGCTGATGGAAAACAGGTCAATATTCCTGTACCTCGCCGTGATGCGATGTGGGGACGGAGAAAGTTATGCAGGCCGGGTGTTGGTTGTCCCGGTTTAAGCGAGTAGGCGTGCCGCGTAGGCAAATCCGCGTGGCTTAGCCGAGATGCGAATACGACTGCCCTTCGGGGCGGGAAGCTGCAGATACTCTGCTTCCAGGAAAAGCCACTAAGCTTCAGTCACGGTGGGACCGTACCGAAAACCGACACTGGTGGGCGAGATGAATATTCTCAGGCGCTTGAGAGAACTCGGGAGAAGGAACTCGGCAAATTGACACCGTAACTTCGGAAGAAGGTGTGCCCCTAGTAGGTGAAGCCGTACAGGCGGAGCCCAATGGGGTGGCACAGAATAGGTGGCTGCGACTGTTTATTAAAAACACAGCACTCTGCCAACACGAAAGTGGATGTATAGGGTGTGACGCCTGCCCGGTGCTGGAAGGTTAAGTGATGGGGTGCAAGCTCCTGATCGAAGCCCCAGTAAACGGCGGCCGTAACTATAACGGTCCTAAGGTAGCGAAATTCCTTGTCGGGTAAGTTCCGACCTGCACGAATGGCGTAACGCTGGCCACACTGTCTCCTCCCGAGACTCAGCGAAGTTGAAATGGTTGTGATGATGCAATCTACCCGCGGCTAGACGGAAAGACCCCGTGCACCTTTACTGTAACTTTGCATTGGACTGTGAACCGATCTGTGTAGGATAGCTGGGAGGCTTTGAAGCGGTGGCGCTAGCCATCGTGGAGCCGACGTTGAAATACCAGCCTGATTTGTTTGCGGCTCTAACCTAGGCTCGTCAACCGGGCCGGGGACCGTGCATGGTAGGCAGTTTGACTGGGGCGGTCTCCTCCCAAAGAGTAACGGAGGAGTACGAAGGTACGCTTACCACGGTCGGAAATCGTGGCTCAATGTGCATTGGCAAAAGCGTGCTTGACTGCGAGACTGACAAGTCGAGCAGGTGCGAAAGCAGGTCAAAGTGATCCGGTGGTTCTGTATGGAAGGGCCATCGCTCAACGGATAAAAGGTACGCCGGGGATAACAGGCTGATTCCCCCCAAGAGTTCATATCGACGGGGGAGTTTGGCACCTCGATGTCGGCTCATCACATCCTGGGGCTGTAGCCGGTCCCAAGGGTATGGCTGTTCGCCATTTAAAGTGGTACGTGAGCTGGGTTTAAAACGTCGTGAGACAGTT
>DATMIG010000346.1:0-3580 GCA_035554335.1 Burkholderiales bacterium
GTCGGTGACGCGGAAGCGGTCCGCGCGCGCCTCGTTCTCAAGCAGCCGCTGGTTCACCAGTTGGTCGAGCAGCGCGTAGCGCATCTCGGGCGAGTCGAGCATCGCCGGGTCGAAGTTGCTGCCGAGCGCCTGGCGCATCCGCTGCTGCTGTTCGCGCAGCGCCTCGTCGAATTCGGCCTGCGAGATCTTGTTCTTGCCGACGCTCGCCACCGTCTGCCCGCTGTTGCCGCTGCCGAAGTAATAGTCGACGCCGAAGAATGCGAACGGCAGCGTGATGAGCGCGAGCACGACTTGCGTGAAGCGCTGGTGCTTGTGGACGAACTCAAACATCGAAAAACTTTTCCGATTAGCGGTTGACGCCTACCCGGATGAGTGGCGGAGCGGACGGGACTCGAACCCGCGACCCCCGGCGTGACAGGCCGGTATTCTAACCAACTGAACTACCGCTCCTTCTGTGCTGCGAGCTGCTGGTGGGTGCTGTAGGGGTCGAACCTACGACATTCGCCTTGTAAGGGCGACGCTCTACCGCTGAGCTAAGCACCCGATTGGGAGGATGAAGAGCGACCTCACCTCCCAAAAGGGGCGCTAGTTTATCGCGTCCTTCAGGGCCTTTCCAGCCCGAAACTTCGGCAGCTTGGCGGCCTTGATCTCCACCGCCTCGCCGGTGCGCGGGTTGCGGCCGGTGCGCGCGGCCCGCGAGCCCGCGTAGAACGTGCCGAAGCCGACGAGCGTTACCTCGTCGCCTTTACGCAGGCTCGTCTTCACCGCGTTGACGAGCGCGTCGACAGACCGCTCGGCAGCGGATTTGGAGATCTCCGCGGCCTGAGCGATCTGCTCGATGAGGTCGGCTTTGTTAATGAGGGCGAATGGTGGTTTGGTCGTCGCCCTTGGGCGGGACGGGAGCGGAGTCGTCGGTCTCCGGCAGCGGATCGGGCTGGCGCTCGAGAGCGATCTCGAGCACCTTGTCGATCCACTTCACCGGCACGATCTCGAGCTTGTTCTTGATGTTGTCCGGGATGTCGACCAGGTCCTTCACGTTCTCTTCCGGGATCAGCACCGTCTTGATGCCGCCGCGGTGCGCCGCGAGCAGCTTCTCCTTCAGGCCGCCGATCTGCAGCACTTCGCCGCGCAGCGTGATCTCGCCGGTCATGGCGACGTCCGAGCGCACCGGGATACCGGTGAGCACGGAGACCATCGCCGTGACGATGCCGATGCCGGCGCTCGGGCCGTCCTTCGGCGTCGCGCCTTCCGGCAGGTGAATGTGCATGTCGTTCTTCTGGTAGAAGTCCTCCTTCACGCCGAGCCGGCGCGAACGGGCGCGCACCACCGACAGCGCGGCCTGGATGGACTCCTGCATCACGTCGCCGAGCTTGCCGGTCGTGATGGTCTTGCCCTTGCCGGGCATCGTCACCGATTCGATCGTCAGCAGCTCGCCGCCGACTTCCGTCCAAGCGAGGCCCGTCACCTGGCCGACCTGGTTCTGCTTCTCGGCCATGCCGAACGTGTAGCGGCGCACGCCGAGGTACTTGTCCAGGTTCTTGGGCGTCACCGAGATGCGATGAGCCTTGTCGTCACCGGCTTTCTTCTCCGTCAGGAGCTGCTTCACCGCCTTGCGGCAGATCTTGGACAGCTCGCGCTCGAGCGCGCGCACGCCCGCCTCGCGCGTGTAGTAGCGCACGATGTCGCGGATCGCGGCTTCCGACACCGAGATCTCGTTCTCGTTGAGGCCGGTGGCCTTCGTCTGCTTCGGCAGCAGGTATTTGACCGCGATGTTCATCTTCTCGTCCTCGGTGTAGCCCGAGAGACGGATCACTTCCATGCGGTCGAGGAGCGGCGCCGGGATGTTGAGCGTGTTCGCCGTGGCGACGAACATCACTTCGGACAGGTCGTACTCGACCTCGATGTAGTGGTCGACGAAGGTGCTGTTCTGCTCCGGGTCGAGCACTTCGAGCAGCGCCGACGACGGGTCGCCGCGCCAGTCGCTGCCCATCTTGTCGACCTCGTCCAGCAGGAAAAGCGGGTTCTTCACCTGCACCTTGCTCATGTTCTGCAGGATCTTGCCGGGCATCGAGCCGATGTAGGTGCGGCGATGGCCGCGCACTTCCGCCTCGTCGCGCACGCCGCCGAGCGACATGCGCACGAACTTGCGGTTGGTGGCCTTGGCGATCGACTGGCCGAGCGAGGTCTTGCCGACGCCGGGGGCCCCGACCAGGCACAGGATCGGCGCCTTCATCTTGTCCACGCGCGTCTGCACCGCCAGGTACTCGACGATGCGCTCCTTCACCTTCTCGAGGCCGTAGTGGTCCTGGTCGAGGATCTCCTGGGCGCCCTTGATGTCCTTCGAGATCTTCGACTTCTTCTTCCAGGGAAGATTGACGAGGGTCTCGATGTAGTTGCGCACCACCGTCGCCTCGGCGGACATGGGCGACATCAGCTTCAGTTTCTTCAGTTCCGCCTCGGCCTTCTTGCGCGCTTCCTTCGGCATGTGCGCGCGGCGGATCTTCTTCTCCATCTCCTCGAGGTCCGCGCCCTCCTCGCCTTCGCCGAGCTCCTTCTGGATCGCCTTCACCTGCTCGTTGAGGTAGTACTCGCGCTGCGACTTCTCCATCTGCCGCTTGACGCGGCCGCGGATGCGCTTCTCGACCTGGAGGATGTCGATTTCCGTTTCCAGCTGCGAAAGCAGGTGCTCCAGCCGCTGCTTCACGTCGAACATCTCGAGCACCTGCTGCTTCTGCTCGAGCTTGAGCGGAAGATGCGCCGCCACGGTGTCGGCGAGGCGGCCGGCCTCGTCGATGCCCGAAAGCGAGGTCAGGATCTCCGGCGGGATCTTCTTGTTCAGCTTGACGTACTGGTCGAACGCCGAGAGCAGCGCGCGGCGCAGCGCCTCGACTTCAGGAGCGGGCGCGCCTTCCGGCGGGATCGGCGCGGCTTCGGCCACCCAGTGCGTGCGCACGTCGACGACGTCGCGGATGTTGGCGCGCGTGCCGCCTTCCACCAGCACCTTCACGGTGCCGTCGGGCAGCTTCAGCATCTGCAGGATGTTGGACACGCACCCGATCGAGTACATGTCGCCCGGACCCGGGTCATCCTTGGCGGCCGACTTCTGCGCCACCAGCAGGATCGATTTCCCCGCTTCCATCGCGGTTTCCATCGCCTTGATGGACTTCGGGCGTCCCACGAACAGCGGGATCACCATGTGCGGGAACACCACTACATCGCGCAGCGGGAGCAGCGGGTACTGGACGATGTCGGTGGGGGAAGCGGATTCGGACATTTAGCGTAGCCTCATCAAGGGGTTGGACCACACCGGGAATGTGCGGCTTCTCCCCGAAGAATCAATGAACAAAGCGTACACGCCAAAGCGTGACGCTGCAATGCGGGATACGTGACGAAACGTTTCGGACGGGCGCCTGGGGGCGACCGGCGGCGACAACTTAAGCGGAGCTCCCGCTGGCCACCTTGTGGCTGTCGGAGTAGATCAGCAGGGGCTTGCCGTCGGCCGAGATCATCTGCTCGTCCACGACCACCTTACTGACATTCTCGAGCGTCGGTAGTTCGTACATCGTCTCGAGCAGCACCT
>DATMIG010000347.1:0-10999 GCA_035554335.1 Burkholderiales bacterium
CGGCGATCGTCGAGTTCCGCGCCGGCCCGCAGAAGCTCTACAACCGCGGCACGCCGGTGCGCGGCGAGCAGTACGGCTGGGGCGTGTGCGTCTGGGTGAACGACAAGAACAAGGCCGGCGCCTACGACGGCTTCTATCCGATGACCTTCGTCCTGCGCAACGAGAAGATCGTCGCCGTGAACGGCGGCCCGGACGACGCCAACATCATCGGCGCCAAGTACGCCCGCGAGCAGTGCGAGCGCCTCGGCGCCCCCTTCAAACAGTAATTGGGGTCTGACCCCTATTTCGTTTTCAGGGTTTGCCGATGAAGTCGGCCTTGCCGACGTCGATGCCGTTGTGGCGCAGGATGTTGTAGGCCGTGGTGACGTGGAAGTAGAAGTTCGGATAGGCGTGCCCTAGCAGGTACTGCATGCCCTTGAAGCGGCGCTCGCCGCTTCGCATCTGCATCACGATCTCCTTCTCCTCCGACCCGTCGACCTTTGCCGCGGACACGGACTCGATGAAGTCGATCGTCTTCGCGATGCGCGCCTTCAGCTCGGCGAAGGTCTGCTCCGTGTCCTCGTGCTTCGGGATGTCGACGCCGGCGAGCCGCGCCACGGCACCCTTCGCGGTGTCGCAGGCGATCTGCACCTGGCGCGTGAACGGGAACATGTCGGGGTAGAAGCGATACGTCGTCAGCGCGGACGGATCGATTTTCTTCGCCGTGCAATGCGCCTCGGCCTTGTCGAGGATGGCCGAGAGGTTTCGCAGGATGTTGACGAAGCGCGGCGCGGAAGCCTGATACATTGAGATGGTCATGGGGGGACATTCTAAGAAACTCTTCTATGGCTGGTACATGGTCGGCGCCGGGTCCATGCTGCAGTTCCTGCAGTCGGCGCTGATGAGCCAGTCCTTCGGCGCCTACGTCGCCGTGCTGCAGGCCGAGCGCGGCTGGAGCAAGACGGCGCTCTCCGGCGCGGCCGCCCTGCAGCAGATGGAGACCGCCATCCTCGGACCCTTCATCGGCTGGTTCATGGACCGCTTCGGCCCGCAGGGCGTGATCCGCGTCGGCATCGTCATGTTCGGCATCGGCCTCGTGCTCCTCAGCCGGACCGAGACGCTGCCGACGTTCTACGCCGCGTTCCTCGTCATCGCGCTCGGCGCGAGCTTCTGCGGCTTCTTCCCGGTGAACGTGGCGCTCATCAACTGGTTCGAGCGCTGGCGCGCCCGCGCGCTGTCCTCGATGTCGATCGGTCTCGCGCTCGGCGGCACCGCGGTCCCGCTCATCGCCTGGTCGCTGCAGGCGTACGGCTGGCGCGCCACCGCCTTCGCGTCGGGCCTCGTCGCCATCGTGGCCGGCTTTCCGCTCGCGCTCATGATCCGCCGCCGCCCGGAGGACTACGGCCTCACGGTGGATGGCCTGCCGCCGAAGACGCCCGAGACCACGCAGGAGCTGCGCGCGGCCGACCAATACCGCGACTTCACCGCGCGCGAGGCGCTGCGCACGCCGGCCTTCTGGCTCCTCTCGCTCGGCCACGGCTTCGCGCTCTTCGTGGTGCATGCGGTGAGCGTGCACGCCATCACGCACATGAACCAGGGCCTCGGCTACAGCGTGGCGCAGGCTTCGCTCGTCTATACGCTGCTCACCGCCTCGCAGATCGGCGGCGTCGCCGTCGGCTGGCTGATCGGCGACCACTTCGAGAAGCGCTACATCGCGGCCACCTGCATGCTGATGCACGCCGCCGGCCTTCTCCTGCTCACCTACGCGGCGACGGCGCCCATGGTGCTCGCCTTCGCCGTGCTGCACGGCGGCGCCTGGGGATTGCGCGGGCCGTTCATGCAGGCGATCCGCGCCGACTACTTCGGGCGCAGCGCCATCGGCATGATCCTCGGACTCTCGCTGATGATCATCGTCATCGGCCAGGTCGGCGGCCCGATGATCGCGGGCGTGCTCGCCGACCAGTACGGCCACTACCGGGTGGGCTTCACCATCATCGCGCTGCTCGCCCTGATGGGCGGCCTGTTCTTCGTCCTGGCGCGCAAGCCCGAGCGCCCGCTGCGCAGCTCAGTCGCCTAGCCAGTCGAGCGCTTCGCGCGCGTCGGCGAAATAGCGCAGGTTCGCCTTGCGGCGCCGCGCCTCGCGTTCCGCGAACGGCTGGTAGCGCGCGTGGTCGTCGCTATCGTCGATGACGGCGACGCGCTGATGGGGCGCAGCGGCATGGACCAGCGTGGCGAGATTGCCCAGGCGGTCGACCAGTCCGCGCACATCGATGGCGAGGTGCTTGATGGCGGCGCGCCGCGCTTCTTCGCGAATGTCGCGCGCGATGGTCCTGGCATGGACGTGGGTGAAGCCGCAGACCCGTGCCAGCATGGTGCGGCCCTTTACCGCATACTCGATGCGATAGCCCATGTGCGCACGCTAACGGCAGGGCGCACCGGCGGGTGTGAGGACCTGTCAGAAGAACGCGAGCGTGCGCGCCTCGATGCTCTGGCGCGGCGCCGCGCCGGCCGGCGTCGACGGATCGTCAAAGGAAGTGTGCGGCGTGAAACGCGCGCGGCCGTCCTTTTCCGAGTCGAACACCTTGAACACGATCGCCTCGTCGCGCCGCATCTCGGGAAAGTAGAACCAGCGGTGCCGTGCGTTGTACTTCAGGCGGTAGGTCTGGCCGACGCGGTTCGGGTAGCGCCGCTCGGCGATCAGCAGATCCTCCGGCGCCACGCTGCGCGCATCGGCCATCGCCAGCGGGTTGCTGACGATCGGTTTTCCGATCGCACGCCACACCTGGATGACCGCGAAGCGCCGCTTGAGCAGCTCGTCCGCTTCCGCGCCCATCACCTCCCGCACGCGGTTCGGCCCGGACCACTCGGTGTAGTCGTTGTGCGCCGAGAGCACCGGCTCGCGGATCAGCTTCGCCTCGCGCTCGCCTCCGTCGCCCGAGCGCAGCGTGTGGTCGAACACCACCACGCGCTTCGCGCCCGACAGGCGCTGGACCAGCGCAATGACCTCCGGGTAATAGACGCGCTTCAGCTCCTCGGGGTCGAAGAAATCGCGCACCTGCGTGCGGTGCTCGACCAGCATGAAGCCGCTCGTGTCGAGCGACAGATCGCCGGCGCGGCGGCCGTCGGCGATCTCCATGCGATGCGCTTCCTCGCTGCCGGAGGTGCGCCGCCGGATGTTGTTCGGCCCGAAGGTCTCGTTGACGAGCTTCTCGCCCGTGTCGCGCGTATAGGTAATTTCCGCTTGCATACCGCGATTGTATTCGGGGTCAGTGCGCACTGACCCGACGCGGATTACATCTTCAATTTAAATAGCCGCACGGCGTTGGTCCGCCCGATCTTCTCGCGGTCGGCCTCGCTGATGCTGCAGGCGTCGAACCAGATGGCGGCGTGGTCGACGTTCTCGAAAGGCCAGTCGGTGGAGAACATGATGCGATCGGAGCCGACCTCGAGCATGGCGTCGATCAGCGTCTGCGTGCGGAAGTTGCCGGAGGTCGTGAGGTGGAAGTTGCGCTGCAAGTAGTAGCCGAGCTTCTGCTTGGCGGGATAGCGCGGCGGCGCCTTGGTCCAGGCATTGCGGTTGTCGACGCGCCAGATGCTGTACGGCAGGCCTTCGCCGAGATGGCCGATGATGATCTGCAGCTTCGGATGGCGGTCGAAAAGGCCCGACGCCATGAGGCGCAGCGCGTGCACTGCGGTTTCCTGCCCGAACGCCCAGGTCGGGCCGAGCAGCCACGGATGACCCTCGTAGATCTGCGCCGCGCTCGGCAGCGGGTTGCGCGGATGCAGGTAGAACGGCAGGTCGAGCTTGTCGTGCTCGGCCCAGAACCCGGCGTAGCGCTGGTCGTCGAGATAGACCATCGAGTCCGGATCGTTGATCTGCGAGAAGCCGTTGACCAGCGAGCCGACGAAGCCGAGCTCCTTCACGCAGCGCTGCAGCTCGCGCGTCGCGCCGTCGGGATCCTGCATGGCGAGCGCGGCCAGCGCGCGGAAGCGATCGGGGCGCTTCGCCACCTCCTTCGCGAGGAAGTCGTTCGCGCGCCGCGCCACGTCGGTCGCCTTCTTCGGCTCCCAGATCGCCTGGATCGCCGGGGCGTTGAGCGAGAGGATCATCATCTGCATGCCGTGCGCGTCCATCTCGCGGATGCGCCGCTCCTGCATGTCGACGAGCCGCGACTCGAGCTCCGGCCAGGTGCTGTCGGCGAGGAACCCTTTCGAGTCCGACAGCGTGTCGGGAATCGCGAAGTGTTCTTCCAATCCAATCTTTCCTTGCATGGTCGTCTCCTGTGGTGGCATGTTAGCGCCCGAAGGAAAGCGAGGGGACCCGTGAATCAGACCGATTTCGCTGTGGCGACCTACGATCCGGCGGTCGCGCTGGAATTCTTCCGGGCGGCGGGCAAGCCGGCGACGATCGCGGAAGGCGAGCAGATTTTTTCCGAGCACGAGCGCGCCATCCCCCTCATCCGCCGCCACAAGATGTACCTGCTCCTCAAGGGCGAGGTCGGCCTCGTCGCCGGGCGCAAGCCGATCGGCCGCGTGCGGCCGGGCGAGATCTTCGGCGAGATGGCGATCCTCTCCGACGCCCCGCGCAGCGCCTCCGCGGTGGCGAAAAGCGCCTGCCGCGTCATCGCGCTGGACGACAACGAATTCGAGACCGCGCTGCGCAAGAAGCCGGAATTCGCGCTGATGCTGATCAGCGTGATGATCTTCCGGCTGCGCTCGACCATCGCCGAGCTCAAGGCGCGCGGCGAGATCTCCGCCGACGCGGCGATCAAGGAATCGGCCGCTTTCGAGCCGGCGGTGCTGGCGAAGCTGCTCGAAGGGCTGGCGGACGATCCGCCCATCTTCTTCCGCCAGGGCGCGAGCATCGTCGCCGACGGCCAGAAGGGGACGCGCATGTACGCGGTGGCCGAAGGCCGCGTCGCGGTCTCGATCGGCGGGCGCGTCGTCGAGCGCCTCGGTCCGGGCGGCGTGTTCGGCGAGGCGGCGCTGCTGCACCCTTCGGGCACCCGCATGGCCGACGTCGTCGCGGAAACCGACTGCTCGCTGCAGGCCATCGGCCGCACCGCGTTTCTCTCGCTGGTGAAAGTCAGCCCGTCGTTCGGCGACGCCATGCTGAGCTCGCTCGCCTCCCGCCTGCGCTACCTCACTGGCCGTCTCTAGAAAGATCATCCACCTCGACATGGACGCCTTCTACGCGTCCGTCGAGAGCCGCGACAATCCCGAGCTGCGCGGCAAGCCCCTCGCGGTCGGCGGCTCGCCCGAGTCGCGCGGCGTGGTGGCGGCGGCGAGCTACGAGGCACGCAAGTTCGGCGTGCGCTCGGCGATGCCGATGGCGCGCGCCGTGCGCCTGTGTCCCGAGCTCGTAATCGTGCCGCCGGATTTCACCCGATACAAGGAAGCATCCAGCCGCGTCATGGCGATCCTGCACGCCGTAACCCCGCTGGTCGAGCCGCTCTCGCTGGACGAGGCATACCTCGACGTGACCGAGAACCGCTGGGGCGAGCCGCTGGCGATGAACGTGGCGCAGCGAATAAAAAGCACCATCAAGGAGGAGCTGCAGCTCACCGCGTCCGCCGGCGTCGCGCCGAACAAGTTCCTGGCGAAGATCGCCTCCGGCTGGCAGAAGCCCGACGGCCTCACCGTGATCGCGCCGGAGCGCGTCGAGTCCTTCCTGCAGAAGCTGCCGGTCGAGGCGCTGTGGGGCGTGGGGCCGGTGACGGCGAAGAAGCTGCGCGCCATCGGCATCGAGCGCCTGGTCGACGTGCGCACCGCCGAGCCGGCCCTCCTCGCCCAGGCGGTGGGCAGCCTCGCCGAGTGGCTGCTGCAGCTCGCGCACGGCATCGACAATCGTCCGGTCGAGCCCAACCGCGAGACGAAATCCATCTCGTCCGAGACGACGTACGCCAAGGACCTGACGGACTGGCGCGACATCAACCAGCAGGTGCAGCTCCTCGCTGAAGAAGTGGCCGACGGCCTGAAGCGCAAGGGCCTGCGCGCGCGCACCATCACCATCAAGGTGCGCTACAAGGGCTTCGTCACCGTCACGCGCAGCCACACCGCCGAGTACTTCACCGACTCGCGCCCCGACATCGTCAACCGCGCGCAGATGCTGCTCGAGCGCACGCAGGCGGCGGAGCGGCCGGTGCGCCTGCTCGGCGTCGGCGCGCACGCGTTGAAGCCGGCGGAAGTGCCGAGCCCCTGACTTGATCTACCATAGCCGTCCAGGGGGGATGGCTATGATTCCGCTCAGCGTCAACGGTACACCGCACACGGTCGATGCGGATCCGGATACGCCGCTCCTCTGGGTGCTGCGCGATTTCCTCGAGCTGACCGGCACCAAGTTCGGCTGCGGCATGGCGCTCTGCGGCGCGTGCACCGTGCACGTGGACGGCAAGCCGACGCGCAGCTGCATCACGCCGCTCTCCGCGGTGACGGGCCGGCGCATCAACACCATCGAAGGCATCGGCCGCTTCAGGACCGGCAAGGTGGTGCAGGAAGCCTGGGTCGCGGAGAACGTACCGCAGTGCGGCTACTGCCAGTCGGGCCAGGTGATGAGCGCGGTCGCGCTGCTCTCGTCCAACAAGGATCCGAGCGACGCGCAGATCGATGCGGCGATGAGCGGCAACATCTGCCGCTGCGCCACCTACCCGCGCATTCGCGCGGCGATCAAGCGCGCGGCGAAGAAGCTCGCATGATCGAGAACGTCAGCCGCCGCGATTTCTTCAAGGCCACGGGCGCGCTCGTCCTGGCCGTCAGCCTTCCGGCACGCGCTCAAGACAAGCCCGGCTTCACGCCCAACGCCTTCGTCCGCATCGACGCCGACAACACCGTCACGGTGATCGTGAAGCACCTCGAGATGGGCCAGGGCACCTACACCGGCTTGCCGACGCTGGTCGCCGAAGAGCTCGACGCCGACTGGGCGCAGGTGCGGGCGGAAGGCGCGCCGGCCGACGCGAAGCGCTACAACAACCTCTCGTGGGGCGAGGCGCAGGGCACGGGCGGCTCGAGCTCGCTGCCGAATTCCTACGAGCAGATGCGCAAGGCCGGCGCGGCGGCGCGCGAGATGCTGGTGCGCGCGGCCGCGGAGAAATGGAACGTGCCGGTAGAGCAGATCACGGTCGCCAAGGGCATCGTGTCGCATTCCAGGACGCGGCGGCGCGCCAAATTCGGCGAGCTCGTCGCCGCCGCGTCCACGCAGACCGTGCCCGCCGACGTGAAGCTGAAGGAGCCGAAGGACTTCGTCTTCATCGGAAAAGCCGCGCTCGCGCGCACCGATGCGCTCGCCAAGTCGACCGGCGCGGCGATCTTCACGCAGGACATCAAGATCCCCGAGATGCTGACCGCGGTGGTGATCCATCCGCCGCGCTACGGCGCGAAGCTCGCGCGCTTCGACGGCACCAAGGCGCGCGAGATGCGCGGCGTCGAGGCGGTGGTGGCGTTCGAGACGCCGGTGCGAAGCGGCGTCGCGGTTCTCGCCTACGACTACTGGACGGCGAAGAAGGCGCGCGAGGCGGTGGTCACCGAATGGGACGAATCGAACGCGCTCCGCCTCGGCTCGGCGCAGATCATGGCCGAATACCAGCGGCTCGCGGACACACCCGGCACGGTGGCGCAGAAAAGAGGCGACGTCGACGCGGCGCTCAAGGCGTCGGCGAAGACGTTCGAGGCGGCGTACGAGTTCCCTTTCCTCGCGCACGCGCCGATGGAGCCGATGAACTGCGTGGTGCAGCTCGGCCGCGATTCATGCGAGCTCTGGCACGGCGAGCAGTTCCAGACCGTCGACCAGATGGCGCTCGCCCGGTTCCTCGGCCTGCAGCCGGAGCAGGTGAAGCTCAACATGCTGTTCGCCGGCGGCAGCTTCGGCCGGCGGGCGAATCCGCATTCGGATTTCCTGCTCGAGGCGGCGGCGATCGCGAAGGCGATCAACGGCCTCGCGCCGGTGAAGCTGGTCTGGAGCCGCGAGGACGACATGCGCGCCGGCTACTACCGGCCGATGTACTACCACGCGCTCGAGGCCGGCGTGGACGCCGCCGGCAGCCTCACGGCGTGGCGGCACACGATCGTCGGCCAGTCGATCCTCACCGGCACCGCGTTCGAGCCGATGATGGTGAAGGACGGCGTCGATGCCACCTCCGTCGAAGGCGCCGCCAACCTGCCCTACGCCGTCGACCATTTCCTCGTCGAGCTGCATTCGCCGAAGATAGGCGTGCCGGTGCAATGGTGGCGCTCGGTCGGCTCGACGCACACCGCGTTCTCCACCGAGTGCTTCCTCGACGAGATCGCGCGCGGCACCGGCAAGGACCCGTTCGAGCTGCGCCGCGCCCTGCTCGACAATCACCCACGCCATAAGGGGGCACTCGAGCTGGCGGCCAGGCAGGCCGCTTGGTCGAAGCCCTTGGCAAAAGACCGGGCGCGCGGCATCGCCGTGCACGAGTCCTTCGACACCGTGGTCGCGCAAGTGGTCGAGATTTCACGGCGCAAGGACGGCGTGCACATCGATCGCGTGGTGTGCGCGGTCGATTGCGGCGTGGCGGTGAACCCGAACATCGTCGCCATGCAGATGGAATCGGGCATCGGCTTCGGCCTCTCGGCGGCGCTGATGGGCGCGATCACCCTCAAGGACGGCCGGGTCGAGCAGTCCAACTTCCACGACTACCCGGTGCTGCGCATGGCCCAGGCGCCCCGCATCGAGGTGCACATTGTTCCCTCGGGCACAAGGCCGACCGGGGTCGGCGAGCCCGCGACGCCCGTCATCGCTCCTGCTCTCGCTAACGCCTTGGCGGCATTGGGCGGAAAGCCGGTTCGCTCGCTACCGCTGTCCAGTCAGGGGTTTAGCTTCATTTAGGGCTTCTGGAGTGCCCATTTTTAAGGCACAATAGCGGTTCGCATTTTTTCGGTCGGGACCCTGCCGTAGGGGTCCTCCTTCATCCACTCCGGAAAGACCTGATGCTCGAGAGAAAACAGTACAAGCTGGGCAAGTACGACATCGTGGCGGCGCCTGCGGCGGGCTCCATGCACATGCTGCGCTACACGGTGCTCCTCAACGGCAAACGGCTCGGTGCGCTCCTGTCGGTGCCGACCGAGTCCGACTGCAAGTTCCTGGAAGCCCCGCCCAAGGTCCCACCGCTCAAGATCTTCTCCGTCACCTTCCGTCCCGGACGCCCCAAGAAGGACGCCCAGCGCTCGAACGGCGAGAACGGCGAGTCGAGCGGACCGGTGATTCCCTGGAGCATCAAAGGACAGCAGCGGTACTAAGAACGGGTTAAGGCCTGGGCAGCGATTTCCGCTCGGAAGTCGAGGCGCTCAGGCCTTATCTTTTGCGCTTCGCCTCGCTCGAGCTGCGCAACCGCGAGGCAGCCGAAGACGCGGTGCAGGAAACCCTCCTCGCGGCGCTCGCCGCCGAGAAGAGCTTTGCGGGACGCTCCAACCTCCGCACCTGGCTCACCGGAATCCTCAAGCACAAGATCGTCGACGCGATGCGGCGCTCGACGCGAGAGCGCCCGACCGAGACCGAGCTCGGCACCGACGACCTCGACGCGCTGTTCGACGCGAGCGGCCACTGGCGCGACCCGCCGCAGCCCTGGCCCGAGCAGGCGTTCGAGCAAAAGGCGTTCATCGAGGCGCTCGAGATGTGCCTCGCCCTGCTGCCCGCGCGCACCGGCCAGGTGTTCCTGATGCGCGAGCACCTCGGCTACGAGACCGACGATATCTGTAAAGAACTGGCGATTACGCCGACCCATTGCTGGGTGCTGCTCTATCGCGCGCGCATGGCGCTGCGGCAGTGCCTGGAGAAAAGCGGAATCACCAAGCCATGATCGACTGCCGCGAAGCCTCGCGCCTCATCTCGCAACACGCCGACCGGCCGCTGCCGCTCGGGCGGCGGCTGCAGCTGCGCGTGCATCTTCTGGTGTGCGACGCCTGCACCCACTTCAGCCGGCAGGTGCGGCTGCTCCGCCAGGCGCTCAAGCGCCTCTCTTGAGCACCTTCCCCGGCCGAGCGCCGGTCGATTTCCCCTCGCGCCACACCACCGCGCCGTTCACGATCACGGTGTCGATGCCCTTCGCCGGCTGGATCGGCTTTGCGAAGGTGCCGGCCTCGTCGATATCGCCCGCATCGAAAAGTGTGATGTCGGCCGCCATGCCGGAACGCAGCACGCCGCGGTCCTTGAGGCCGAAGTTGCGCGCCGTGAGCCCGGTCATCTTGTAGACCGCCGTCTCGAGGGGGAAGAGGCCGAGGCCGCGCGCATAGTGGCCAAGGACGCGAGGGAACGTGCCCCAGAGGCGCGGATGCGGCGCCGCGTCGTGCGGCAGGCCGTCGGAGCCGACCATCGTGTGCTCGAAGGAGAGGATGCGCTGCACGTCGCCCTCGTCCATCGAGAAGTAGATCGCGCCGGCCGGCAGCAGCTGTTCCAGCGGGATCGAGATGTCCTTGAGATCCATGCCCGCCACCTCGGGGTGGGTCTTCGACCAGGTGACGAGCGTCTTCGACGCCACGGCGGCGCGGCTCGCCGAGAGGATGGTCGAGGAGGCGCAATACGGATAGCAGTCGAGCGCGATCGGCTGGCTCTTCATGCGCGCCTCGATGAGCGCCAGCGTCTCCTTCGAGCGGCCGTGGTTCGGCTGGCCGGCGACCTTGTGGTGCGAGATGACGACCGGCACGTTGAGCTCGCGGCCGATGCGGAACGTCTCTTCGAGCGAGGACAGGATGTTGTCGCCCTCGCTCCTCATGTGCGTGACGTAGAGGCCGTTGCGCTCGCTGAGCGGCCGGCACACCTCGATCACCTCGTCGGTCGGCGCCGCGCTCGCCGGCTCGTAGTAGAGGCCGGTGGAGACGCCCACCGCGCCGGCGGCGAGCGCCTCGTCGGCCATCTCGCGCATGCGGCGCACCTCGGCCGGCCTCGCTGCGCGATCGACGTTGTCCATCGTCTGCACCCGCAGCATCGTGTGCCCGACGAGGAGAGCGCAATTGGTCGCCGCGGGAGCGCTGGCGAGCTGTTCGACATACTCGGCGAAGGTGCGGA
>DATMIG010000348.1:0-4118 GCA_035554335.1 Burkholderiales bacterium
CCACGTCAATGGAGAAGAGGCTGCCGGCGAGCGGCTGCTTGGCGAGCGCGGTCTCGCTGAGCGGGTAGGTGGCGCTCGTCACATAAAGCACGTCCAGATTGTCGCCGCCGAAGGCGCACATGGTCGGACGCTGCACCGGCAAGCCGATGGTGCGGTCGATCTTGCCGTCGGCCGAGTAGCGCGCCACGCGCCAGCCGTTGACGTGAGCGATCCAGTAGTAACCCTCCGCATCCACTGCGGCGCCATCGGGTCGACCCTCCGTCATGTCCATGGCGAGGAAAATGCGCTGGTTCCGGATGCCGCCGGTCTTCGCATCGAAGTCCCACGCGAAGACGTAGTCCTGCCGGCTGTCGGAGTGATAGAGCGTGCGGCCGTCGGGGCTGAAGGCGAGGCCGTTCGGGCAGATCAGGTTGTCGACCATGCGGTGGCAGGTGCCGTCGGGATCGTACCGATAGAGCACGCCCACGCGTCGATCCAGGCTTTCCACGATCGAGCCGGCCCAGAAGCGCCCGGCGGGATCACAGCGGCCGTCGTTGAAGCGGCTATTCGGGTTGTCGGGCTCGAGGTCGAAGAGCCGCCTCACCTTCACGCCGCCGTCGAGGTCGACGAAGGCGATGCCCGACTGCATGCCGGCGATGATGCCGCCCGCCTTGCGGAAAGCGAAGCAACCTATCCGCTCGGGCATGGCCCAGCGGCGGTTCTCGCCCGTTTTCGGATCAAAGCGGTTGAGCGACGGCTCGTAGATGTCCACCCAATAGAGCGCCCGCTCGGTCGGATGCCAGCGCGGGCATTCGCCCACAAGAGCTCTGCGTTGCAGGACGCACTTGATTTCGTCCATCATCCGCCGCCAGCGCCACGCCGCGCAATGAAATCAATTTCGACCAAGCAGCCGCGCGCGAGCCCCGTCACGCCTACGCACGTGCGTGCAGGAAAGCGCTTCGCGTCGAAATAGGTTCGGTACACCGTATTCATGCGCTCGTAGTGCGCATCGAAGTGCGTGAGGAATACGCGCGCGCTCACCACCTCGCGCAGGTTCGACCCCACGCGGCCGAGAACCGTCTTCAGGTTCTCGAACACCACTTTGGTCTGGTTCTCGATGCCTTCGGGCACCGAGCCGTCGGGCGCGATCGGCATCTGGCCGGTCACGAAGAGCCAGCCGTCCACCTCGACCGCGTGGCTGTAGGGCGCGACCATCTCCGGCCCCTTGTCCAGTAGGTGAAACACGGCTTCGGACATGGCGTCAGGCCGTCTGCTTGATCGAAGCCATGAGACGGCCGCTCTTCACGAGCTCGCGTACCTCCTGCTCGATCTTGCGGTGACGCTCGCCGGGCGGCAGGTCGCCGGTGCGGATGATGATCTCGCACACCGCGCGGCCGAACGCCTGGATCAGCTTCGCATCGTCTTCGCCCGCCGGTGGCACGGGAAAAATGATTTCGGCGTTGTACGTCGGCATGACGCCCTCGGCGTAACGCCGCGGCATCGGCAGGGGCTTGCCCTCCTGCACCGCGCGGATGCCGCGGCGGATCTGGCGGCGCACGGTCGCCACGCCGCGGTCGGTGGACCCGAGGTGCTCGTTGGCGTGGATGGCGATCGAGCGCTGGCCCACCAGCGCGTCGTAGTCGCCCGGGCTCTTCTGCCGCTCCGGGTACGGGCGCTCGTCGGTCTGCCCCATGAAGTCCACGATGCCCAGGCCAATGAGGTCTTCCCGGCCCTCGTTCAGCGGATCGATCAGCTTGTTGAAGTGGCGCAGGCCGATCGCGTAGGAGTTGCGGTCGTCGATCGGCACGATCCAGCGCGAAAGCCACGCGCAGACGGCGAACTTCTCGCGCGAGCCGTCGACGAAGCCGGTGCCGAACTGCGCGGCATTCGGCAGGATCACATCGCTAGCCCGGATCCACAGATTGTCGTTCCAGCGACGCGTCGCGATCGAAAGCAGCCCGACGGGCGTTTCCATGAACTCGAGCTGGGGCAGCGCACTGAAGGAAGGGGAAAACTGCACCCCGCTCACGATCGCGTGCAGGTAGGCGGTGTGGATCGGGTCGGCGCCGTTCTCGTGCGCCTGCAGCCAGTTGCACGGCGTGTGGATCTTGTAAGGCACCAGGCGGTTCTCTTCCGGGTACGAGCCCCAGCAGTCGTAGACCGGGAATGGCGGCGTCTCCTCCGGCGGCCCCATGTAGGCGAAGACCAGACCGCCGTGCTCGTGCGTGCGATACGCTCCGTGACAGAGCGTCGCCTTCAGTGTGCTGCCCGCCGGCTCGGTGGGCGTCTCGAGCACGGTGCCGTCCACGTCATAGAGCCAGCCGTGATAGCAGCAGCGGATGCCGCGCTCGGAAATGATGCCAAACTCAAGCGAGGTACCGCGATGGCTGCAGTGGCGATGGAGCAGGCCCACCTTCCCCCGCTGGTCGCGGAACATCACCAGGTCCTCGCCGAGGATGCGGATCGCGAGCGGCGTGTCCTTCAGCTCGCTCGCCAGCGCGACCGGGTGCCAGAAGCGGCGCAGGTATTCCCCGCCCGGCGTTCCGGGTCCGACGTTCGTCAGCTCGCGATCCTCCTCGAGCTGGAGGCGGCGATGGTAGCCGCCGAATTTTGGAATGTTGAGGGTCTTGGACATGGCGGTTTCCGAAATTGGCGTTACGGGGTGACGGGAACGGTGCCTTCGCGGCGCCGCGAGGCATGCCACGGCAGCACCACGCGCTCGATCGCGTCGATCAGGAAGAACAGCGCGATGCCGAGGAGCGCCAGGATCACGATGGCGGCGAACATGGTCGGCGTGTCGTACTGGCCCTGCGACAGCATGATGAGGTATCCCAGGCCGCGCTTAGCGGCGACGAACTCGCCGACGATGGCGCCGATCAGCGCGAGGGAAATGGCGACCTTCATGCCGCTGAAGAGCGCCGGCAGCGCGTGCGGAAAGCGGATCTTGACCAGCACCTTGAGCCTCGAGCCGCGCAGCGCGCGCCCGAGATCCAGCATGTCCGGCTCGACGGACTTCAGGCCGTGCACCAGGTCGATCACGATCGCGAAGATGGCGATCATGGCGGCGATCGCGACCTTCGGCTCGAGCCCGGTGCCGAGCCATACGATGAAGAGCGGCGCCACCGCGACCTTCGGCACGCTGTTCAGCGTGACGAGCACCGTATAGAGCGTGCGCTCGAGGAACTTCGACTGCACGATCGCGACCGCCAGCACCACTCCCAGGACCACGGCGAGCGCGAAGCCCGCCAGCGTGGAGTACAGCGTGTATACGGCATGGTAGGCGTAGATCTGCGGGTTCTCGATCATCGCCTGCGCCACCGCGGAAGGCGGCGGCAGCATGAAGAGGGGCACGCCGAGCATGCGGACCAGCATTTCCCAGACCAGAGCGCAGGCGGCCAGCACGCCGACAACCGAAGCGATGCTCTTGACGTTGTGCATCAGCCGCCTCGCCTGAACTCGCCCAGCGCCTCGAACGTTTCGCGGATGCGCGCGGCGTAGGAGGCGAACGCGGGGGTCTCGCGCACCGCCAGCGGCCGCGGTCGCGGCAGGTCGATCCGCAGGTCGGCTGCGATGCGGCCCGGGCGGCGCGCCATCACCAGCACGCGATCGCCCAGGAACACCGCCTCGCCGATGTTGTGGGTGACAAAGATGACGGTCTTCGGCGAACGCAGCCACATCGTCTGCAGCTCGAGGTTCAGCTCGTCGCGCGTGAACGCGTCGAGGGCCGCGAACGGCTCGTCCATCAGCAGGATGCTCGGGTCCTCGATCAGGCCGCGGCAAATGGCCACTCGCTGGCGCATGCCGCCGGAGAGCTCATACGGCCGGCGATGGGCGAACTCGCCCAGTCCGATCATCCGCAGGAGGGCGAGCGCCTTGTCTTCCCAGTCGCGCCGCGGCAGGTCGCGAAACTCGATCGGCAGGAGCACGTTGTCGAGCACCGTGCGCCAGTCGAGCAGCACGTCGCGCTGGAAGACGATGCCGAGCTTCTCGGGCGGCTCGCGGACCGGCGCGCCATCCACGCTGAGCGTGCCGCCGGTGACGTGCTCCAAGCCGGCAATGCAGCGAAGCAGCGTGCTTTTCCCGCAGCCGCTCGGCCCCACCAGGCTCACGAACTGCCCGCGCGGGATGCCGACGTCGAC
>DATMIG010000349.1:0-5844 GCA_035554335.1 Burkholderiales bacterium
GGATTTCGGCCGCCGGCTGGCCGCACTGGCCGCAGCTGAAAAGATCGCGAGCTACGGCAAGGCCTGCATCGTCGGCGTGGACGGCGAGTACGAGCACGGCAATGCGCTCCTCACCACGGCGTTCGCCGATCCGGTGCGCGATGCGCTCGGCGGCGGGAAGGCGTGGATCTCGTCGAGCGGCAAGCGCGGTGGCCCGGGCACGTCGATCGACGTGCCGCTCGCGCACAAGGACGCGCTCTACGTGCGCTCGCACTACGACACGATGAGCATCACGCTGCACGACGCGCCGATGCCGCGCGAGATCGCCATCATCTTCTGCGCCGCGACGCGCGGCCGCCTGCACGCCCGCCTCGGCGGCCTGGCGGCGAAGGACATCCAGGGGAAAGACGGCTTGCGCTAGAGGCTAGAGGAAGGCGGTCAGCGCGAGCGAGAACCAGGGAATGTAGGTCACGATGGCGAGCGCGAGGATCGCCACCAGGACGAACGGGATCACGCCGAGGTAGATGTCGGCCACCGGCGCACGCGTCAGCGCCTGCACGACGAAGATGTTCAGCCCGAAGGGCGGGTGGAACATGCCGATGGCAAGGTTGAGCGAGATGATCACGCCGAAGTGGATAAGGTCGATGCCGTAGGCCTTGCAGATCGGCACGAGGAGCGGCGTCAGGATCAGCGTGGCGGAAGCCGGGTCGATCACGCAGCCGACGATCAAAAGAAAAATGTTGATCGCGAGCAGCACGGTCCACGGATGGTCGGCGAGGCCCTTCACCAGCTGCACCGCCGCCTGCGGCACGCCGTTCACCGTCAGGATCCAGGAGAAGACGCCCGCCGAGGCGACGATGATCATGATCTGGGCGGTGATGTACATCGAGTTCACGCCCACGTTCCACAGGTCGCGCCACGAAAGATCGCGGTGGATGAACTTGGTGACGAATATTCCATACACGCATGCGATGCCGGCAGCCTCGGTGGGCGCGAAGATTCCCCCATAGATGCCGCCGAGGATGACGGCCGGTCCGCCGAGCGACCACGCGCCGCGGCGGGTGGCCGTGAGGAAGGTGCGCCAGCCGACCGACTCGGTGTCGATGATGCCGTGCCGGCGCGCGTACCAGACGACGTAGCAGCCGTTCAGCAAGGCGAGCAGCAGGCCCGGCAGCACGCCGGCGATGAAGAGCCGCGCCACCGACTGCTCGGCGGCGGTGCCGTAGAGGATCATCGAGATCGACGGCGGGATCATGATGTCGATCGCGCCGGTGGCCGAGATGATGCCGGTGGCGAAGCGCCGGCCGTATTTCTCCTTCAGCCCCGGGTAGGTAAAGCGGCCGATCGCCGCGACGGTGGCCGGCGCGGAGCCGGAGATCGCGCCGAACACGGTCGACGCGCCGATGGTGGTGAGGCCCTGCGCGCCGCGCACGCGGCCGATGATCGACATGCACCAGTCGAGGATGCGCTTCGACATGCCGCCGACGCCCATGATCTCGCCGGCAAAGAGGAAGAACGGCACCGCGAGCAGCGAGAACTTGTCGATGGCGCCGAAGAGGGTCTGGTGCGCCACCGCGTACGGCACGTTCATGAAGAACATCAGCAGGCACGCCGAGCTCGCGATGAGGATGACGAAGATGGGGAAGCCGAGCAGCAGCAGGGTGAGCGGGACGAGCAGGACGAACCAGGTCATCGATTACTCGAAGGTGCCGAAGGTGTCGACGACCTGCTTTTGCGCCGCCGCCGTCTCGCTGCCGAAGACGTTGCGCACGTATTGCGGTATGCGCAGCAGCACCGCGACCAGCATGCCGGCGAAGCCGAGCAGCACCGCGACGTGGGCGTACATCATCGGCATCTCGGCCGCCACGCTGCGCTGGTCGATCTGCTGCGCCATGCTCGTCACCGTCCACGACTGGATGATCATGAACACGCAGATGCCGGCGAACACGGCGACGGTGATGATGTTCAGGATCACGCTCGCCGGCGGCCGGAAGCGCGCCGAGATGAGGTCCATCTTGATGTGCCGGCCCTCCCAGGTGACGAGCACCGCGCCGAGGAACACCGACCACACCATGAGATAGTTGAGGATCTCCTCCGCCCACAGGATGGGCTCGCTGAAGAGGTAGCGGCCGGCGATGTTGGCGAAGTTGATGCCGATGGAAACGAAGATCGAGGCGCCGACGATGATGCGCACGCCGCCGATCAGCATCCCCTCCACACGCGAAAGTACCGACATGGTTTTTTGCCGAGCATACCGCCCCGGGGCGCCGCTTTCCCTTATTTGCTGTCGAAACTACTGGACGGTGATGCCGCCCTCGCGGATCACGCGTCCCCAGCGCTCGAGCTCCTGGTGAACGACATCGGCCATCTGCGCCGGCGTGTTGCCGACAGGCTCCGCCTGCAGGTCGGTGAGCAGCTTCTGGAAGTCGGGCTCGCGCACGGCGCGAGCGATGCCGGCCGATAGCCGGGTGGCGATTTCCATCGGCGTCCCCGGCGGCGCGACGTAGGCCATCCAGGTCTCGGAATGGAAGCCGGGCAGGCGCTCGGCGATCGCCGGCACGTCCGGGAACGCCGCCACGCGCTTCGCACCGCCGACGCCGAGGAGCTTCAGCTTGCCGGCCTTCACGTGCGGCATGGCGGTGATCAGGTTGTCGAACATCAGGTCGACCTGCCCGCCGAGGAGGTCGGTCATCGCCGGCGCCGTGCCCTTGTAGGGCACGTGCGTGAGGTTGATCGACGCCAGGGACTTGAGCAGCTCCGCGCTCAGGTGCGAGATGGTGCCGCTGCCCTGCGAGGCGATGTTGATGTGGCCCGGGTCCTGGCGCGCCTGCGCGATGAGCTCGTCCAGCGTCGAGGGCGCGAAGCGGGGCGTGGCGAGCAGCACGTTCGGGTACGCCGCGATGATGCTCACCGGCTGGAATCGCGACGGATCGAAGTTCAGTTTGTAGAGAAGCGGGTTGACGGTGAGGATGTGCGGCGGCGTCGCGAGCAGCGTGTAGCCGTCGGGTTCGGCGCGGTAGACGTACTCGGCGCCGAGATTGCCGCCCGCCCCGGCGCGGCTCTCGACGATGAACTGCTGGCCGAGGCTCGCGGCGAGCTTCTGCGCGGTGGTGCGCGAAAGCAGGTCCGCGGTGCCGCCCGGCGGGAAGGGCACGATGACGCGCACCGGCTTGGACGGATACGGCTGCGCGAGCGCCGGACCGGCGACCAACGCGACGATGCACAGCCATTTCATAGCGCCTCGAGCTCCGCGTACACCGAGTCGGCGATCGACACGCTCTCCCGCTGCGCCGCCGCCTTGCGCGCGCCGCGCTCGCCGGGCATCAGGATTTCCTCGCCGGGTAGCTGCCGCAGGTCGCCGGCCAGGCGCGCCACCTCCTTCTTGAACTGCTGAGGTGGAACGAACCGGGCGACGTCGATCGCGATCACCAGGCCATTCTGCCGGTGATGCCGGCTCGCCGGCGTGCCCTCGAGCGACTCCGCGAGGATCGGGTTGCAGGCAAGGAGGCTGGCGAGGCACTCGAACATGAAGCCGAGCCCCGAGCCTTTCGGCCCGCCGAGCGGCAGCGGAATGCTGGCCGTGGCGGCATCGGTCGTCGGCTCCCCGTCCCGGGTGAGCGCGACGCCGTCCGGGATCGGCTGGCCGGTGCGCCTCGCCTGCGCGAGCGCGCCCATCGAGATCAGGCTCGATGCCATGTCGAGCGCGAACGGCTCGTCTTCGCCCGGCACCGCGATCGAGAGGGGCGCGGTCGACACGCCGGCGGCGCGGGCGCCGTGATAGGCCATCAGCGGCGACGACGTGCCGAGCGCGATTGCCGCGAAGCCATCGCGAGCAGCCGACTGGGTGTAATAGCCGAGCGCCGCGGTATGGGTTGTGTGCCTGATGAGGCACAAACCGATCCCGGCGCTGCGCGCCTTCTCGCCAGCGGCGCGCGTGCCTTCCATCATCGCGATCGGCCCGGCGGCGCGGTCGGCGTCGAGCAGCACGAAGGCGGAGCCGTCCTGCGCGCGGCGCATCTCGGGCCGCGGATTCAGGTCGCCCTTGCCGATGAAGCGCACGTACTGCGGCACGCGCATCACGCCGTGCGTGCCCATGCCGCGCAGATCCGCCCACACCAGCACATCCGCGATGAGCGTCGCGTGCGGCGCGCTCATGCCGTTCCGCTCGAAGATGCCGCGCACCCGCTCGCGCAGCGCTACGGGCGCAAGGTTCACCGGACGGGGAAGTGCAGCGCCAGCCAGTCGCGCAGCAGGTTGATGACGATGGTGTTCGTCTCGGCGAACAGGAAGTGGTCGACGCCCGCGACGAGATGCAGGTCCGTCGGCTGGCCGGCGTGCGCGAAGAGGTCCACCGACTGCTCGGTCGGCGTGACGGTGTCCTTCGCCGGGTGCAGGAGGAGGAGCGGGCGCGGCGCGATCCTGCCGACGACGTCGTTCGCGCGGAAGCTATACATGCTCTCCACCACGTCGAACGGAAACTCGAGGATCGAGCCGGGCGCGAGGTTGTGCCGCAGCTCGGGTCGGATCGGCACGATGTCGTAGCGCGGCACCATCAGCTGCTCGCCGCGCGCCTTGAGCTGGCGGCCGGTCTCCATCATGGCGCTGAACTTCGCCCACGCCTCCGGCGACTCGTGCTGCTTCCTGAATTTCCTGGCGCCGTCGCCCCAGCCGCCGGAGGAGATGCAGCAGGCAAGGCGATCGTCGACGCCGGCGGCGTAGACCGCGACCGCCGCGCCGAAGCTGTGGCCGATCACGCCGACGCGCGCCACTTCCTTCTGGGCGGAGAGGAATTCGAGCGCCGCCCGGGTGTCGTCGACCTGCTCCAGGCAGATCGTGCGGCCGCGCGGGCCCTGGCTCTCGCCGCAGCCGCGCATGTCGAAGCGCAGGGTGATGTAGCCGAGGCGGATGAGGAGGTCGGCCACCGTCGCCACGTTGCCCCCGTCCTTGTTGCTGCCGAAGCCATGGAGGACGAGGAACGCGGCGCGCCGCTCGCCCAGCCGCAGATCGTCGGGCGTTTGCAGCATGCCGACCAGCTGCAAACCGCTGGAAACGAATTGCACGCGCTCTTTCACCCGTGCGAGCATAAACCATGGCCCCGAGGAAATTACTGACCGCGCTGGCCGCAGCGCTGTGGACGGTGATGGCGCTCGCCCAAGGCTATCCGAGCAAGCCACTCAAGCTGGTGACGCCGTTTCCGCCGGGCGGCTCGGCCGACGTGATCGCGCGGCTCGCCGCCGATCGGCTGAGCGAAGGGCTCGGCCAGCCCGTGATCGTGGACAACCGCCCCGGCGCGGGCGGGCTCGTCGGCAACGAGTTCGCCGCCAGGCAGCCGCCCGACGGCTACACGCTCCTCCTCATCACCGGCGCGTATCCGGTGCAGGGCGCGATGCTGAAGTCGCTGCCGGTCGACCCGCTGCGCGACATCGCGATGGTGTCGATGCTCACGTCGTACCCGTTCGTGATCAGCGTGCGGCCGGACTCGCCGTTCAAGTCGCTCGGCGACATCATCGCCGCGGCGAAGGCCAGCCCCGGCAAGCTGAACTACCCGTCGTCGGGCATCGGCACCGTTCACCACCTCTCCGGCGAGCTGCTCTGCGCGATGGCCGGCATCGACATGACGCACGTGCCGTTCCGCGGCGGCGCGAGCCCGCTCACCGAGCTCCTCGGCGGGCGTGTCGAC
Source organism: Burkholderiales bacterium (assembly GCA_035554335.1). GTDB lineage: Bacteria > Pseudomonadota > Gammaproteobacteria > Burkholderiales > SG8-39 > SCGC-AG-212-J23. The sequence continues at coordinate 5,660 of DATMIG010000349.1, forward strand.
CTGCTGCTCGAGGCGATGACGCTCTCCATCGGGCAGGTCCGCGCGGGGAAGCTGCGCCCGCTCGCCGTCACGTCGCTTGATCGTTGGAGAGCGCTGCCCGACGTGCCGGCGGTGAACGAGACGCTGCCGGGCTACGAGGTCATCTCGTTCATCGGCCTCGGCGCGACCGGCGGCACGCCGGCGCC
>DATMIG010000350.1:0-17843 GCA_035554335.1 Burkholderiales bacterium
ATGGGCGGCGGTCGAGGCGCACCTCGGGGGCGCGGACGGCATTACGTGCCACTTGCGCGAGGATCGCCGGCACATCCAGGACGAGGACGTGCGCCGGTTGCGCGAGCTCACGCACATCAAGCTGAACCTCGAGATGGCGGCCACCGAGGAGATGGTCGGCATTGCGACCCGCATCAAGCCGGAGATGGCGATGCTGGTGCCCGAAGGCCGCGCCGAGATCACCACCGAAGGCGGGCTCGACATCGTCTCGCAGGAGGCGCGGCTGAAGACCATGGTGAAGCGCCTGCTCGACGGCGGCATCCGCGTCTCGGTGTTTATCGACGCCGAGCTGAAGCAGGTCGAGGCCGCGCATCGCGTCGGCGCCACTGTGTGCGAGATCCACACCGGGCCGTATGCGCACGCCTTCCACTCGAAGGGGCGCGATGCCGAAACGCCTGCCGTAGTCGCGGAATTGAAACGGATACAGACCGCGGGCGATGCCATCCGCAGCCTCGGCATGCGCTTCAATGCCGGCCACGCGCTCAACTACTTCAACGTGCAGCCGGTCGCGGCGCTGAAGGGCGTGCGCGAGCTGCACATCGGCCACGCCATCGTCAGCCGCGCGCTGTTCGTCGGCATGCGCGAGGCGGTGCGCGAGATGAAGCGCCTGATGGTGCAGGCGGCGAAATGATCTTCGGCGTGGGCACCGACGTGGTCGAGATCGAGCGCATCAAGACGGCTCTCGAGCGGCACGGCGAGCGCTTCGCGCTTCGCATCCTGTGCCCGCCGGAGCTCGAGCGCTTCAAGCGGCACCGCCTGCCCGCGAACTATCTCGCCAAGCGATTCGCCGCCAAGGAAGCCTTCACCAAGGCCCTCGGCACCGGCATCAAGTCGCCGGCGAACTGGCACGGCGTCTGGGTGCGCAACCTCGCATCCGGCAAGCCGGTGCTCGAATACACGGACGCGCTGCAGGCGCTCCTCCAGCGAAAAGGCATCACCAGCGCCCACCTCTCGCTTTCGGACGAGCGGGGCGTTGCATTTGCGACGGTCATACTCGAGTGCGAAAAGTAAGGTTGCCACCCGGGCCGGTGGTAGTGGATGTCGTCGGCCCCACGCTCAGCGAAGACGATCTGAAGCGCATCCGCCATCCGGCGGCCGGCGCGGTGATCCTCTTCGCGCGCAATTTTGAAAACCCCGAGCAGCTTGCCGCCCTGACGGCGGACATCGAGCGCCAGCGAGAGCCCGCGCTGCCGATCTGCGTCGATCACGAAGGCGGGCGCGTGCAGCGGTTCAAGGAAGGCTTCACCGCCATTCCGCCGATGCGAATGCTCGGCAAGATGTGGGATCGGGATCGGGAGTTCGGCCGCGCGGCGGCCACGGCGATAGGCTATGTGATCGCCGCCGAGCTGGGCGCGCACGGCGTCGATTTCAGCTTCGCGCCGGTGCTCGACCTCGACTACGGCGGCAGCTCGGTGATCGGCGACCGCGCGCTGCACTTCGATCCGACGGCGGTCGGCGCACTGGGCGCGTGCCTGGTGCGCGGGCTCGCGCAGGGCGGCGTCGCCGCGGTCGCCAAGCACTTCCCCGGACACGGCTACGCCGAAGCGGATTCGCACGTCGCCGTGCCGAAGGACGAGCGGGCGTTCCGCGACATCGCGAAGAAGGACATCGCGCCTTACAAGGCGGTGATCGAAGCGGGGCTGGCCGCCGTGATGCCGGCGCACGTGATCTACCCGCAGGTCGATGCCGAGCCCGCGGGCTATTCGAAGCACTGGCTGCAAGAGGTGCTGCGCGGCCAGCTCGGCTTCAAGGGCCTCGTCTTCAGCGACGATCTCTCGATGGAAGGCGCTGCGGTCGCGGGCGGCCCGCCGGAGCGCGCGCGCGCGGCGCTCGCGGCCGGGTGCGACATGGTCCTGCTGTGCAACAACCCGGAAGGCCTGGACGCGCTGCTCGACTCGCTAAACGAGGTGCAGCTGGCGAACGTCGAAGGCTGGGAGAAGATGAGGCGGCAGGGCGGGCGCGATCTCAGGAGAAGCGTGGCCTATCGCGAGGCCGGCGAGCTGCTGGCGAAAAACAATCTCGCCCAGCTGGCTCCCATCCCCGACAAGCCGTCGGTGGCGCAGACCCCGCCACCGGAAGGTGCCGCGACTTAGGCACGCTCCATGTAGGTGCCTTCAGCGGTGTCGATCTTGATCTTCTCGCCGGTATTGATGAAAGGCGGCACCTGGACGGTGATGCCGGTTTCCATCTTGGCCGGCTTGAAGGAGTTGGTCGCGGTCGAGTTCTTGATGCCGGGCTCGGTATCGACGACGGTCAGCACGACGTTGGGCGGCAGCTCGACGCCGATCGCGCGGCCGTTGTAGAAGTTGATCTGGACGTCGGTGTTCGGCAAGAGATACCCGGACTGCCCCTCGAGGAAGTCCGCGTCGAGCGACATCTGCTCGTAGTTTTCCTTGTCCATGAAGACGTAGCTGTCGCCGTCCTGGTAGAGGTACTGCATGTCGCGCGGCTCGACGAAGGCGCGCTCGATCTTGTCCTCGGTGCGGAAGCGCTGATTGGTCTTCGTGCCCTTGTCGATGTCCTTCATCTCGACCTGCATGAACGCGCCGCCGCGGCCGCCGACGTGCACGTGGTAGCTCTTCAGCACGCGCCAGACGCGCTTGTCCCATTCGAGGAGTTGGCCGGGGCGGATTTCGACTGCTTCGACTTTTGCCATGGTGGTTCTGCCGCTGCGAAAAAGGCGCGAATTTTACCGCATTTATAATGATTTCAATGGCATTCGACGCCAAGAGCTTCGTCGCTGGCCTGCCCAATCTGCCCGGGGTGTACCGCATGGTGGGGAAGGATGGCGAGGCGCTTTACGTCGGCAAGGCGCGCGACCTGAAGAAGCGCGTGGCGTCGTACTTCAACAAGACCGGACACGGTCCGCGCACGCAGGTGATGGTCAGCCAGATCGCGTCGATCGAGGTGACGGCGACGCGCTCGGAGGGTGAAGCGCTCCTGCTCGAAAACAACTTCATCAAGAGCCTCAACCCGCGATACAACATCCTTTTCCGGGACGACAAGTCGTACCCGTACCTGATGGTCACGGGACACCCGTATCCGAGGCTCGGCTTCCATCGCGGCGCGAAGGACAAGCGCCACCGCTATTTCGGCCCGTTCCCGCACGCGTACGCGGTGCGGGAGAGCATTCAGCTCCTGCAGCGCGTCTTCCGCCTGCGCACGTGCGAGGACACGGTGTTCGAGAACCGCTCGCGGCCGTGCCTGCTGCACCAGATCCAGCGCTGCACGGCGCCGTGCACGGGAAAGATCGCGCCCGAGCCCTATGCGGAAGACGTGGCGAACGCCATGCTTTTCCTCGAGGGCAAGGAGGACGAGGTGATCCGCGGACTGACCGAGAAAATGCAGCACGCGTCCGACGAGCGGCACTACGAGCAGGCGGCGATCTACCGGGACCAGGTGCGCGCCCTCGCCAAGATGCAGGCGCGCCAGTACGTCGAGTCGAACCGCGGCGTCGACGCCGACGTGGTGGCGTGCGAGATCGACGGCGGCATCGCGTGCGTGAACCTCGTGATGATCCGCGGCGGACGCCATGTCGGCGACCGCAGCTTCTTTCCGTCGAACGCGGAGGGCGCCGCGGCCGCCGAGGTGGTGGGCGCGTTCCTCGACCAGCACTATCTCGAGCAGCCGAAGCCCGGGCTCGTCATCGCGGGCGAGGCGGTCGACCTCGAGGACATCGAGGTGGTGACGCCGTCGCACGGCGAGCGCCGGGTCTGGCTCGACATGGCGGCGAAGAATGCGCAGCTCGCCATCGCCCAGCGGGTACGCGATCGAGCCACGCAGGAAGGCCGGCTGCTCGCGCTGCGCGAGACGCTGGGACTGCCGGAGGGCGCGAACCGCATCGAGTGTTTCGACATCAGCCACACGATGGGCGAGGCGACGGTGGCCTCCTGCGTGGTATATGACCGGCAGCAGATGCAGAAATCCGAATACCGCCGCTTCAACATCCGCGACATCACGCCGGGCGACGACTACGCCGCGATGCGCCAGGTCCTCGTTCGGCGGTACGAGCGCGTCACGGCGCAAGCCGGCAAGGTGCCGGACCTCGTCCTCATCGACGGCGGCAAAGGACAGGTGGCCGTGGCCCGCGGCGTGCTTGCCGATCTCGGACTGCACCAGCTCTGCGTCGTCGGCGTGGCCAAGGGTCCGCAGCGCAAGCCCGGGCTCGAAGAGCTGATCATCGAATCGGAATCGAGGACCCTCCAGCTCGCGCCCTCGCACCCGGGGCTGCACCTCATCCAGGCGATCCGGGACGAGGCGCACCGCTTCGCGATCGTCGGGCACCGCGCGCGGCGCGGGAAGAAGCGCACGACCTCCATGCTGAACGAGATCCCCGGCATCGGCGCGAAGCGCCGGCAGGCGCTGATCGAGCACTTCGGCGGCCTGCGCGGCGTGCAGGCGGCGGCGGTGGACGACATCGCCAAGGTGGAAGGCATCAGCCGGCCGCTCGCCGAGCGCATCTATCGGCATCTCCACCATTCGGCCGCTGCCGCGTGATCCTCAACATCCCGAACCTGCTCACGCTGTCGCGGATCGTCATGATTCCGCTGCTGATCGGCCTGTACTACCTGCCGTATACGTGGCTTTCCGGGTCATCCAAGGACGTGGCGGCCACGGGGATTTTCATCCTCGCCGGCATCACCGACTGGCTGGACGGCTATCTCGCCCGCCGGCTCAACCAGATGTCCGCGTTCGGCGCTTTCCTCGATCCGGTCGCCGACAAGCTGATCGTGGTCGGCGCGCTCGTCGTGCTGCTGCAGCTCGACCCGCCCCGGGTGGACGCCCTCGTGGCGCTGATCATCATCGGGCGGGAGGTCGCCATTTCCGCGCTGCGCGAATGGATGGCGAAAGTCGGGCAGGCGAAGAGCGTCGCCGTGGCCTTCATCGGCAAGCTGAAGACGGTGAGCCAGATGGTGGCGATCCCGCTGCTCCTCTATCACGACCGGCTTCTCGGCCTCGACTGCCTGTGGTGGGGCACCATTTTCATCAACGTCGCGGCCATCCTGACCGTAGCCTCGATGCTCTACTACCTGCGCAAGGCGCTTCCGTATGCCGGGGTGCGCGCTTGATATAATTCCTCCCCTTCGCGGGAATAGCTCAGTTGGTAGAGCGCAACCTTGCCAAGGTTGAGGTCGCGAGTTCGAGACTCGTTTCCCGCTCCAGAATCCGAAGGGAAGGTGATCCAAGCCTTCCCTTTTTTGTTCCGTCCCGGGCGGGATGGCAGAAGGGTTATGCAGCGGCCTGCAAAGCCGTCTATGCCGGTTCGAGTCCGACTCCCGCCTCCAAAACGCCCAAGCCGTGTAGGAGTTTGCAAAAGGCTCCATGCGGTGAGCGTCAGACGAGCATTTTTCACAGTGGGTTCCGGAGACCCCATGGCAATCTCCGGCCGTGCACCGCTTCTCCACCCTCATGCTCAATGCGTCGCAGGTCTTCGGCGCGCCGGCCTACCTGGCCCGGGCGCTCGGCTGCGCGCCGCACGACGTGTACCGGTGGATCGCGGGAGCCGATTTCCCGGCTCCGGCCGAGTGCCGGGAGCTCGAGCTGCGGCTGGAGGGCGCCCTGGCGCGCCGCGGGCGCCTGGCGACGGGCGGCCGCCGCTGGAACGACCACGGCCCGGCGTACTTCTAAAGCGGTTACAGTTACCCTGCCAGCCCGGCCCGGGTGGCGAAACGGGTAGACGCAGCAGACTTAAAATCTGCCGGCCGCGAGGCCATGCCGGTTCGAGTCCGGCCCCGGGCACCCAAAGGTAGTCCTTCCGGCATGCCGGTTGCTGGCAACCCATTTCGGCATGAATGAGCGATCGGCGGACCAATACGACGAGGATCTCGCGCGTTGGGCGCGCGAGCTCGGCGTGACCTACGAGGAGCTGCGCTCCACCGTCGACTACGCCGGGCCGACGTTCAAGGACTTGACCTTGTCGAGCGAGGCACGCCTCGCCGGGTCGACGTCCATGCCGTCGTAGAGCACGTAGTCGAAGCTCCCTTCGTACGACACCACGCGCGCGGGGTTGCCCATGACCACCGCGCGCGCCGGCACCGACTTGTTCACCACCGACCCGGCGCAGATCACCGCATCGTCGCCGATGGTGATCTTGCCCACGATCACGGAATGCGCGCCGATGAAAACCCGGTTGCCGATGGTGGGCGCGCCGCGCCCTTCGGCCGATGGCGCGGTGCCGATGGTCACGTTCTGCGCGAGGCTGCAGTTGTGGCCGATGCGCGCCTGCGCCTCGAGGATGATCGAGCCGTAATGTCCGATGTAGATGCCGTCGCCGATCTCGCACTCGGGTGGAATGCTGATGCCGGTGACGATCTCGATCAGCTTCTGCGCCACCGCGACGAACGGCTGCGCCAGCCAGGCGACGAGGCCGCCGCGGCCGACGGCCGCCCGTGCCATGCGGTACACGCAGCTCGCCCAGAATCCCTGCGAGAGGAATAGCGTCCGCAGCGCCGGATCGTTGGTCACCCGGTAGCGGCGGAAGTCCCGCACGATGTGCTCCCACCACGACGTGTGGTGGAGCTCCAGGCGGGCGCCGTCGCCGACCTGGATCCAGGCGTCCGCTGCCCGCTGCTTATGGATTTGACGTGACAAGGAGCGGCGCCTCGTGCAGGTACCGCGTGGTGCGACGTCGTCCGGTGATGTCGCGGAAGACGTCGAGCACCTGCTCGGCAGTCAGGCCGACCGCCGGCGCGACGATTTCCGCCGGGATGCCGTGGTCGAGGGCGTACATGCAGACGTCGAGCGCCTTGAGCGAGATGCCGAAGAAGAATTCTTCCTGGGTCTGGGCGAGCGAGTAGGTGTCGGTCGTCGGCGGGCGCGTGCGGATCTCTTCGGGCGCGCCGAGGTGCGCCGCCAGCTGGTAGACCTGCGACTTGTAGAGGTGGGCGATCGGCTTCACGTCGGCCGCGCCGTCGCCGTTCTTGACGAAGAAGCCCTGGTCGTACTCGAGGCGGTTGGGCGTGCCGGCGACCGCGTACTGCAGGCGGTCGGCGTGGAAGTATTCGATCTGCTTGCGCGTGCGCTGCTTCATGTTCGTGGTGGCGACGATGCCGAGGTACACGTCGAGCGGCATGCGCGCCTCCTTGTGCTCGCCGTGCGGACCGCGCACCACCAGATTGAAGACGTTATAGCCGCCGGTGCCGGCCTTCTTCAGCACCACCTTGTTCTTCCAGCCCGGCCCGTACTCGGAAAATACGCGGCGGATGAATTCGTCGCGCCGCCGGTAGCAGCCGGCGCCGAGCAGCATCGGGCTGATGTCCTCCAGCACGGTCTGGATGCCGAGCCATTCCGCCACCTGGCGGCCGAGGCGCAGGCTCTCCGGGTCGGAGTCCTGCTCGGGCATGAAGATGCCGAGCACGTTGCCGGGGCCGAACGCGCGTACGCAGAGCGCGGCGACCACGGTCGAGTCGATGCCGCCGGAAAGGCCCAGCACCACGCCCTTGCGGCGCAGGTCCTTCAGCACCTGCTTGCGCAGCACCGTGCTGATGCGCTCCACCTCGGCGGCGGCGTCGATCTGGAGGGAAAGGGGATCGCTCAGGATACGAAGCGGGGCGTTCATGCGGCAATGAGCTCCTTGCGGGCGATTTTTCCGTTCTCGCTCTTCGGCAGTTGCCCGCGGAATTCCACCATCGCGGGCACCATGAAATCTTCCAGCCGCGCGCGGCAGTGGCGGATGATGTCGGCTTCCGTCACGCCTTCGTCGGCGGCGACGATCGCCTTCAGCGCCTGGCCGAGGATCGCGTCCGGCACGCCGATCACGCAGGCCTCGCGGACGCCGGCGATCTCGTAGAGCACGTTCTCGACTTCCTTCGGGCTCACCTTCTCGCCGCGCGTCTTGATGATGTCGTCCTTGCGGCCGACGAAGTAGAGGAAGCCTTCTTCGTCGGTGCGGAAAAGGTCGCCGGTATGGAGCACCTTCTCCCAGGGGAAGGGACCTTGCTTGAGCGCGCGATTCGTCGCGGCCTCGTCGGCCCAGTAGCCCTTCATGACGTGCGCGCCGCGAATCACGAGCTCGCCAACCTCGCCGGGCGGCACGCGCTCGCCGAGCTCGTTCACGACGTACGCCTCGGTGCCGGGGATGGCGATGCCCACCGAGCCCGGCCGACGATCGAGCTCCGCCGGCGGCAGATAGGTGCAGCGCTTGCACTCCGTGAGCCCGTACATCGAGTAGAGCTTCGTGGTGGGGAAGAGCTCGCGCAGGCGCTGGATGTGCGCCGCGGGAAGCGCGGCTGCGGTATTCGTGATGTAGCGCAGGTCCGGAAACATGCCCGGCACGAGGTCCTTCATCTGCAGGAGCAGCGCCGCCATCGTCGGCACGAGCGGGAAGCCCGTCACGCGCTCGGTCTTCAGCTTCTGCAGGATCACCTGCGGAAAAGCAAACGATTTTTCCAGGATGAGCGTCGCGCCGACCTTCGCGCACATCAGCGCCTGGTAGAGGCCGTAGTCGAACGCGAGCGGCAGCACGGAGAGCACGACGTCGTCCGCCGTGTTCTCGAGGTACGCGGTGATCGAGGTCGCCGCCGCCACGATGTTGGCGTGCGTCATCGTCACGCCCTTCGGGAAGCCGGTCGAGCCCGATGTATAAACGATCATCGCCACGTCGAGGTCGATGCCGGCGAAGCGGGGCGCTTCGGCCTCGGCAAAAGTAAACGGCGTCGTGAGCATCGCCGCCACCGCTGGAGCTTCTAAACGAGCAGTAGATGCGACCTGCGCCAAGCGGGGCTCCGTGATCAGGGCCTTCGCCGTGCAGTTGTTGAGGATGTAGGCCAGCTTGTCGGCCTTGGTGCTCGGGTTGACGACGCTGAAGACGCCGCCCGCCATCAGCGTGCCGAAGATCGAGATCACCGCCTCGGGCGAGTTCTGCAGGAAGACGACCACCCGGTCGCCGCGCTGCACGCCCCGGCGCTTCAGCTCGGCGGCGAGGCCGGCGGCGCGGGCGGCGAGCTCGGCATAGGTCAGGCCCGTGCTGCCCGCGACCAGCGCTGGCTTGCCCGGAAAGCGCTTCGCGCTCTCCAGGAGGAAATTCTCTACGCGCACGGTGGGCTAGGCGGCCAGCTCGACCTTGCGAGACTCGAGCTTGCGGCCGACGTAGTTGCTGATGGCGCGGATGGAGTCGAGGTTCTCTGGCAGCATCTCGTCGTCCTGCACTTCGATGCCGAAGGTCGTTTCGAGGAAGCACACCAGCTCGAGCACGCCGGTCGAGTCGATGATGCCGGCGTCGAGCAGGGATTGATCGTGAGCGATGGCGTCGCCATCGTCGCGAAACAGGAAGTTCTCGCTAATGAAGCGTCGTACAGCCAGTCCGATGTCGTGTTTCATGAGAGCGGGTTTTCCGGGACAGCGAGACGATAACGGAGCTTCGTGACACGGCGTTCGGATTGCACGAGCCCCTTCAGATCAGCGGTCGGATAAAAGTGTGATGCAAGAGCTGCGTCGACAGGATGCCGACGAACGCCATGTTGTCCGCGGTCGACACCGGTCCGACCGGCTTACGGCACTTGTCGGCCAGGCGGTGCACGGCGCGCGGCTCGAAATAGCCCGCACGGCCAATAGCGTCGGGCGAAAGCAACGCCTGCACGTACTCGTGGTTTCCCTTGACGAAGCTTTCGCTGTCGGGCGCGCGATAAGGCTGTTTCGGGCGCTCGACGATCACGCTCGGCAGGTGCCGGCCGAGCGTCTGGCGCAGGAGGTACTTCTCGCGCAGGCTCTTCAGCTTGAGCGACGGCGGCAGCTGCGCGCCGAGCTCGACCACGCGGTGGTCGAGGAACGGGAAGCGGCCTTCCACCGCGTGCGCCATCGCGACGCGATCGCCCTGCGACGAGAGGATATATCCGGGAAGCAGGCAACCGGTCTCGAGATACTGGGCCTGCGAGAGCGGGTGCCACGACGAGAACTCCGCCGGCAGCGTCGCGCGCAGCTCGGCGAGCGCGTCGTAGCCGTTGATGGTGTTGCGCAGGTCGCCGGAGTAGAACTGCGTGATGCGCCGGGTGGTGGCGAAGCGCGGCAGGTGCGAGAAGAGCGGATCGTCGCGATTGCGCAGGCCGGTGCCGAAGAAGGCCTGCAGGTACTTAAGCGGCTGCGACTGCAGCCCGCCCAGGTACGGATAGAGGCGGCGCAGGAGGAGCGGGCGCCACTTCGATTCCGGCTGGCGCGCCCAGAAATGGCGCACCATCGTTTCCTTGAAGATGTCGTACCCGCCGAAGACCTCGTCGGCGCCTTCGCCGGTCAGCACGACCTTGAAGCCATGGTCGCGCACCTGCCGCGACAGCAGGAACAGCGCCGCCGGCGCCGAGCGCACGATCGGCCGCTCGGTATGGCGGATCACGTCCGGGAAGTGCTCGGCGATGTCGCCGCCCTTGCAGCGCAGCGCGGAATGATCGGTCTTCAGCGCCTCGACGAGCGCTCGCTGGTAGTGCGACTCGTCGAGCTCGGGGCTTTCGAATTCGAGGGAGAACGTGCGCAGCGCGGGATTCAGTTTCTGCGCCAGTGCGGTCGTCGCCGACGAGTCGAAGCCGCCGCTGAGATACGCACCGACCGGCACGTCGGCGCGCATGCGGATCCGGGTGGCATCACCGAGCAAAGCTTCAATTTGCTCGGCGGCGTGCGCCTCGCTCATCGCCGGCTGCTCGCCCTTGCGCGGAAAGCGAAGCTGCCAGTAAGGCTCGACTTTGAACGTGCCGTTCTCCGCGATCAGCTGATGACCGGGCGGCAGCTCGAGGACGTTCTTGAAGGCCGTGCGCGGCGCGAGCGGCGACCAGAAGGTGAAGCACTGGTCGAGGCCGAGCGGATCGAGCTCGGCGCGCACGCCCGGGTAGAGGAAGAGGCTCTTTACCTCCGAAGCAAAGACGAGCACGCCGTCCACCACGGTGTAGTAGAGCGGCCGCACGCCCATGCGGTCGCGCGCCATGACGAGGCGCTGGCGATCGCGGTCCCAGACGGCGTAGGCAAAATCGCCGTTGAACGACTCGACGCACTTCGGCCCATGCTCGGCGTAGGCGTGAAGGATCGTCTCGGTGTCGCTTTTGGTACGGAACTGGCGGCCGCGGGCGACGAGCTCGTGGGTGAGCTCGACGTAGTTGAAGATCTCGCCGTTGAACGTGACCCAGAGGCGCTCGTCCGGCGTCGACAGCGGCTGCTTGCCGCCGGAGAGGTCGATGATCGAGAGCCGCCGGTGGCCGAGCGCGGCGCGGCCGTCGTGGTAGGTGCCGCCGGCGTCAGGGCCGCGATGGCGCACGGCCTCGACCATGCGCTCGAGCACCGCTTGGGGCGCGAGCGGTCGAGGCGTCAGGGCGAAATAGCCGGCGATGCCACACATGGGAGGGCCCAAAGTTACGGGGCCTCGTACGACTTTGACGACCCGCGCGGGTAGTCCCTTTGGACGCCGCTAGAATGACGCCATGCCCTTCAAAGCATTCAACTTTTCCCGCTGGATCGACGAGCATGCCGATCTCCTGAAGCCGCCGGTGGGAAATCAGCTGGTTTTCCCGGCCGCCGAGGACCTGATCATCCAGGTGGTCGGCGGCCCGAACCGGCGCACCGACTACCACGACGACCCCTATGAGGAGTTCTTCTTCCAGCTGCGCGGCAACATCGTCCTCAACGTGGTGGAGGACGGCCGGCCGGGGCAGATCCCGATCAAGGAGGGCGAGATCGTCCTGCTGCCGCGGCACTATCGCCATTCGCCGCAGCGGCCAGAGCCGGGATCGGTCGGGCTGGTAGTGGAGAAGATCCGGCCGCGCGACGTGGACGACGCTTTCGAGTGGTATTGCCCGCAATGCTGGACGCGAATCCACCGGGTCGAGGTCAACGTGCAGGACATCGTCAGGGATTTGCCGCCCGCGTTCGAGAAGTTCTACGCCAGCGATCGCAAGTGCCCGTCGTGCGGGCACACCCACCCGGGCAAGGGCTAGCGCACCAGCGAAAGCCGCACGCGATTGCGGCCGAAGAGGTATGCATAATCGCGCCCCTCGGCGAGCTCGCGCGTGAGCAGCACGCCCAGGCCGCCGACCTTGTGCTGCACATCGGGCGCCGGTAACCGTGCGAACGGATTGAACGGCGGCGCCGTGTCCTCGTACGTGATCTGCACCGCGTCCGGCCGGGCGTCGAGCGTGATCCAGATCGGCGCCTCGCAGTCGCCCCGGTAGCCGTGCTGGATGCTGTTCACGAACAGCTCTTCCAGAACAAGATTTAACCGAAGGCAGCGCGGGCGCTCGATGCCGCGGGCGGTGCAGAATTCCTCGAGGAAGGCCGTCAGGTGGCGCAATTCGCCGAGTCGCGCGGGAAACATCGCCGATCGGGCATTTTTCATCACGGCCGCCATGGGGTGGGGGCATTATAGAATCCGTCGAAAAGACGACCGGGGAGAAAGCCATGCGCTGGACCGCACTCTTGCTGTTCCTCTTCGCCACCGCCGCGGTGGCGGCCGACGTCGGCGAGGTCAAAGTCGGCAAGGGCCACGCCTACATCGAGCGCGGCGCGGAGCGCATCGCCGTCCGCCCCGGGATGCCGGTGCAGCAGTCGGACCAGGTCGTCACCGGCGCCGACGGCACGGTCGGTATCACGTTCTCCGACAACAGCCTGCTGTCCATCGGACCGGACAGCCGCCTCGCCATCGACCGCTACGTGTTCGACACCACGACCCACGCCGGCCAGTTCGAGAGCACGCTCTCCAAGGGCACGGTGGCCGTCGTCTCGGGCAAGATCGTGAAGCAGTCGCCGGAAGCGATGAAGATCCGCACGCCGTCCTCCATCATGGGCGTGCGCGGCACGGAGTTCATCGTCAAGGTCGACGAGCCGAAAAAATAAATGGGGGCGGTGCTCGCGATCGCTGCGCTGATCGTCGTCGCCGCCCTCAACGCAACACCCCCTGGCGAAACCGTTGTCGTGGTGCCTGCGCCCGACGGCCACGTCGGCGGCGTGGTGGTGCAGCGCGGAGACGATCGGTTCGTTCTGGACCGCCCCTACGCGGGCATCCGCAAGGGCGAATCGCAGGTCACCGAGTTCCCGGCGGCCGAGGTCCGGCGCCAGTTCGCCGGCGCGCTGCAATCGCTGCCGCCGCGGCCGGCGACGTTCCTCCTCTATTTCGTCATCGGCACGGACGAGCTGACGGACGATTCCAAGGCCGAGCTGCCGAAGGTGCTGGCGGCGTTACGCGACCGGCCGGTGCCCGACGTGCTCGTCGTCGGGCACACAGACACCATCGGCGACACGCTCGACAACGACCGCCTTTCGGCACAGCGCGCCGAGCGCATGAAGGCACACCTGGTCGAGATCGGCATCCCGCCGGACCGCATTCGCGTCGCCGGGCGCGGCGAGCGCGAGCCGCTCATCCCGACCGCCGACAACGTCGACGAGCCGCGCAATCGGCGCGTCGAGATCGTCGTCCGCTAGAGAATTGGGGTCAGATCAGTATTACAGGACGAAATGAATTATCTCGTCCTCTCGAAATATTGATCTGACCCCAATTAGGCTCCGTTCCAACGCACGCAGAGCAGGGTAAGGTCGTCGGATTGCTCTGCCTTGCCCGCGAACGCGCGTACGTCGTCGCGCACCGCCTGCAGGATGGCCGCCGGCTCGTTCTGTTCTCGCAGCACGGCAAGGAGGCGCGCCGAGCCGTAAAGCTCGCCGCGCTCGTTCATGGCTTCGGTGACGCCATCGGTCACCACGCAAATCCACCCGCCGCGGCCGAGCTGGATCGGCTGGCTGGTGTATTCGTAGTCCGGGATGACGCAAAGCGGCGGGCCGCCGGACTCGAAGAGGCGCTGCGGCGTCTCGCCGATGAGCGAGGCCACCGGCGGCTCGTGGCCCGCGTTGCAGAAGGCGAGCTCGCCGGTGCGCGTGTCGAGGACGCCGGCGAACGCGGTGACGAACAGCGACTCGCGGTTGTCGCGGCTGATCTCGCGACTGGCGCGCGTGAGGATCGTTGCCGGGTCGCTCTTCTTGCGCAGGGCGATGCTTTTCAGCAGCGACTTCGATAGCGCCATGAAGAGGCTGGCACCGAGGCCCTTGCCGGACACGTCGCCGACGAGGAAGAAGAGGCGATCCTCGTCGAGCATGAAGCAATCGTAGAAATCGCCGCCGACGGTGCGCGCCGGCTCGAGCACCGCCTCGAGATCGAAGCGCTTTTCGCCCGCGAAGAGCTCGCGCGGCGCGGGCAGCAGGCCCATCTGGATGCGATGCGCCGCCTCGAGCTCGCCCAGCACGCGCGCCTGGGCCTCCCGCAGGAACCGCCGCTGCCGGTCCGCTTCGGCGTACGTCGCGGCGAGCATCGCGGCGAAGATGGCCGCCGTACCGAGCACCGGCGCCGCGACGTTGATGAGATAGCCGGCGTGAAAGGCGAACAGGCCGAGCGCAAGGAGGGCCGCGATGACGAAGATGAGGAGCAGCGTCGAGTGGATGGCGCGCAGCGCGGGAATGCCGAACACCAGGACCAGGCCGCCGATCGCGAGCAGCGCCGCCTCGATCCACGGTGCGCCGGTCGGGCGGCGCAGGAAAGTGCCGTCGAACATCTGCTCGAGGAGCTGGGCGTGGATCTCGACGCCCGGGATGCGATCGCCGAGCGGCGTCACCTGGTAATCGAGGAGGCCGAGACCGGTGACGCCGATCAGCACCAGCTTCTGGTTCAGCATCTCCGGCGGCGCCTTGCCGGTAAGCACGTCCTCGGCCGAGACGAATCGTCTCTGCTCGGACGGCGCGTAGTACACGTACATCGAGCCGTCCGATTGCAGGGGAACGCGAAGGTCGGCGACCTGCAGCTGGAGGTTCTCGCCGCCGCGGTCGATGATGCGAAGGAGCGCCGAGTCGGTCGCCACGCGCAGCATCTCGACCGATAGCGCGGGCACGACCACCGAGCCGATGCGCGCGAGGAGCGGCACGCGGCGCACGATGCCCTTGGCGTCCGAGGTGAGCAGGCCGCGTCCGGCCGCTGCGCGGTTGATGTCCACGCGGCTCTGCAGGTGGCCGTCGAAGCGCCGCAGCGGCAGCTCGCGAGCGCTCGACACCCGCGTCGGGGCGACCTGCGGCGGGAACGGATAGCGCCGGTCGCGGTATTCGAGGCCGGCGATGCCGAGCACCACGTCCTTGCCGCGCAGCTCATCGGCCAGCACAGCGTCCGCGGTCGGCGACGAGCGGTCCGGCTCGACGAAGAGCACGTCGACGCCGATCGCGGCGGGCTTGTTCGCCGCGATGGCATGGATCAGCTGCGCGACGGTGCTGCGGGGCCACGGCCACTGGCCGCGTTCATCGAGCGTGCGCTCGTCGATCTCGACGATCGTCGCCGGCGCCGAGCGCGGCTCGCGCGGCAGGATGCGCTGATAGGTGTCGAACACGGCGTCGCGCAGCCGGCCGAGCGGCGGCGGCTCGAGGCCGACGACGATGCAAAAAGCGGCGAGCAGTCCGGCGCCCAGCCAGCGCGGGCCGGCGCGGACGTTCAGAGATCGATCTCCAGGCCGTCGTACGCGGCCGAGATGCGAAGGGCCGGCGCCTCGCCGCGCGTCAGCTCTTCCAGCCGCCGCGCGTCGCGGAAGGCGCCTTCGATGGCGCGGTCGTTGTTGGCCGGCTCGTGGTGGAAGAGGACGAGGTGCTTCGCGCCCGCCATCTGGCACAGCTCGACGCCCACCACGTTGCTCGAGTGCCCCCAGTCTTCCTTCACCGAGACCGCCTCGGCGAGCGAGTACATGGCGTCGAAGATCACGACATCCGCACTGCGGAAAAGGCTGACGAAGCGCTCGGTCTGCGCGCGGTCCTCGAGCTTGTGCTCGGAGTCGGTCGTGTAGACGACGCTCTTGCCATGGGCCTCGAAGCGGTAGCCGTAGGAATCGCCCGAGTGATGCTGGAGCTGCGGCATCACCTTCAGGTCCCCGACCTCGATCGTCTTCTCGGGCGCGAGCTTGACGAACTCGATGGTGGCGCCGAGCTGCTCGAAGCTCACCGGGAAGCAGGGCGGCGACTGCTGGATGCGGAACGCCTGCTCGAGGAGCGCATGGCAGCCATAGATGCGGATCTTCGTGCCGGGCGCGTAGGCCGGGCCGAAGAAGGGGAAGCCCATGATGTGGTCCCAGTGCATGTGGGACATGAAGACGTGCACGGTGGCCGGGCGGCCGCCCTGGCGGGCGAAGACGTGCTCGCCGAACGCCCGCGCGCCGCTGCCCATGTCGCAGACGAAGTACTCGTCGCTGCCCGGCAGGAGCTCCACGCAGGAGGTATGGCCGCCGAAGGTATGGCTGAGGGAGAACGGCAGCTCGTTCTGCACGAACTCGTGCGCGGCGCCGTAGGACTCGAAGCGGCGGCCGGAGGCCGCCACCAGCGCCTGGGCGAGGCGGTCGCGCATGTCGGCGACCGTCAACCCCACGGGGATCGAGCCGCGGGTGCCCCAGAAGCGAACGCGCATCGCGCTCAGGACTTCTCGTACGCCCGTGCCGCCTCGGGCGACACGGAGACGAGGGCCTCGCGCGTCGTGGCGAAGACCTGGAGCACGAGGCTGAAGCGGCTGATCTGCAGGATCTCGGCCACCACCGGCTGCGGCGCCGCGACCATGATGCGGTTATGGTGCGCGGCCGCCTGGCGCGCGGCCATCATCAGGCAGCGCAGGCCGGCGCTCGAGACGTATTCCAGGCCCGAGAGGTCGAGCACGAGCGCGGCGCCTCCGGCCTCGCAGGCCTGCAGGTGCTCGGCAAGATCGGATTGGAACGCCTCGCAATTGTCGTGATCGAGGCGTCCTGACGGCGTGACCACGCGGGCGTCGCCGAAACTTCGGTGCTGTAGCGGCATTTCCGGCGCTATTCTAGGGTGCGCGATGGCCAATCCCAAAGCCGCGGCACGGCACCTGGTCGACGCCCACCGGCGCCGCGAGCGCTTTGCGCCGCTGCCGGCGGAACTCGCACCGTCGACCACGGAGGAGGCGTACGCCATCCAGGACGGCTTCGTCGCCCGGCGCGCGGAGGAGCTGGGCGCGATCGCCGGATACAAGATCGCGCTCTCGTCGGCGGAGATGCAGCGCTACGTCGGCGTGAACCAGCCGCAGGCGGGCGTGATGCTGCAGTCGACGCTGCGCCAGACACCCGCGCGCGTGCGCGCGGCGGACTACGTGCACCTGATCGTCGAGTTCGAGATCGCGGTCCGCGTGGCGGCCGACCTGCCGGCAGCCGACGCGCCCTACAGCCGCGCGCAGGTCGCCGAATGCGTCGGCGCGGTGATGCCGGCCATCGAAATCGCCGACGACCGCAACGCCGACTATTCGCAGCTCGCCCGCCATCCGCTCGAGCTCATCGCCGACAACGGATGGAACGAAGGCGCGGTGCTGGGCGTGCCGCTCGAGGACTGGCGCTCGCTCGACCTCGCCGCGGTCCGCGGCGTGGCCACCATCAACGGCCGCGAGG
Organism: Burkholderiales bacterium; assembly: GCA_035554335.1. Classification (GTDB taxonomy): domain Bacteria; phylum Pseudomonadota; class Gammaproteobacteria; order Burkholderiales; family SG8-39; genus SCGC-AG-212-J23. The sequence goes on from DATMIG010000350.1 coordinate 17,415, forward strand.
TCGGCGAGGGCGTCGGCGCCGCCGCGCTCGGCCATCCGCTCGATGCCGTGGTCTGGATCGCCAACCACCTGGCCGCGCACGGCCGCGGCCTCGTCTTCCGCGACGTGGTGATCACCGGCAGCATTACCACCACCAAGTCCGTCCAGCCCGGCGACCTCGTTCGCTTCGAGGTCGACCGGCTGGGGTCAGTCGAGCTGCGCGTCGACTAGACCACCCAGATGTCGCCCGCCGCGACGCCTGAGCCGCCCGGCAGCGTCGCCACCAGCTGCGCACCCGCGCCACCGGCACCGTCGGCGTCGTAGTACAGCTGCCCGGTCGAGGTATTGAACACCATCCGGTCGTCCGCGTCATGCGCACCGCTCGCCCCGGCAGCAGAGTAGAAGCGCGCATCGCCCGAGGCGAAATGGCCCGGTCCGCCCAGGCCGCTGA
>DATMIG010000351.1:0-1577 GCA_035554335.1 Burkholderiales bacterium
AGAAGATCCAGGACGTGAAGCTCGTCGCCTCGGGCGCGGGCGCCGCCGCGCTCGCCTGCCTCGAGCTCCTCGTGAAGATGGGGCTGCCGCGCGAGCACATCACGGTCACGGATCTCGCCGGCGTGGTGTACCGCGGCCGCAAGGAGCTGATGGATCCGGACAAGGAGCGCTTCGCGGTCGAGACGCGCTCGCGCACGCTCGACGAAGTCATCGCCGGCGCTGACATCTTTCTCGGTCTCTCGGCCGGCGGCGTGCTGAAGCCCGCGATGGTGAAGAAGATGGCCGGGCGCCCGCTGATCCTCGCGCTTGCCAATCCCGAGCCCGAGATCCTGCCGGAGCTCGCCAAGGAGGCGCGCCCGGACTGCGTGATCGCGACCGGCCGCTCCGACTATCCGAACCAGGTGAACAACGTCCTCTGCTTCCCGTTCATCTTCCGCGGCGCGCTGGACGTCGGCGCGACGACCATCACGACGGAGATGGAGCTCGCCGCGGCGCACGCGATTGCCGAGCTCGCCCAGGCGGAGACCTCCGAGCAGGTGGCGCTCGCCTATGGCATCGAGGCCATCAGCTTCGGCCCGGAGTACATCATCCCGCGCCCGTTCGACCCGCGCCTCATCGCGCGCGTCGCGCCGGCCGTGGCGAAGGCGGCGATGCAATCGGGCGTGGCGACGCGGCCGATCGCCGACCTTGCTGCCTACGAGCAGTCGCTCACCCAGTTCGTCTACCAGTCCGGCATCATCATGAAGCCGCTCTTCACGGCGGCGAAGGCGACGCCAAGGCGCGTCGTCTATGCCGAGGGCGAAGACGAGCGCGTGCTGCGCGCAGCGCAGATCGTGGTGGACGAAGGGCTGGCGAAGCCGATCCTCATCGGCCGCCCGCAGGTGATCGAGCAACGCCTGGAGCGGCTTGGCCTGCGGGTGCGCGCCGGCAAGGAATTCGAGCTGGTGAACCCCGAGTTCGATCCGCGCTATCGCGACTACTGGGGCACCTACCACCAGATCGCGGAGCGCAAAGGCGTCAGCCCCGAGTACGCCCGCATCGAAATGCGCCGCAACACGACCCTCATCGCCACCATGATGGTGCACAAGGGGGAAGCCGACGCGGTGCTCTGCGGCACGCTCGGCATGTTCGCCGAGCACATGCGCTACATCGACCAGGTGATCGGCCTGCGCGCGGGCCTGCGCCGCTACGCGGCGATGAACGCGCTCATCCTGCCGTCGCGCACCATCTTCATCTGCGACACTTACGTCAACCCTGACCCGAACGCGGAGGAGATCGCGGAGATGACGCTGCTCGCGGCCGAGGAAGTGCGCCGCTTCGGCGTCGCGCCGAAGGTGGCGCTCCTTTCCGCGTCCAACTTCGGCTCGGTCGACATGCCTTCGGCGCGCAAGATGCGCCAGGCGCTCGAGCTCATCCGGGCGCGCGCGCCGGAGCTCGAGATCGAGGGCGAGATGCACGGCGACGCGGCACTCTCGGAAGAGATCCGCCTCAAGGTCTTCCCGCGCGCCAGGATGCGCGGCGAGGCCAACCTGCTCGTGATGCCGACGCTCGACGCCGCGAACATCGCCTTCAACCTG
>DATMIG010000352.1:0-15234 GCA_035554335.1 Burkholderiales bacterium
TGCTTCGATGATCCGTTCGTTCCTCTTTACTCCCGCCAACGTCGCGCGCCGCGTCGAAAAAGCGCTCACGCTGGAAGCCGACGCCGTCATCATCGACTTGGAGGACTCGGTCGCTGCTTCGGACAAGGCATCGAGCCGCGCGCGAGTGGTGGAAGCGCTGGCAAAGCCGCGTCGTCCCCGGGCGTATGTGCGCGTGAACGCGCCGTCGACGCCGTACTGCTACCGCGACCTTGTCGAGACGGTGCACAAGGGACTCGACGGAATCGTCGTGCCGAAGATAGAGAGCGCGGCCGACCTGCACGCGATCGACTGGCTCGTCGCCGCGCTCGAGCGCGAGCGCGGCATCGAGGAAGGCTCGCTCGACCTCATGCCGCAGGTCGAGACCGCGGCCGGCGTGCAGCGCATCGACCGCATCCTGCAGGCGCGGAGCCTGCGTCCTTACAAGGCGCCGTGGCGCGTGAAGCGCGTCTGCTTCGGCGCCGCCGACTATGGTCACGATCTCGGCCTTTCGCCGACGCTCGACGAGCCGGAGCTCGCCGACGCGCGCGCGCGCGTAGTGCTGTCCTCGAAAGCAGCGGGCATGGAGGGGCCCATCGACAGCCCGTGGTTCCACTTCAAGGAGACGGAAGCATTCGCGCGCGCGCTCGAGCGCAGCCGCCGCGGCGGCTTCCAGGGCCGCTGCTGCGTGCATCCGGACCAGATCGCGCCGGTGAACGCCGCCTACATGCCGAGCGCGGCCGAGATCGCCTCGGCGCAAAAGATCGTCGCTGCCTTTCGCGATGCCGAAAGCCGCGGCGCGGCCGCGATCCAGGTCGACGGACAGATGATCGACTATCCCGTCGCCTATCGCGCGCAGGCCCTGCTCGACGCGGTCCGCAAGCTGAAGTGACTTCCGAGGTAGTGCTGGTGCCGGGGCTATGGATGCCCGCGGCCGAAATGTGGCTGGTTGCCGCCCGGTTGCGGCGCGCCGGCTTTGTCACGCGCTGTTTTCCGTTCAGTGGGCGCGAGCCATTCGCCAAGAACGTGGAGCGCCTCGCGCGCCACGTCGACGGCCGCTGCTTGCACTTCGTCGGCCACAGCACGGGCGGTGTCCTGGTCTACGAGTTCCTGCGCCAGTTTCCGGCCCTCGCCTGCGGTCACGTTGTTCTCCTCGGCGCGCCGGTGCGCGGCTGCCTGGCGGGTCGCCGGCTCGGCAGCGCGGCGATCGGCCGCTGGATGCTTGGCGCGTCGCTCGAGCGCTGGCGCGAACGCGACGTCGAGTGGCGGCGTCCCGAGCCGCTGGGCGTCATCGCCGGCACGCTCTCCCTCGGGCTGGGCCGGGCGCTGGGCCGCCTGCCGGGCGAAAATGACGGCGTGGTGCGCGTAGACGAGACGAAGATCGACGGCATGGCCGACCATGTGCAGGTGCGCGCGGCGCATAGCATGCTGCCCGTGTCGTCGCCTGTCGCATCGCTCGTGCGCCGGTTCCTCGGCGCGGGCCGCTTCGCATGAGGACGCTTCTCGCTGCGTTGCTGGTCGTCCTGTGCGCAGGCTGCGAGTCCGTCGCGTACTACGGCCAGGCGATCGGCGGCCACCTGAAGCTGATGGCGGCGGCGCGGCCGATCGATTCATGGATCGACGATCCGTCGACCCCGTCGGATCTCAAGCAGCGCCTCGAAGTGGCGCAGCGAATCCGCGAGTACGCCTCGCGCGAGCTGCACCTGCCGGAGAACGGCAGCTATCACTCGTACGCCGATCTCAAGCGGCGCTACGCCGTCTACAACGTGTTTGCGGCGCCGAAGTTCTCGGTCGATCCGAAACCCGAGTGCTTCCCGTTCACCGGGTGCGTCGCGTATCGCGGCTTCTATTCCGAGGACGCCGCGCGCAAGCATGCGGCCAAGCTGCGCGAGCAGGGTTACGACGTCTACGTGGGCGGCGTGCTCGCCTATTCGACGCTCGGCTGGTTCGACGATCCGCTGCTCTCCACCTTCATCCGCTATCCGGACTCGCAGGTCGCCCGGCTCGTCTTCCACGAGCTCGCGCACCAGGTGGTCTACGCGAAGAACGACACGACCTTCAACGAGTCCTTCGCCGTGGTGGTCGAGGAGGAGGGCGTGCGCCGCTGGCTCGAATCGGAGGGCCGCAGGGTCGAGCTCGCCGCGTTCCACGACGCGCAGGCCCGAAAGCGCGACCTCGCCGCGCGCATCAAGCAGACGCGCGAGCGGCTGAAGCTGGTCTACGAGAGCAACATCACCGACGAGCAGAAGCTCGAGCAGAAGCGAGCCGAGTTCGACCGGCTGCGGGCGAGCTTTCCGCAGTTCGTGCCAGCGGAGCCGAACAACGCCTTCCTCGTCTCGATCGCGCTCTACAACGAGCTCGTGCCGCCGCTGGAGCGAGTGCTCGCCGCTTCAGGCAGCCTCGATAATTTCTACCGTCGCGCGCGCGCGCTTGCCGCCAGCGAATCCGCGCGCGCGGAGCTGCGCGCTCAGCTGAGCGCGATGTCGACGATCCGGCCGTAGGCCGGCCGCTCGCAGAGCCGCTCGAACCAGGCCTCGACGCCCGGCAGCTTCGGCCGCTCGATCGGCAGGCGCATCCAGAGCTGGATGTGGCAGCCGAGCGGGATGTCGCCCATGGTGAAGGTCTTGCCGCCAAGGTAGGGACTGTCCTTCAACGTCTGCTCGGCCACGGCGAGCATCTCGCCGCATTTCTTGACCGCCGCCGCAATCGCTGCCGGGTCGCGCTGCTCGGGCGGCGTGCGCACGAGCGGCCAGAACACCGGGCGCTGGAATTCGCGCGAGAAGCTGTGCGCCCAGTCCATCCAGCGATCGGAGTCCGCGCGGGCCTTGACAGGCGTCGGCCACAGCGAGCCCGCGCCGTGCTTCGCGGCGAGATAGCGCACGATCGTATGCGATTCCCACAGGGTGAACCCGTCATCTTCGATGGTCGGCACTAGGCCGGTGGGATTCATGCGCCTGTAGTCGGCGGTGTTGTTCACGCCGAAGTGCAGCCCGGCGTCGACGCGCTCGTACTTCAGGCCGAGCTCCTCCGCGGCCCACAGCGCCTTTTTCACGTTCACGGAGTTAACGCGTCCCCAGATCTTCAACATAAGACCTCCTAATCAGGGACAGACCACGTTTGGGACAAACAGAAAAACGAAAATGGGGTCTGTCCCTGTTTCGGTCCTAGAAGCCGACGGCTTGGCCGTCGCGGCGCGGGTCGCTCGCGGTGAAGTAGCCGCCGTCGAGCTTCCAGGCGATCTGTGCGCTGCCGAACTGGTTGTAGTCGTCGATCATGACGATGCGATGGCCGCGGCGCTGCAGTTCTTCCAGCGTCGACGGCGCGTGGCGGGCTTCTTCCATGCTGACGTCCATGCCGGTCACGACGCGGAAGCGCGGGCCGTCGCAGGCCGCCTGCGGGCTCTGGCCGTAGTCGGCGATGCGCACCAGGACCTGCGCGTGGCCCTGCGGCTGCATCGTGCCGCCCATCACGCCGAAGCTCATCACGGGCTTGCCGCCTTTCGTGACGAAGCCGGGAATGATCGTCTGGTACGGGCGCTTCTTCGGCCCGACGCAGTTCGGATGCCCGGGCTCGAGGCAGAAGGTGCCGCCGCGGTTCTGCAGCGAGATGCCGTCCACCACCACGCCCGAGCCGAAGCCCATGTAGTTCGACTGGATGTACGACACCATCATGCCGCTCGCGTCGGCGGCGGTGAGGTAGACCGTGCCGCCCTTCGGCGGCGTGCCATGCTGGAAGTCCTGCGCGCGCTTCATGTCGATCAGCCTGGCGCGCGACTTGAGGTAGCCCTTGTCGAGCAGGTGGCTCGCTTTTACGTCGATCATGTAGTCGCTGTCGGCGACGAACTTGCGCGCGTCGGCGAAGGCGAGCTTCATGGCTTCGATCTGCAGGTGGATGCTGTCGGGGCCGTCGACCGGCAGCGAGCGCACGTCGAAGTGCTCGAGCATGCCGAGCGCCATCAGTGCCACGATGCCTTGGCCGTTCGGCGGGATCTCGTGCAGCGTGTACCCGCGGTAGTCCATCTCGAGCGGCTTCACCCAGTCGGGCTTGTTCGCCGCCATGTCGGAGGCGCGCATCGCCCCGCCGGCTTTCTTGGCGTGCGCTTCGATGCGCTCCGCCCACTCGCCCTTGTAGAAGCTCTTTCCCTTCGTCTGGGCGATCGATTCCAGGACCTTGGCGTGCGCCGGCCACCGGAAGCGCTCGCCCGGCTTGGGCGCGCGGCCACCGGGCATGAAGTGCTTGGCGAAACCGGGCTGCTCCTTGAGCTCGGGCACCTGCTTCTCCCACTGCCCGGCGATGGTCGGGGAGACGAGAAAGCCTTCGCGGCCGTACTGGATGGCGCGCTCGAAAAGCTTCTTGAACGGCAGCTTTCCCCAGCGCGCATGCAGCTCGACCCACGCGGCGACGCAGCCGGGCACGGTGACGGTGTTCCACCCCCGCACCGGCATCGATTGGTAGTCCTTGAAGTACTGCGGCGTCCATGCCTCGGGCGAGCGGCCCGAGGCGTTCAGCCCATGCAGGCGTTTTCCGTCCCAGACGATGGCGTAGGCATCGGAACCGATGCCGTTCGACACCGGCTCGACCAGCGTGAGCGTGATCGCGGTGGCGAGGATCGCGTCGATCGCCGTGCCGCCCTGCGCGAGCATCTGCAGGCCGGCTTGCGCCGCGAGCGGTTGCGAGGTCGAGACCACGTTGGCCGCGAGCAGCGGCTTGCGCGGCCAGGCGTAGGGGTTGTTCCACGAAAACGGCGTCATACGGCGCGCACCTGCTGCATGTCGGTCAATCCCTCGAGAACCTTGTCGATCCCGTCCTGCTTCAGCGTGCGCATGCCGTTCTCCGCGGCGACGGCGGCAATATCCGCCACCGGCGCGCGCGTCTGGATGAGTCGCTTCACCGCCGGGTCGGCGGCCATCAGCTCGTACACGGGAATGCGTCCCTTATAGCCGGTGTGGTCGCATTCCGCACAGCCCTTGGCGCGAAACATGTTGATCTTCGCCTGGCGCCATTTGCGCAGCAGCTTGTGCACCTGCTCGTCGTTCGAGCAGTACTCGACGGCGAGCTCCTCCATCTCCTTCACGCTCGGCTCGTGGCGGATGCGGCAGTGGCTGCACAGCCGACGCACCAGGCGCTGGGCGAGCACGCCGAGCAGCGCGTCGGCGAAATTGAACGGATCCATGCCGAGGTCGAGCAGCCGCACCACGCTCTCGGCCGCGCTGTTGGTGTGCAGCGTGGAGAGGACGAGGTGGCCGGTTAGCGAGGCTTCGATGCCGATCTTGGTGGTCTCCGCGTCGCGCATCTCGCCCACCATGATGACGTCCGGGTCGGCGCGCATGAAGCTGCGCATGGCGGCGGCGAAGGTCCAGCCGATCTTCGGGTTCATCTGCACCTGGCGCAGGCCTGCCTGCGTGATCTCGATCGGGTCCTCGGCGGTCCAGATCTTGATGTCCGGGGTGTTGATGTGGCCGAGCAGCGAATGCAGCGTGGTGGTCTTGCCCGAGCCCGTCGGCCCGCAGACCAGGAACAGGCCGTGCGGCCGCGCCATCAACCGCTTCACCGTGGCGAGCGATTCGGGATCGAAGCCGAGCTGCTCGATCGGGCGCGGCGTCGCGGCGGCCAGCACCCGCATCACCACGTCTTCCAGGCTGTTCGCCGTCGGGATGGTGGCGATGCGCAGCTCCACGTCAAGCGGGCCGAAGCGCTTGAAGGCGATCTTGCCGTCCTGCGGCTTGCGCCGCTCGGAGATGTCGAGCTGGCTCATGATTTTCAGCCGCGAGATGACCGCCGCGCGGAAGCGGGCCGGGATGTCGAGATAGTTCACCAGCACGCCGTCCTTGCGGAAGCGCACGCGCAGGTTTCGGCCGCCGGGATTCGACTCGATATGGATGTCGGAAGCCTTCTGCTCCACCGCGTCGACGATGATCTTGTTGACGAGCTTGACGAGCGTGCTGTCGGCCTGTCCGGCCTGCTGCTCGATGGCCTCTTCGCCGCCCACCTCGACGGCAAGGCGCAGCGCGAGCTGCTCGACATTGAGCTCGCTATCCGCGCGCTGCTGCGAGCTCTGCTCGGCGCCGTAGGCGGCCTCGAGCGCCTGGCGGATCTCCGCGCCGGGCGCCATGACCGGGATCAGCTTGGCGCCGGCGGCAAAGCGCGCCTCCTCCATGCGCTCCATGTTCGTCGGGTCGTCGATCGCCACGACCAGCGCATTCTCCATCTCGGTGAGCGGCAGCACTTGGTAGCGCTGCGCTACGCTCGGCGGAATGCGCTTCAGCGCTTCCGGCGAGGGCTGGAACGCACGCAGGTTGACGAACGGCACGCCGAGCTTCTTCGCCATCACGCTGTGGACGAGCCCGGGATCGAGCATGCCCATCTCGACAAGGATCTGGCCGAGCGGCGTGGCGCGGTTCTTCTGCTCCGCCGCGAGCGCCTCCTCGAGCTCGGGCTTGGTCAGGAAGCCGAGCTCGACCAGCGTCTCGCCGAGCTTCTGCACCGGCTGGGATTTCTGGTGGCCGAGCGCAAGGGCGAGCTGCTCGTGCGACACGATCTGGTGCGAGGTGAGGTACTCGCCCAGCCGCTGCGCGCGCAGCTGCCGCTGGCGCTCGAGCGCCTCGCTGATCGTCTCTTCCGACGCCGCGTCGGCGTCGATGAGGAGCTTGCCGATCTGCGCGCCGACGCGGCTTTCGCGGATCGCGGTCGTCGGCACGAACCAGCGCAGCACGCCGCCGCCCGGCTGCGGAACGAAGAGGAAGATGCCGCACATCGCCTGCACATAGCCGACGGTCTCGCCTTCCAGCCGCGTCTGGTCGGCGAGCTCGACGTGGAACGGCTGCCGCTCCGAGGGCGCATGGAGACCGGCGCCGTCCGGCAGCGTGTGCACCTCGAGCTGCGCCGCGTTCAGCAGCTGGAGCGTGAGCAGGTCCGAGAAGGCGACGGTGGCGGGATGCTTGGAATTGGCCGGCTGGAATTTCAGGATCTCGTGCTCGGGCAGGAAGTTTTCGAGCACGCCGACCGCCCGGCGTCCATCCGTGAAAGCGAGCAGGCACGGCTCGCCTTCATGCGCCATTTCCGCGGAGTAGTCGTAGTACGGTGGTGCCGGCCAGACAAAGGGCGGCCAGGTGTCCGCAACGCTTTCGGCGCGCGGTTTGCGCAGTATTTTCGTCGTGTGGTCGGGTCCGCTCACCCGGCGACAGATTCGAAGTCGAGCACCACGCGCCCGGCGACGCGCCCGGCGTTCAGGTCCTGCAGCGCGGCGTTCGCCTGCTCGCCCGGGCGGGTCTCGACCGGCAGCGGCTTCAGCTTCTTCTTTTTCGCCAGCGCCACGACTTCCTTCAGCTCCTGCAGGTTGCCCACGTAGGAGCCGACGATGCCGATCGCGCGCTGCGCGATGGGCGGCAGCGGATGGACCAGCTCGCCGCCGTGCAGGCCGACGAGCACATAGCGGCCGCCCTTGCGCAGCGCCGCGATGCCGAGCGCCGCAGTGGCCGGCGTGCCGACGAAATCGATGGCGCCACCGATGCCGGCGAGCTTCTGCGCCGCGTCCGGCGCACGGGTATTCACGCCTTGCTTGGCCCCGAGCTTGGCGGCGGTCGCCAGCTTGGCGTCGTCGATGTCGCACGCCACGATGTTCTTCACGCCGCGCGCGCGCAGCACGGAAATGCCGGCGAGGCCGACGCCGCCGCAGCCGATCACGGCGACGCGGTCCGACTGGGTGAGCTCCGGCAGCTTGGCCGCCGCGCTATACGCGGTAAGGCCCGAGCAGGCGAGCGTCGCGGCGAACGATTCGTCGATGCCGGAAGCGTCGATGAGATATTTCGGATGCGGCACCAGCACGTGCGTCGAGTACGCGCCGTTACGGTTCACGCCCAGGATGCGGCTGCCCGAGACGCAGTAGTTGTCCTGCCCCGCCTTGCACACCGCGCACTTGCCGCAGCCGATCCACGGATGCACGAGCCGCTTCTGGCCGACCTTCACGCCCTTCGCCACCTTGGAAACTGAGGGCCCCAGCGCCTCGACGATGCCGAACGGCTCGTGTCCCAGCGTGAAGGGCGGCACGCAGCCGCGTTCCTTCACGTAGAAGCGCTTGCCGCCGCCGAGGTCGAAATAGCCTTCCCAGATGTGCAGGTCGGAGTGGCACACGCCGGAGCGCGTGACGCGCACGAGCACTTCGGTGCCCTGCGGCTTCGGGGTGTCGAACACCTTCTTCTGCAGTGGCTGGCCGTGTTCGACGATCTGGTAGCTGATCATGCCTTTGATGCCTCGTTCAGAGCTTGGTCGATGTCCCACAGGATGTCGTCGAGTGTCTCGATGCCGACCGACATCCGCACCATGTCCGGCGTCACGCCCGCCTTGATGAGGTCCGCTTCCTCCATCTGCCGATGCGTGGTCGACGCCGGATGAATCACCAGCGTCTTCGCATCGCCGATGTTGGCGAGATGGCTCATGAACTGAGCCGCCTCGATGAAGCGCTCCCCGGCTTTCGCTCCCCCCTTGACTCCGAAGTTAAGCAGGCCTGAAGCGCCGTTGGGCAAATATTTGTTCGCCAGCGCGTGGTACCGGCTCTCCGGCAGCCCGGGATAGTTCACCCAGGCGACGCGGGGATGGTTTTTGAGGAACTTTGCCACGGCGAGCGCATTGGAGCAGTGGCGGTCCATCCGAACGTGCAGGGACTCCAGGCCCTGCAGGAGGAGCCAAGCGTTCATCGGCGACAGTGCCGGACCGAAGGTGCGCATGATCTCCATGCGCGCCTTCATCGTGTAGCCGAAGTCGCCGAACGTCTCGTGGAAGATGACGCCGTGGTAGCCGGGCGACGGCGAGGTGAACTCGGGGAACTTGCCGTTGCCCCAGTTGAATTTGCCCGACTCGACGATGACGCCGCCCATGGTCGTGCCATGGCCGCCGATGTATTTGGTCGCCGAGTGCACCACGATGTCCGCGCCCCACTCCATCGGGCGGCAGAGATACGGCGAGGGCACCGTGTTGTCGACCACCAGCGGGATCTGCGCCTCGTGCGCGATCTTCGCCAGCGCTTCGATGTCGACGATGTTGATGAGCGGGTTGCCGAGCGTTTCGGCGTAGATGAGCTTGGTATTCGCCTGGATGGCGCGCCGGAAATTCTCGGGCTCGTCCGGATGAACGAACGTCGTCTCGACGCCGAGCTTCTTCAGGTTGACCCCCAGCAGCGTGTGCGTGCCGCCGTACAGGGTGGAGGCGGAGACGATGTGGTCGCCGGCCTTGCACAGGGTCAGAAGCGCGGTCGCCTCGGCCGCCTGGCCGGTGGCGGTCGCCAGCGCGGCACGGCCGCCCTCGAGCGCCGCCATGCGCTCCTCGAACACCGCTACGGTCGGGTTCGAGATTCGCGAGTAGACATTGCCGAACGTCTGCAGATTGAACAGGCTCGCCGCGTGCTCCGCGGAGTCGAAGACGAACGAGGTGGTCTGGTAGATCGGCGCGGCGCGCGCGCCGGTCGCCGGGTCGGGAATCTGGCCGGCGTGGAGGGCGAGCGTCTCGAAGCCAAACTTGCGATCGGCCATTCGGGGTGAGGCCGATTCTAGCCCCCGATAGCGGGGCGCCTGCGAATCGCTAGGCCTGCGGTTTCTCGGAAGCGGCGGGGGTGTCCGGCTGGCTCGCCGCTCGGCCGGCGGTGGCGCGGCGGTACTCCGACGGCGGCACGCCGACCTGGTTCAGGAAGAAGCGGGTGAAGTTGCTCTGCGCCGAGAAGCCGAGCTCCGCGGCAACCTCGGCGATCTTGCCGCGCCCCGAGGCGAGACGCGAGATGGCCGTCTCCACGCACAGCATGTCGAGGTACGCGCGCGGCGAGAAGCCGGTGCAGACCTGGAACAGATCGTAGAACCGCGAGCGCGACAGGCCGACCTGGCTGGCGAGCTCGTCCATGTTGAGCTCCTTGTTCGGCCTCGCGCGGAGCAGCGCGATGGCGCGGCGGATGCGCGTGTCCTCGAAGCGCGAGCCGCGCCAGAGTGGCGACGAGGAGCGGCGGCGCGCGAGGTACGTCTCGACGATCGAGAGCAGCAGCTCCTGCAGCATGAATTCCAGCCGCTCCGGCGAAAGGAACCGGTCGTTCACCACCTCGACCGCGAGCGTGTCCGCGAGCTGGCGGATGCGCGGGGTGATGGTTTCGATGGTCTGCGAGAAGGGGTGGGCTTCGTCCTCCTGGAACACCGGGAAGCTCGAGCGCAGCCATTCCTGCGACGCGTAGACGATGAGGGCCTTGGTGGGGCCACGGGTGGCGTGGGATTCTCCGGGGTTCAGGAAGACCAGCTCGTCGAAGCGGCTCTGCAGGACGATGGCCGGTTCCTCGGGCGCCTGGATGTGCTCCTCGGCCCCCAGCTCTTCCAGCACGAGCCGGCCGAACCTACCCTCCGAAAGCCTGATGACCCTCCCCATGGACGAAGAATACTCCCGCCGTCCACCTCATGGCAGTCAGTAGGCCAGCCAGCGGGGCCGTTTAGCCGAGATGATGTGCGTATTTACACCAACCCAGTTCAACCCCCCGAAAAGGCGCCCATGTTCGATCTTCACGCAGCGGTCCATGACCGCGTCCAGGCCGGCCGCCCGGGCCTTGGCGGCGGCGGCCTCGTTCCGCACCCCCAGCTGCTGCCAGAGGACCCTGGCGCCGATGGCAATGGCCTCCTCGGCGATCGGCGGGACGTCCGGGGTCTTGCGGAAGACGTCCACGATGTCCACCTTCCCCGGGATGTCGCGCAGCGACTTGTAGCACTTCTCGCCGAGGATCTCCGGGTACTTCGGGTTGACCGGAATGATGCGGTAGCCGTGCTCCTGCATGTACTTCGCGGCGAAGAAGCTCGGCCGGTACCAGTCGGCCGAGAGCCCCACGACCGCGATCACTTTCGACTCGCGCAGGATGCGGCGCAGCGTGTTGATGTCGTCCATGCTGGGATAACTATAATCCTTCGCTTCCTTCCTGCGGAACCCTCCATGTACGTTGAAGAGCGGATGTACACGCTGCACCCCGGCACGGCGGCCGAGTACCTGAAGCACTACCAGAACGACGGCATGAAGGTGCAGCTTCGTCACCTGCCGCACATGGTCGGCTATTACTTCACCGAAATCGGCACGCTCAACATGATCATCCACATGTGGGCCTACGAGAGCCTCGACCAGCGCGAGAAGTGCCGCGCGGCGATGGGCGCCGACCCGGACTGGCAGGAGTACCTAAAGAAGATCCGCCCGCTCATGAAGCGGCAGGAATCGCGAATCATGAAATGCGCGCCCTTCTTCGTCGACCGCCTGAAGAAGATGCTCGCGGCCGGCAAGTAGATGCCGCTCCATCCGCAGGTCGCCGAGCTCCTCCTGCGCGCGTCGCGCTCGCCGCTGCCGCCGTATCACACCGTGTCGGCACCGGTGGCGCGGCGCGTCTATCGCGACACGCGCGCCATCCTCTCGCCGAAGGCGCCGGAAATGCCGGAGATTCGCCTGCTCGTCACCGAGAACTTCACGCTGCGGGTCTATCGCCCGGTGAAGAACGAAAAGCTGCCGGCGCTGGTGTACTTCCACGGCGGCGGCTGGACCATCGGCGACATCGACACGCACGACGTGCTGTGCCGCGAGCTGGCGATCGGCGCGCGCTGCGTCGTCGTGTCGGTCGACTATCGGCTGGCGCCCGAATACCCATTCCCTGCGGCCGTCGAGGACTGCTTCGCTGCCACGCGTTACGTTGCCGATAACGCCGCCAAGCTGAGCATCGGCCGCATCGCGGTGGGTGGCGACAGTGCGGGCGGCAATCTTGCCGCGACGGTGTCCCTGCTGACGCGCGAGGCGGGCGGTCCCGCCATCGCGTTCCAGCTGCTCATCTATCCGGCCACCGATCAGCGGCTCGCCACGCCTTCGCACGAGCGCAATGCGCAGGGCTATCTCCTGACGCGCGATGCAATCGACTATTTCCGGCGCGCCTATCTGCCGAACGAGAAAGACTGGACGGACTGGCGTGCCTCGCCGCTCCTCGCGCAGAGCCACGCGAACCTGCCGCCGGCGCTCGTCATCACTGCGGGCTATGACCCGCTGCTCGACGAAGGCCGCGCGTACGCCGAGCGCCTGAAGGCCGCGGGCGTGCGCGTCGAATACCGCGAGTACCCGGACATGGTGCACGGCTTCATCCTCTTTGGCGGCGTGCTCGACACGGCGAAGGCGGCCGTCGCCGACTGCTGCGCCGCGCTGCGCGGCGCATTCGAAAAGGTCACAGCATGAAATCCGATCTGAAGACCCGCCACGGCGGAAAAATCCTGGCCGACGCGCTGGCCGCGCAAGGCGTGAAGATCGCGTTCGGCGTGCCGGGCGAAAGCTACCTGCCGGTGCTCGACGGCCTGCACGACCTGCGCGACCGGATGCAATTCATCGTCTGCCGGCAGGAAGGCGGCGCGTCCTACGCTGCCGAGGCGTACGGCAAGCTGACCGGCGAGCCGGGCGTGCTCTTCGTGACGCGCGGTCCCGGCGCCACCAACGGCTCGATCGGCGTGCACACCGGCTTCCAGGATTCGACGCCCATGGTGGTCTTCATCGGCCAGGTGCCGAACGAGTTCGTCGAGCGCGAGGCCTTCCAGGAGATCGACTACCGCCGCATGTATGGCCAGATGGCCAAGTGGGTGGCGCAGATCGACCGCGTCGAGCGCATCCCCGAATACGTGAGCCACGCCTTCCACACCGCGTGCGCCGGCCGGCCCGGGCCGGTCGTCCTCGCGCTGCCGGAGGACACGCTGTTCGCCGAAGCGGCGGTGGCGGACGCACCCAAGCACCATACCGTCCGCCCGGCTCCTGCGCCGGCGGACATGCAGCAGGTGGAAAAGCTGCTTGGCGCGGCGCAGCGTCCCTTCGTCCTGCTGGGCGGCGGCGGATGGGACCGCGAAGCGTGCGTGCGGCTGCAGAAATGGATCGAGGCGAACGGCCTGCCCGTGGGCACGTCGTTCCGTTGCCAGGATCTCTTCGACAACCGCAGCGAAAACTATGCGGGCGACGTCGGCATCGGCATCAATCCGAAGCTCGCCGAGCGAGTAAAGAACGCCGACGTGCTGCTCGTCATCGGCGCGCGACTCGGCGAGATGACAACGAGCGCTTATAGCCTGCTCGACGCCCCGGTGCCCAAGCAGACGCTCATCCATGTGCACGCCGGCGCCGAGGAGCTGGGACGCGTCTACCGTCCGGCGGTGGCGATCAATTCGGGCTACCCGCAGTTCGTCGAGGCGCTCGAGCGCCTGAAGTTCGACAAGCCCGCCTGGCGCAACGACGTGCAGACGCTGCGTGCGAATTACCTCGAATGGACGACGCCGCGTCCGATGCCCGGCAGCTTGCAGTATGGCGAAGTGATCAAGTGGCTCTCCGACCGCCTGCCGGCCGACACCATCGTCGCGGGCGGCGCCGGCAATTTCGCCAGCTGGCTGCACCGGCACTTCCGCTACAAGGGCTTCCGCACGCAGCTAGGGCCGACGAACGGCTCCATGGGCTACGGCTTCCCGGCCGCGCTCGGCGCGAAGCTCGCCGATCCGAAGCGTCCGGTCATCGCGTTCTGCGGCGATGGCGATTTCCTCATGAACGGGCAGGAGCTCGCCACGGCGGTGCAGTACGGCGCGAACTTCGTCGCGCTCGTCGTGAACAACGGGCTCTACGGCACCATCCGCATGCATCAGGAGCGGGAATATCCGGGCCGCGTTTACGGCACCGATCTCAGGAATCCTGATTTCGCAGCCTATGCGCGCGCATTCGGCGCGCACGGCGAGACAGTGGAGCGGACGGCGGATTTCGCGCCGGCGTTCGAGCGCGCTTACAACGCCGGCAAGCCGGCGCTCGTCGAGCTGAGGATCGATCCGGATGCGATTACCCCGGCGACGACGCTTTCCGCCATCCGGGAGAAGGCGCTCAAGTCAAAGCAATGAAGTCCGGGTCCGCCTGGTGGGCCCGTTCGAACTTGAGGAAGTCGTAGTAGCCGCAGTGCTTGCTGTCCGGATACGCGCGGCATACGCCGGGACGTGACTCGTATACCGTGCAGCGGCGCGCCTTCTGGTCGAAGAACATGCACACGGTGTCGAAGACTTTGTCCTTCTTGTGGCGCAGGAGGCGCACCTTTTCCTTGGGATCGTACTTCGTGAAGCGCTCCTCGGCCTCGCGGTAGCCGAGCTCGAAGCGCTTCGCGAGCCGCTCGATATCGCGCGGCGTGATTTCGATCTCCGGATAGCTGCAGCAGTAGCCGGGGCACTTTGCGCAGGAATACCGAGCTCGCGGCTCGGCGGGTTTCGCGCGCACCGGAATGGGAAAAGGTTTGCCGTTTTTCATTCTTGATCCGTCAATGAAGCGGCGAATTGTACGCGAGCGGAATTACGGCGCTCATCGTTTTCGCAGGGCCATGTAGCTGAAACCATGACGCGTTTCTGGGCGTTAACCCTTTCGCGTTGCGCTTTCGTTTCATCCTGCATGGGAAGCCACGTGGCCTCCCGCCCAAAAAGAGAAAGGGATGAGCATGAATGCACGAACGTGGTTGCTGCTGGCTGCGTGGCTCGGCGCCGGGGAGGCGGTGGCGCATGGCGGCGTGGCGGATCTCGCCGTGTATGACCGCACCGAAGGAAGGCGCCTGGCAGTGCATTGGCACGAAGGCAAGGCGTACGTCGTCGGCAAGCCGGGCAACGAATACCAGGTCAGCGTACGCAACCGGCAGCGCGACGACGTGCTGGCCGTGGTGTCCGTGGACGGGATCAACGTGATCTCCGGCGAGACGGCGAATCCCTCGCAGACCGGGTATGTGCTCTCGGGTGGGCAGTCCTACGACATCCTCGGCTGGCGAAAAAGCCTTGCCGAGACGGCCGCCTTCTACTTCACCGCGCTGATCGACTCGTATGCCGCGCGCACCGGCCGGCCGGACAACGTCGGCGTGATCGGCGTGGCGCTCTTCCGCCGCAAGAAAACCCCGCAGCCGATCGCCGCGCCTCGACCGAGCGAAAGATCCCGGCGGGACGCTGCCGCGGAATCGAGCCTGGGCACCGGCCATGGCCGGCGCGAGGCTTCCTACGCGCAACAGCTGGCCTTCGAGCGCGCCACACCGGCGCCGGCGGAAACCATGGTGCTCTATTACGACAGCTACGCAAACCTGGTCGCTCGCGGCGTGATCCGCGAATCGGTGCCGCTAGCACCCTTGCCGTAGCCGTTTCCCGGGTTCGTACCGGCTCCGCGGGGATAATGACCATGAATGGCGGAGGCCCCGGACGAAGAGCTCATGGCTGCCTA
>DATMIG010000353.1:0-16458 GCA_035554335.1 Burkholderiales bacterium
TCGAGCTCGAATTTCCGGCCGCGCCGCGCCGGCAGGACGGCGAGGCGCTCGCGGTTTTCCTGCCAGTGCTCGAGGTAGTAAAGCAGCCGCTCGCGCTCGGCTTCGGTGACGAGGATCACGTCCAGAGTGCCGTCGCCCGCCTGGCTCTCGGAAGCGAGATGCAGGTTGGGGCCGACGTAGCGCAGGTTTAACGCCTCGAGCATCAGGTAGCGGCCGGAGATGTCCTTGCCGTCGAGGCGCGCGAAGAGCTCGATCGGCTCGCAGCCCTCGGCATGGGCCTTCATCCGGTCGAGCGCCTTCTCCACGGCATTCTTCCGCTGCTTCAAGGATTCGGCCGCCGGATTGGCGAGGAGGCTGGCGAAGATGCCGGCGCCGACGCCCTCGACGAAGTAGCGCTCGCCCCACGGGCCTTTGGCCACGCCAACGTCCAGCTTCACGCGGCGTCCACCCTGCCAGCCACGCACCAGCTCTTCGAATGGCCGGTCGAGCAGGCCGAGCGTGCGCGCGATGTTGTTCGCCGTGCCCGAGGGCAGCAAGCCGACCGGAATGCCGCGCCCCACCATGCGCCGGGTGACCTTCGCCACCGTGCCGTCGCCACCGGCGACGACGACCATCTCGGCCGGCTTCTTGAGGGCCTTCTTCCAGTCCTCGTCCTTCGCCGACTGGTAGCGCACCTCGTAGCCGTGCTCTTCCAGGAAGCGCACCAGCTTGCGCGCGTCGTTCGCGCCCTGGCGCCCGGCGCCGGGGTTATGGACCAGGGTTATGCGCACGCAAATTGCTGCGCGACGTAATTAACGTTCATCGTGAGGTGCAGGTATGCGCATCCTGATTACGAACGACGACGGCGTCTATAGCCCGGGCATAGCCGCTCTGGCGCAGGTAGCTTCCCGATTCGGCGAAGTGCGCATCGTCGCGCCCGACGTGGAAATGTCGTCGGCCAGCGCTTCCATCACCGCCTCGCGGCCGCTGACGTACAAGAAGACCCTGCTGCCCGTGCCGAACCTCGATGCCTACCGCGTGAACGGCACGCCGGGCGACTGTGTCATGCTCGGCACGACGCTGTGGGAAAAGGTCGACCTGGTGCTGTCGGGCATCAACCTCGGCACGAACCTCGGCAACGCCGTCTGGCACTCCGGCACGCTGGCCGGAGCAAAGCAGGCAGCGCTCCTCGGCCTGCGCGGCATCGCCTTCAGCACGTCGGGCGAGCAGCCGGCGTTCGAGATGCTGAAGCCCTGGGTGGCATCGGTGCTCGAGATGCTGCTGGCCATCCCGGAGCTGTGCCTCGTGAACGTCAACTTCCCGGCGAAGCAGCCGAAGGGCACCCTGTGGACGCGCCAGTCCCTGCGCCACTACGACGGGCGCACGGTGCCCGCAAAGGACCCGATGGGTCGAACGCACTACTGGTTCACCGTGGTGCCGGTCGAAGCGACCGAGGAAGGCACCGACCGCTGGGCGTTCGAGCAGGGCTACGTCTCGATGATGCCGCTCTCGCTTGACCTCACGGACCACGCGCAGCTCGAGCGCGTGCGCCAGCTCGAGGCCTGGAAAAAGCTGAAGTTCGCGTGATCCGGATCGGCATTTCGGGCTGGCGCTACGACCCGTGGCGCGGCGTGTTCTATCCAGAGGGCATGCCGCATCGCCGCGAGCTCGAGTTCTGCGGCCGGCATTTCCCGACCGTCGAGATCAACGGCTCGTTCTATTCGCTGCAGCGGCCGGAGTACTACGAGCAGTGGTATCGCGAGACACCGGAGGGTTTCCTCTTCGCGGTGAAGGGCTCGCGCTACATCACGCACATGCTGCGGCTGACGAAGATCGAGAAGCCGCTCGCCAATTTCTTCGCCTCCGGCATCCTCAACCTGCGCGAGAAGCTCGGCCCGTTCCTCTGGCAGTTCCCGCCGATGTTCCGCTACCACGAGCAGCGCCTGGCGCGGTTCTTCGACCTGCTGCCTCGAACAACCGCCGAGGCGCTCTCGCTCGCGCGCAAGCGCGATGCACGCATGATCGGCCGCTCGCGGCTCGCCATCGACGCCGACCGCCCCTTGCGGCACGCGCTCGAGATCCGGCATCCGAGCTTCATGACCGCCGAGTTCACGCGGCTCCTGCGCAAGCACGACATTGGCCTCGTGGTGGCGGACACCGCCGGCAAATGGCCGAAGATGTTCCACGTCACGTCCGACTTCGTCTACGTGCGGCTGCACGGCGACGTGCAGATCTATACGAGCGGCTATTCCGACAAGGCGCTCGACAGCTGGGCGCGCCGCATCCGCGCCTGGGACAAGGCCGGGCGCGACGTGTACGTCTACTTCGACAACGACGTGAAGGTGAAGGCGCCGTTCGACGCGCTGAACCTCATGCGCAAGCTCCGCCAGAGGTGGGCGCCGCAGGACGCGAGCTGCGAAGAGCCGCTGCGCGTCCACAAGGCAGGCACCCGCGTATCGCGGCTGAAGTACGCCTATGGTCCCCGCGTCACGGGAGGCAATCCAGCGTGGGACTACTTGGGCCGGCGGTGACTGCCCGCGACTATTTCAAACTCGTACAGGCGGCATTCGAGCGCGCCGTTCCATAGCGGAATGCGCTTCGACGGCGAGAGGCCGATCAGCTTCGCCGCGCGCAGGTCGGCCGTGAAGACGTAGCAGCGCCACCCGGCGAAGTTCTTCTTCAGGTGATCCCCGAGCCGCGGATAGAAGCGCGCCAGCTCGTCGGCGCCCCCCATGCGCTCGCCGTACGGCGGATTCATCACCATCACCCCCGCGGGCGCCGGCGCTGTGCGCTCGAGCACGTCAACACGCTCGATCCGCGTCCAGCGCTCGACACCGGCCTCCGCGAGGTTGCGCCGCGTGGCGTTCAGCGCCTTCGGGTCGGTATCGCTACCGTGAAGCTGGGGCGCCTTCTCTTCACCGCGCGGCTCGCGCTTCACCTTCTCCCACGCCGATGCCTCGAACGCCGCCAGCTTCTCGAAGCCGAACGCGCGCTTGCCGCCCGGCGCCCGGCCGCGCGCCATCGTGCCGGCCTCGACGAGGAAGGTGCCGCCGCCGCACATCGGGTCGAGCAGCACGGCTTCGGGCTTCCAGCCGGTCAGCATCAGGATGCCGGCCGCCAGGTTCTCGCGCAGCGGTGCATCCGCCGCGCCCGCGCGCCAGCCGCGCTTGAAGAGCGGCTCGCCGGAGGTGTCGAGGTAGAGCGCTCCCTTGCTCGCTTCCAGAAAGGCGTGCACCCGCACATCCGGATTCGCGCGATCGATGCTCGGCCGCTTGCCCTGCTTGTCGCGGAACCGGTCGCATACCGCGTCCTTGATGCGCAGCGTGG
Source organism: Burkholderiales bacterium (assembly GCA_035554335.1). Taxonomy (GTDB): domain Bacteria; phylum Pseudomonadota; class Gammaproteobacteria; order Burkholderiales; family SG8-39; genus SCGC-AG-212-J23. Next base: position 3,307 of record DATMIG010000353.1, read on the forward strand.
CGAATTCGAGGCTCTTCAGCGGGCTCTTCTGCGCCGTGACGTTGACGCGCAGCGTGCGCTCCACGCGGAAATAGCGCGGCCAGTCGATCGCCTTCACCGTCGCATACAGGTCGTGCTCGTTCCGGTAATCGAACTGCGCCACCCGCCAGAGGATGCGCGAGGCGATTCGGGACCAGAGGTTGGCTCGGTAGCACGCCGCCCATGGCCCGGCGAATGCCACACCGCCCGGCACCGCGGTGGCGGTGATTTGCAGCGAGGCGAGCTCCTGCACCAGCAGCGGCTCGAGGCCGCGCGGGCAGGTAGCGAAAAAATTCTCAGAACGGCTTGATGACAACGACCAGCACCGCGGCGAAGAGGACGAGGACGGGGACTTCGTTGAACCAGCGGAACCAGACGTGGGTCTTGCTGTTCCGGTCCGCGGCGAAATCTCGCAGCAGCATTCCGCACCACAGGTGATACGCCGCGAGGAACGCGCCGAGCGCCATCTTGACGTGCAGCCAGCCGGACGCCCCGCGGAACCAGCCGAGCCAGAGCCAGATGCCGAAGACCAGAGTCAGCACGCCGCCCGGGGTCATGATTCCCCAGTAGAGCTTGCGTTCCATCACCTTGAACCGCTCGCGCGACACCGGGTCATCGGCCATCGCGTGATAGACGAACAGGCGCGGCAAATAAAAAAGGCCGGCGAACCAGGTGACCATGAAGATGATGTGCAGCGACTTGATCCAGAGCACGGCTAGGCGGAAAAGCGGCGGCGCGCGAAGTAGATGGCTATAGCGTAGCCGACCACGGCGTAGGCGACGAGGACCGCCGCATGCAGCAGGATGGCCTCGGGCAGGCGGCCGGCCACCAGCGGCCGCACGAGCTCGACGCCGTGATAGAGCGGCAGCGCCTGCGCGACCGCGAGCACCGGCCGGGGCAGCTGCTCGGCCGGAAAGAAGACGCCGGAGATCATGGTCATCGGCGTCATGACGAGCGTCATGTAGAAGCTGAAGAAATCCCAGTTCTTCGCCAGCACCGTCATGATCAGGCCCACCGCCGCGAAGGCGAGGCCGACGAGGAAGGCGACGGGCAGCGCCAGGATGACGATGGGCGATGCGGCCAATCCGAAGACCGCCACGACGGCGAGGATGGTGGCGCCGGAAAGCCAGGCCTTGCTCGCCGCCCACACCACCTCGCCGGCGACGATGTCGTCGATGATTATCGGCGCGTACAGGATCGCGTCCCAGGTCTTCTGGCCGTGCATGCGCGAGAAGCCGGAGAACATCGACTCGAACGAGGCCGTCATCATGGTCGCCGAGCACAGCGTGCCGGCGGCGAAGAACTGCAGGTACGACATGCCGGCGATGGACGGCAGCAGCGCGCCGAGGCCGTAGCCCAGGCCGAGCAGCATGATGAGCGGGTCGGCGAGGTTGGTGAGCACCGAGGCGATGAACAGCTTCCGCCAGACGAGGAAGTTGCGCAGCCAGATGGACGTCCAGCGCATCAGTCGCGGAGATCCCGCCCGGTGAGCTTTAGAAACACATCCTCCAGGCTCGCCGGCCGGTGCAGGTACGAGAGCTCGCGCTGGGCCTCGAGCGTGGCGAGCACCGGCGCGACCTCGCTCGCATACGCGAATACCGTGTCACCGACTCGCTCGAGGCGCGGCGCAACGCCGCGTGCGCGTGACATCCAGGCGTCGATGCCGTTGCCGTGCACCTCCACCACGTGGGGCTCGATGTGCTCGGCGATCAGGGCGCGCGGCGAGCCGATGGCGATCAGGCGGCCGTGGTCCATGATGGCAAGGCGATGGCAGAGGCGCTCCGCCTCTTCCATGAAGTGCGTGGTGAGGACGAGGGTTTTGCCTTCCTGCGTCAGCCGGCGCAGGCGTTCCCAGATCAGGTGGCGCGCCTGCGGATCGAGGCCGGTGGTCGGCTCGTCCAGCACGAGGAGCTGCGGATCGTTGATGAGCGCGCGGACAAGCGTGAGCCGCCGCTTCATGCCGCCGGAAAGCGTCGTGATGCGCGCGCCCTCGCGGCCGGCGAGGCCGGCGAACTCCAGCAGCCGGGGCAGCTTCGCGTCGATCGATGGGAGCGAGAAGTAGCGGGCGAAGATCTGCAGGTTTTCCGCGACCGTGAAGTCCGGATCGAGGTTGTCGAACTGCGGCACGACGCCGACCCGCGCGCGAGCCTCGCGCGCCCGGGCGGGCACCGGCTCGCCGAGCAGCTCGATGTCGCCGCCGTCCGGATCGGTGAGGCCGAGGCACAGGCGCAGCGTGGTGGTCTTGCCGGCGCCGTTCGGGCCGAGCAGGCCGAAGCATTCGCCGGCCTGCACGTCGAGGTCGAGGCCGCTCACCACCTCGAGCTCGCCATAGCGCTTCCGCAGCGCGCGAGTGCCGAGTACTCCCTTGGCGACGCTCATCGCAGCGCGTCGTGCACCAGGTTCCGGATCGGCTGCAGCTTGCGGTGAAAGAAATGGTCGGCGCCGGGGATCAGGATCACCGGCAGATCCTGCGGGCGGGCCCAGTCGAGCACCGTGGCGAGCGGCACCGTCTCGTCGTTCTCGCCGTGGATGACGAGCGTGCCGGCGGGGGCGGGCGGGAGCTGGAAGCGCGTGACCGCCACCCCGACGACCACCAGCTTCTCGCACTTCACGCGCTGCGCGAGCATCACCTGCACGCCCGCGCCGAAGGAGAAGCCGGCGAGCACCAGCCGCTCCGGCCTCAGTTGCTGCACGATGGCGGCGAGGTCCTCGAGCTCGCCACGGCCTTCGTCGTGGGTGCCGTCGGTCTGGCCGACGCCGCGGAAGTTCGGCCGCCATGCTTCGTAGCCCTGGTCGAGGCAGGCACGCGCGAGCGTCTGCACGACCTTGTTGTCGTTCGTGCCGCCGAAGAGCGGGTGCGGATGCGCGATCAGCGCGTGGCCCTTGCTCGGGCCGGCGGGCGAATCGACGGCGCACTCGATCCGGCCGGCGGGGCCGGCGACGAATTCCTGGCGGGTACCGGGCCTCACATCCTCAGGCGATCGACGATGCGGCCGTTCTTGAGGTGTTCCTCGATGATCTCGTCGATGTCCCCGCGGTCGACGTAGGTGTACCAGACGGCTTCGGGATAGACGACGATGCAGGGGCCTTCCTCGCAACGGTCGAGGCAGCCGGCCTGGTTGATGCGGATCTTGCCCTCGCCGGAGAGGCCGAGCTCCTTGACCCGCTTCTTGGCGTAGTCGCGGATCTCGCTCGCGCCCTTGTCGTTGCAGCAGACGCGGCTGCCGTCACGCTGGTTGCAGCAGAAGAAGACATGCTTGGCGTAATAAGACATGCGTCATTTTACCGCCGCTCCTCGCGGCGCCAGGCGAGGAAGATCAGATAGCCGAGCGCGGCGAACGCCCACAGCGCGCTAACGAGGCGCGTAAGACCGTTGAAGTTGAGGAAGTGGCCCTGCTGCCAGAGCTTGAGCGTCGCCGCGAGATAGGGATTGGGCGGCGCGAGATTGACGAGCACCGTCGCCATCATGATGAGCACCGCCGCGCAGCCGAGCCGCGCGACGCGCGGCAACGCCATCGCCACCAGCGCGACGACGATGCCCGCCGCGAGGCCGATCTGCGCGCCCGGCGTCAGCCAGACGAGCACATGCTCGGCCCTCATGACGATGGCGAAGGCCGCGATCTTGACCGCCACCGCCGCCAGCACCAGCGCGGCAAACATCGTGCGGGCTGAATGCGGCGGCCGTATGAGCGCCGAGAGGAGAAGGCCCACGCTCACCAGGTTCGCCGCCGCGGTGAAGGCCTCGATGGCGACGAAGAATTCCGGCCCGCGGGCACGCCCCGGACCCGTGGCCAACAGGTCGCGCAGGTCGCCCGCGGCGAAGAGCAGCGTCGCGGGATTGAGCTGCATGAAGAGCCACAGGGCAAGGAGCGCGAGGCCGACGTCGATCCCCGGGCCCTCGAAGAACGCGGCCGAGCGCCAGCGCTTGAGCGGGCCGCCGAGCATCGCCGGCGCGAGGAGCGCGCCGAGCCCGGCACCCGCCCCCGCCCCGGCAAGGTTGCAGAGCACGTCCATATTCGTCGCCACGCGCGCCGGCAGGTAGGTCTGCGCCGCCTCGAGCAGCAACGACAGCACGAGCGCGCTGGCCACGGCGGCGAGGAATGCGGCTGCGCCACGCAGACGCGGATGGAGCGCGAGCGCGCAGAGAAAACCGTACGGCACGTAGCCGAGCACATTGGCGGAAAGGTCGAACAGCGTGACGTACCGCGGCCAGGGCGACAGCAGGTAGGCAAACGGCGAAACGCCGGTGTCGCGCCAGCCTTCCAGCGGATAGAGCGATGCGTAGACCGTGAGGCCCGCGTAGACCCAGAACGCCATCCGCGCGAGCGGCGAGGCGCGCAAGCGAGTGAAATTAGCCGCGGAATTAGTGGCGTCCGTGATGCGGATGCGCCGCTGCGATCGGCCGCGGCGCGAAGGAGCCGACGACCATGGCGAACACGGAGAACGCGAGCCCGACGAACTGCGGCGGGATCGTCGCTTCGCCGGCAAACATCTCCGCCACGCCCCAGGCGAAGAGGCCGAAGACCACGGCAAGGATGGCGCCGACGTTGTTCGCCCGCTTCCAGTAGATCCCGGCGGCGAGCGGCACGATGCAGGAGACGAGCGTCACCTTGTAGGCGTTCTGCACCATCTCGTACATCGTGCTGCGGGAGTTGAGCCCGAAGAGCAGCGCGGCGAGCGTGAAGGTGACCAGCACCACGCGCAGCAGGAGCAGGAACTGCCGGTCGCCCATGCGCGGGACGAAGGGCCGCAGCACGTTTTCCGTGAAGAGCGCGGTCGGCGCCATCAGCGCGCCGCTGGCCGTGGAGAGGATGGCGGAGAGGAGCGCGCCGAAGAAGAACACCTGCGCCCACATCGGCGTGCGGTTGAGGATCAGGTCGGGCAGGATGCGCTGGATCTCGCGCGCGTCGTCGCTGGCGAAGAGCCTGGAGTAGCCCGGGTCGATGGTGAGCGCCGCATAGGCGATGAACATCGGCACGAAGGCGAACGCGAAATAGACGCCGCCGCCGATCAGGCAGCCGGCGATCGCCGTCTTCTCGTTCTTCGCCGACGTGACGCGCTGGAAGACGTCCTGCTGCGGAATGGAGCCGATCGCCATCGTTACCCACGCCGCGGCGAAGGCGAGCCATTCCTTCGTGCCGCCGTTCGGGAAGAAGTCGAACTTGCCCGCCTCGTAGGCCGCGGCGATGACCTTCGAGCTGCCGCCGGCCATGTCGCCGACCAGCCATGCCACCGCGGCGAGGCCGATGAGGATCACGACCGACTGGAAAAGATCGGTGAGCGCGACCGACCACATGCCGCCCCAGATGGTGTAGCCGAGGACGATCACCGCACTCAGATAGATGCCCGCTTCGAGCGACAGCGCGCCGCCGGAGAGGACGGAAAACGTGAGGCCGAGCGCCGTGAGCTGCGCCGCCGTCCAGCCGAGATACGAGACGCAGATCGCGACGCTCGTCACCACCTCGACCGTCTTGCTGTAGCGCTTGTGATAGAAGTCGCCGATCGTGAGGAGGTCCATGCGGTAGAAGGCGGCCGCAAAGAACGCTGCCACGAACACCAGACAGAACGTCGAGCCGAACGGATCGGCCACCACGCCGCCCAGACCGTCACGCGTAAAGGTCGCCGATACCGAGAGGACGGTCTCGGCGCCGAACCAGGTCGCGAACACGGTGGCCGCGCTCATGTAGAGCGGCAGCTTGCGGCCGGCGACGAGGTAATCCTTCGAGTTGTGGACCCGCTTCGCCGCCCAGAGCCCGATGCCGATCGTGATGGCTAGGTAGGCGACGACCGAGGCGATCAGCATGCGCGCGCCATCATAGTCCTCAGAATACGCGCGCGGCGAAAAGCGCGATGGCGGCCGCTGCCATGACGACCAGCGCCACGAGCAGGTCGTTGCGTCGCTTGTTTTCCGCGGCGAGACGCTCGACCGCATCGCGCAGCGCGCCCAGGCGATCTTCGGCGAGCGCGCGATGCACGAGCCGCGGCAGCTGCGGCAGCGTATTCGCCCAGTACGGCGCCTCCTGGCGCAAGCTGCGCAGCACGCCGCGCCAGCCGATCTGCTCGCTCATCCAGCGCTCGAGGAAGGGCTTGGCGGTCGTCCACAGGTCGAGGTCCGGATCGAGCTCACGGCCGAGACCCTCGATGTTGAGCAGCGTCTTCTGCAGCATGACGAGCTGCGGCTGCACCTCGACGCCGAAGCGGCGCGAGGTCTGGAAAAGACGCAGCAGCAGCCGGCCGAAGTAGATCTCCTTCAGCGGCCGCGCGAACACCGGCTCGCACACCGCGCGGATCGCCGCCTCGAACTGGTCGATGCGCGTGCCGGCCGGCACCCAGCCCGCGTCGAGATGCGCCTGCGCGACGCGCCGGTAATCGCGGTTCAGGAAGCCGAGGAAGTTCTGCGCGAGGTAGTTCTTGTCGACGTCGGTGAGCGTGCCCATGATGCCGAAGTCGAGCGCGACATAACGGCCATCGTCGCCCACGAGGATATTCCCGGGATGCATGTCGGCGTGGAAGAAGCCGTCGCGGAATACCTGCGTGAAGCAGATCTCGACCCCCGCGCGGCCGAGCGCCTTGAGGTCGTGCCCTTTCGCGCGCAGCGCGGCGATCTGCGAGACGGGCACGCCGTGCATGCGCTCCATCACCATCACGCGCTCGGAGCAGAGGTCCCAGTACACCTCTGGCACGGCGAGCAGCGGCGAATTCGCGAAGTTGCGGCGCAGCTGGCTCGCGTTGGCCGCCTCGCGCATGAGATCGAGCTCCTCGTCGAGATGGCGCGCAAATTCGGCCACGACTTCCCGCGGCCGCAGGCGGCGGCCCTCGGCCGAAAGACGCTCCACGAGCGAGGCGGCGCTGTGAAGCACGGCGAGGTCGCGCGCCACCTGGTGCTCGACGCCGGGGCGCAGCACCTTCACCGCGACCTCGCGACCATCCTTCAGGACGCCGAGGTGCACCTGCGCAATCGAGGCGCTGGCGAGGGGCGTGCGCTCGATCGTGGCGAACGCCTCGGCGAGCGGCCGGCCGATCGATTTCTCGATGATGGCGAGGGCGAGGTCCGGGTCGAAGGGCGGCACGCGGTCCTGCAGCTTCGCCAGCTCGTCCGCGATGTCGAGGGGCAGGAGGTCGCGCCGCGTCGAAAGGATCTGGCCGAACTTGACGAAGATCGGCCCGAGGCGCTCGAGCGCCTCGCGCAGGCGCTGGCCGCGCGGCTGGTCGCGCCGGCCGCCCGCGATCAGGCGCAGCACCACGTCGCCCGGCATGCGCGGCATGAACTCGTGCAGGCCGTGCGACGCCGCGATGGCGAAGATCTGCACGAGGCGCAGGAGCCGGATCAGAGCCGCTCCTCGAGACGCGCGATCGCCCGGTTCAGCTCGTCGATGCGAGCGGCCAGATCCGTGAGCTCCGGCCTGCGCACCAGCGCACGCCGCTCGTTTACCGCATAGTCGGCGGCCGCCTCGGTGATCCTCGCCAGCGCGTCCAGCTGCCATTGCATGAAGCGGCGCGCCGCGCCGACCAGCCGCTGGGCGGCGATGTCGCCCACGAAGCGCGAGAGCTCCTCCTCGACGTCCGGCCGCAGGTGCCGGCGCAGATAGCGCAGCTCGTCCGCGAGCGCGCTATCGCCCGTGATGCCGCCCGGCGTGACGATCGCGGCGGCCGGCGCATCGCCCGGCTCGATGCGGCCATCCGGCGCAACCACGAGCGTGAAGGGTGCGGCGAGCGGCAGGCGCAGCTGGAAGCCCTGGCCGGCAAAGGACTCCAGGCGCGCGCGCGCCCACGTCTCGCGCGCAAGCAGCGCGTTGGCGAGAAAACAAAAGGCCACCGCGGGGGTGGCCTTTGACGGGGTGGTCGACTCGCTCAATGCATCTGCTGGATACCGGCGAGCAGCCAGCCGCTCGAGCCATCCGCCGGCTTGACGAGGTTCCACACCTCCTCGAAGCCGGTCGGCTCGGCGTTCGGCGTCTCGCGCACGAGGCCCGAGAAACGCACGCTCGCCCAGTAGCTGTTCTTCTCATTGGCGAGCTCGAGCAGATCGGCGTTCAGCGACACCACATCCGTGTGGCTGCCCGCCTGGATGTCGGTACGCAGCTCGTCGAAGAGCTCCGGCGTGGTGAATTCGCGCACCTCGTCGAGGCGACCCGAGTCGTTCGCCATCTGCAGCTTGATGAAGTTCATCTTGGCCGCCCGCAGGAAGCCCGCCGTGTCGAAGCCGGCCGGCACGCGGCCGCCGCTCGACATCGCCACCGGCGCCTGCGTGCTCGCCTGCATCGGCGCCCGCACCGTCTCGCTACCCATGCCGGCGAGCTGGACCGGGTGCTCCTCCGCCCGACGACGTGCCAGCGCGCGCAGCAGGAACACCACTCCGACGGCGAGCAGCGCAAGCATCAGCAGGCCGGCCAGTCCGTTGCCGCCGAAGAGGTAGCCGAAAAGACCACCGAGCGCGAGGCCGCCGAGGATGCCGCCCAGCATGCCCCACCGGCTCGGCTGCGCCTGCGGCTGCTGAGCCTGCGGATTCTGCTTGGGCGCCGCCTGCTGCGGCGCGGGCTTCGCCGGGGCCGGCGTCACGTTGCGCTGCACGCCCACCGAGCGTCCACCGCCCAGCCGGCGCGCCTCCGCGTCGGTCGCGACCATGACGCCCGCGAGCAGCGCGACGCAGATTCCCATCAACCATTTACCCATCGTTGCACCCTCCTAAGACCATCCTATCAAAACCGCACGCCGCGATGGACGGCCACGACGCCGGCGGCGAGATTGAATACTTGGACCTCGGAAAACCCCGCCTGTTCCAGCATGTTGGCGACCGTCGCCTGGTCGGGATGCATGCGGATCGATTCGGCGAGATAGCGATAGGGCTCGGCCGCCCCGGCGACGCGCTGGCCGAGCCAGGGTAGTACGCGGAATGAATAGAGGTCGTATGCGGGCTGCAGGGGCGCCCACGCCTTCGAGAACTCGAGCACGACGAGGCGGCCGCCGGGCTTGAGCACGCGCGCCATCTCGGCCAACGCGCGGTCCTTGTGCGTCATGTTGCGCAGGCCGAAGGCGACCGTCACGCAGTCGAAATAGCGATCCGGGAACGGCAGCCGCTCGGCGTCGCATTGCACGGCGGGCGCGGCCACGCCCGCGTCGAGCAGCCGGTCGCGGCCCCGCGCCAGCATGCGGTGGTTGATGTCGGTCGCCCACACCTCGCCTTCGGGCCCGACGCGCCGCGCGAGCGCCGACGCCAGGTCGCCGCTGCCGGTGGCGACATCGAGCACGCGCTCGCCGCGGCGCGGCCGCGCCACGCCGATGGCGAAGGTCTTCCAGAAGCGGTGCAGGCCGAGCGACATAAGGTCGTTCATCAGGTCGTAGCGCTCGGCGACGCGATCGAACACCTCGCCGACGCGATCGGCCTTCTCTTCCTCCGCCACCCGGCGAAAGCCGAAATCGACTTCTTTGCTCATTCGCGCGAAGCGCCCGCCGCCTTCAGTTTCTCGAGATATTGCTGCCAGAGCTCGTCCTGCGTTTCGCCCAGCTCGTAAAGGTATTCCCAAGAATAGATGCCGGTGCTGTGCCCGTCGGAAAATGCCGGCTGTATAGCGTACGAGCCGACGGGCTCGATGGAGCGGATTTCGACATTGCGCTTGCCGGTCTGCAGCACCTCCTGCCCGGGCCCGTGGCCGCGCACCTCCGCCGACGGCGAATAGACGCGCAGGAACTCATAGGGCAGGCGAAACGTGCGCCCGTCGGCGAACGCGATCTCGAGCACGCGCGACTTCTGGTGCAGCGTGATTCCCGTGGGGGTCTTGTCGTCGCTCACGGCACGCGTTCGTAGGCTACACGCTCGAAGTCCATGCCGCGCTCGATGACCTTCATCAGCATCGCCTTCGAGGAGCGCTCGAGGTGCAGCTCGATGACACGCTTCGGCTTGTACCAGCCGGCCGGCAGGATGACCGATTCCGGCTCGTCGAGCGCCGGCACCGGGCCCAGATGCAGCGCCGGTACCCAGCTGTCCTCGGTGATGTTGAGGCCCGTCGGGCGCACCGCGATCGCGTTCGGCAGCCCGGGGAGCAGCTTGATGCCGGCGTGCAGGTCGCCTTTTTCCGCCTGCGTCAGCCAGCGCACCTGGCCGATCATGAACTGATCGCCGGTCGTCGGCCGCACGCCGACCAGCTGTCCGTGCGCCAGGCGCTTGCCCTTCTCCGCCGCGCTGCGCACGAGGCGCATGCCTTGCGCGCTCTCGTCCTGCAGGAGCCAGTGCTCGACGAGGAAGCCTTGCTGCGCGCTGTAGTCGTCCGCCTCGCGCGTCACCACGTGGCCGAAGGTGGCGATCTCGTCGCGCTGCTTCTGCGTGAGCTCGCCCTGCTGCGTCGGCGCCTTGAAGGCGCGCCCGGAGATGTAGTAGTGGATGCTGCCGAGCTCCGTGCAGACCTCGGCGCCGAAATTCATCGCTTTTCTTTCGAGCGCGCGGCTGGGCTTGCCGACGCACCACTGGCGATAGAGGTGGACGAGGAGCTGCTCGCAGGCGGGCTGCACGCAATCCTCGCCGAGCGCGAGCTTGGCCGGCGACTCGCCCTTCCTGAGCAGCGCGACGCGGTTGCGCAGGCTCTTCGAGAGCTTGCGCGTATCGAGGTAGCGCGGGTCCTTCGGATTGGCGCCCTCGCGGCGGCTCGGGCACTCGTCGCTTTCCAGGTCGGCGGTGAGCGGCGCCACGCCCTCGCCCTCGTCCACCGGTTTCGCCGAGATCTCGAGCTTCGACGCCCAGCGCTCCAGCAGGAAGGCGATGAACGTGATCGGGCGCTGGCTGAGCTCGTTGGGACTGCACACGCCCATCAGAACGGCGCGCGCATACGCGACGCGCGGCGACGTGTCGTGGATGTCGCGGTTCATGAAGTCCTTCACCGCGTCGTCCTCGACGTTCAGCTTTTCCGCTGCCGCATACACCGCGTGCAGCGCCTGCCAGTTGCCCGCCGGGACCTGCCGGTACGCGCGGTAGTGGTGGTACATCTTGAGCCCGATGTACGCCGCGAGGCGCTGGCAGATGAGCGCCGACTGCGCCTTCATCCCGGAATCGCGGTTCAGCGCCGCGGCGAGGCAGCGCTGGTAGCCGATGGCCATCTGGTGCCAGAGCTTGATGGTGGCGTCGAAGGCCGCGCTCTCGGTGTCCGTCATCGGCAGCGCGCGGTTCGAGAAGCGCTTGGCCTGCTCGATCTGCACGAAGTGGACCGCCTCGCGCAACGTTTCCAGCACCGCGAGGCGCTGCGCCGCAGCCACCGGGAAGCGGTTGAACTCCTCGAGCTGCCCGACGAGCTCGCCTTGCGCCGCCGCGACGTTGGCGAGTGGCACATGCTCGAGCCACTCCTTGCACGTCTTCGCGTCGGAGAACTCGGGAGCGGCGCTTTCCGAAAGCTCGGGTAGCTTCATGGCGCGGCATCATACCCAAACACGTCGCGATAGCTCGCATAGAAGCTCGCGAAGAGCGTGGGCAGCAGGATAAAGACCAGCGGGAACACGAGCGCCGCCGCCGGGAATCGCAGCGCGCCGGTCGCGGTAAGGACGGCGACCACGGCGAACGGAATCACGACTGTTACGATTGCGGTGACCGCGCCATAGGCGAGAAAGGCGCGCCAGTTCATGACCGAGGCGGCCAGACTGAAGAAAAGCGCCTTCACCGCGCCGACCGAATGCCAGGCGGCGAGCGGCGGCGCGAACCAGAACGCCGCCATCACCGGCAGGTACAGAATGCCGGCGACGATCAGGGCATCGAAAAAGCCGTCGGATTGCAGGACCTCGTCCGGCGGCCGCTTGCCCGTCAGCATCCAGCGCGCGAGCGCGCCGTCATCGGCGAGCGTGCTCGCCCCCAGGAGCATCGCAAGGCACGCGAGATAGACCACGCCCAGCACGAGCTGCGAGCGCGGCTCGTGGCGCAGGCCATCGAAGAGGAGCGCCAGGTCCGCCGACGAGCCGCGCGAGGTGGCGCGGGCGATGGCGAGGAACCCGACCGAGAACGCCGGCACGAGCACCGCCGCGGCGGCGATGCCGGCAACCGGCACGAACGACACCAGCGTCATCAGGATCCAATAGGCGAAGACGGCCGCGAGCCAACCGAGCGGCGCACCGCGGAAAAGCCGCCAGCCGTCGCCGAGCCAGCGCGCGCCGCGCGCCGCGCCTACGATGCGCGCCTGCATTCGAGAATCTTGCGAAAGTGCTCCGGGTCGTGCGCGTGCACCAGCATCCCCGGGCGCGGCAGGTGGAAGTCATAAAGCCGCGAGAGCCAGAAGCGCAGCGCCGCGGCGCGCAGCATCACCGGCCATCCCTCGCGCTCGAGCGGCGTGAGCGGCCGCACCGCCTCGTACGCGTCCATCAGCGCCTTCGTGCGGGCCGCCTCGAGGCCATGCTTCGCGTCCAGGCACCAGTCGTTCGCGCACACGGCAACGTCGAACAGCAGGCAATCGACGCCCGCGAAATAGAAGTCGATCACGCCCGAGATGCGTCCCTTCTCGAAGAGTGCGTTGTCGCGGAAGAGATCCGCATGCACCGGCCCGCGCGGCAGGTCGGGGAAGCGGTGCCGGGCCTGGAATGCCATTTCGTCGTCCAGCAGCTGGATCTGCTTGTCGTCCAGGAAACGGCGCACTTCCGCGGCCGCGAATCGCCACCACTTCGGCCCACGCGGATTTTCGAGGTAGGCCGGATACGAGCGGCCGGCGAGATGCATGCGAGCGAGCAGCGCGCCGAGCTCCGTGCATTCCTTTTCCCCGGGCTGCTCGAGCGAGCGGCCCGGAAGGCGGGTCACCAGCGCCGCCGGCTTGCCGTTCAATTGCTGCAGATACTGATCCGAGAGGTCGGCGATCGGCGCGGGCGACGGGATGCCGTGCCGCGCGAGGTGCGCCATCAGGTCGAGGTAGAACGGCAGCTCGGCGGCCGGCAGCCGCTCGAAGAGCGTGAGGACGTAGCGGCCTTGCGTGGTGGTGAGGAAGAAATTCGAGTTCTCGATGCCGGCCTTGATCGGCTCGAGCGCGACCAGCGTGCCGATCGAGTAGTTGCGCAGCCAGTCGGCGGCTTGCGCATCGGATACGGGCGTATAGACCGACAAGCTATTCGAAGATGTAAAGAGGCCACATCGGAAAGCGGATGCCGTCGTCGAGCGGCTCCGCCTTCAGGCCC
>DATMIG010000354.1:0-11847 GCA_035554335.1 Burkholderiales bacterium
ACCTGCTGATGGAGCTGAAGCGGCCCAAGGAGGCGCTCGCCGAGTACGAGCACTCGATGCAGCGCGAGCCGAATCGTTTCCGCGGCTACTACGGCGCGGCGCTGGCGGCGGAGATGGCCGGCGACGTCAAGTCGGCGCGCAAGTACTACACGCGTCTCGTGCAGGTTGCCGGAAAGGGCGACGACCGGGCCGAGCTGCAGCTCGCGCGCAGCTACCTCACCCAGTAGCTACGCTTTGAGGAAGCGCTCGAACTCGTCGTCGACGCCGAGGATGTAGCGGGCGAGATCGTCGCCCACGTCGGTGAACCTGTCGGCCGCCAGCCGATGCCGGCGCGTGCCGTGCTTGCGCACGTTGATGAGCTCGAGGTTCACGGTGAGGTTCGTATAGTCGGCGATGATCTCGAGCTGGCTGAAAATCTTCCCGTTGAGGACGAACGTCGCGCGGCGCGGCTGGCCGAAGTCGTTCTTCTGCTCGACGATCATCTTGTAGTCGGCGCCGAGGGGCTTCAGCAGGGCATCAAGGCGGCCAATATCGTCGCCTAGCAGCGTGACCTTCGCCGGCGTGACCGCGTGCATGCGGTAGCGCACCTGGATGCTCGCCAGGCAATCGTAGCCCTCGACCTTGGTCGGCCGGCTGTCGACCCACGCATCGGCCAGCGAGACGGGAAACTTGCCGAGAAACAGGATCTCGAACGGCTGCCCGGCTTCCGGCTTCACCTGGCTGATCTCGCCGCCGACCTGGGCGATATAGCTCGAGGTGCTGCGCATTTCCTTGTTGAGGGTTTCGATCATCCGCGCGCGGACGACCGCGGGATCTTCCTGCTTCGGCCGGTTCTCGGCCTGCTTGCGCAGTGCCTCGAGCGCGCTCATGCGGCGCATGCCGGTCGTGGTATCGATCTTATCGTTGCTCATTCGCGCCTCCCCAGAGCGTGAAGCTATCATGCCGCGAGGAGGCTGGAATTGCCACTAAAACCCGTTTTGAAAACGCTGTTTGTCATTCTTACCACCTGCGCGTGCGCGGTCGCCGCCGCCCAGGCCTCGGCCCAAACTTTTCCCAGCCGCACGATCCGCATCATCGTTCCCTCGGTCGCGGGCAGCTCGCCCGACATCCGCGCGCGGCAGATCGCGCCCAAGCTGTCGGAAGCGTTCGGCCAGCCGGTCATCGTCGACAACCGGCCCGGCGCGAACGGCCTCATCGCCGCGCGCGAGACCGTCAAGGCGCCGGCCGACGGCCACACGCTCTTCCTCGCGCTCATCAACAACGCGGTCGGCGACCTGCTCGCCACCGACACCTGCTGCCGCCTCAACGAGGAATTGATCCCGGTGTCCCGCTTTTCCATGACGCCGCTCCTCACGGTGGTGAACCCGAGCGTGCCGGCACGCACCTTCAAGGAATTCCTGGACCTCGCCCGGGCGAAACCCGACAGCCTCAGCTATGCGGCGCACGGGCCGGGCGCCATCAGCCAGCTGGTCGGCGCCATGGTGAAGATGGAGCTCGGCGCGCGTCTGCTCGAAGTGCCGTACAAAGGCGTGAACTCCGAGATCCCGGACTTGCAGGGCGGCCAGCTCTCGACCGCCTACGTCGTGCCGCAGGTGGTGACGGCTGCGATCCGCAGCGGCAAGCTGCGCGCGTTGGCGGTGATGGGGCCGGAGCGGCTGCCGATCTTGCCCGAGGTCCCGAGCGTCGCGGAGCTCGGCATGCCGCAGCTCGAGGCGATCGCGTGGAACGGCATCGTGGTGGCCGCCGGCACGCCGCCGAGTGTCGTGCAGGCGCTGCACCGCGAGCTCGTCACGGCGTATACCGCGCCGGACGTGAAGGAGCAGCTGAGGAATGGCGGGGCGTACGCCGCCGCCGATACCCCGGAACAATTCGGCGCCTTCATCCGCGCCGAGAAGGAAAAGTGGGGCCGCGTGATCCGCGAGGCGGGTATCAGGGCGCAGTAACTTCCGTTTAACAAACCCGGCGACATTCTCTGTGGGCCATGGCGGGGGCGCGCGCTCCATAGCGGGGCGTAACTTCCTGACGGTAGCTTTGCAGCCATGGCACAGAGACTTCTTCCACGCACGCTGATCGAGCTCTACGCGCACTCCCTCATCATCGAGCGCGAGGCGTTCAAGCGCTACGTCGAGCTCGAGCGCTACATGCGCGACTGCGGCATGGACCACATCGCCGACGAGTTCGAGAAGATCGGCCGCGAGGAGCAGGAGCAGTACGAGGCGCTCGCCCTCGGCACCGCGGAGCGCGACCTGCCGGCGATCGCCGAGTGGGAGTACGCCTGGCACTTCCTCGGGCCGAACACCGACAAGCCGCGCGCTCCGCGCACGCCGCGCGAGGCGCTGCAGGTCGCCCTCGCCACCGAGCGGCGCGCGCAGAACTTCTACATCGACGTCGCGGAAAACGCGAACGACGACACGCTGTGCGCGTTCGCCGCCGAGATGGCGGTCGACGAGCAGCGCCACGTGCAGCGCCTGGAGCAGCTCCTCGCGCGCGAGCCGGAGATGGCGAAGCCCGTCGACGACGACGCCGAGATCCTGCGGCGCTGAATTCCCGCTAGTTGGGGCTGAGGCTCGCGCCGGCGGCGGCGGTCGGCGTCGCGTTCGCCTTGGCGAGCGCCGCCGCATCCAGGATTTTCCCGGTCTGCTGCACGAGCTCCTGCGCGGTGGCGTTGTCGTAGAAGATGCTGGCACCCTTCGCGGTGACGCGAAGCCGCGTCGCCTGCTTGGTGATCGGCTCGAGCTCCAGCTCGATCTCGCGATTCGGCGCCCGCGCGACGATGACCTCGCTCGTTTCCGTGGGCGTGGTGGAATCGAGCGTGAGTCCCATGCGCTCGAGCGCGCCGAGCGAGGCGCTCTTCACGTCCGCGGCGGCCGCGGTGAAGGTGCGCGCGGCGACGCCGTCCATGTTGTAGCGGAACGCGGTCGAGGCGCCGGCGCCGAGCAGCGCGATGGCCACCGGCTCGCACGCCGAGAGCAGGGAGCAGGCACCGACGATGAGTAGCGCGCGACGCACACCAACACGGTGCCCGCTGCGCGAAGACGCTTCAACCCGCGGGCGCTAGTCCCACAGGTTTACAGGCTTTCCCTGACGGCGAAGCTCGTCGCCGCGCGCCTGAAGGAAGCGCTGCAGCGACGGCTCCCTGCGCCACGCGCCGCTCGACACGTACGCGAGCGAGCCGGCCACGTGGAAAGCGCGGAAGTACGCTTCCATGCGAAGGCGCTCCGTGCCGCCGGCGTCGAAGAGGACGATCGTCGGCACATAGTCGATTTTCAGCGACCGCGCCCAGTCGGCGACCTTCGCCTGCCGGCCGCCCGGCGTGGTGATGACGTCCGTCGACGACAGTGCGAACCGGACTACGTCGTACTTCGCGAGCTCGGCGCGCACAGCGGGATGACGCAGCGCGGCGGCATGCAGCCCGTCGCATTCGGCGCAATACGGCGTCTCGAACAGCACCGCGAGCGGCTTTTGGCGCCGCAGGTCCTTCAGCGCGAGAAAGAACGGCTCGTCGGTTATCTCCGCTTTGCCGCCGCGCGCCGTGGGCGAGGGCGCGCGGCCCCATGCCTGGTCGAGCGCGGCGAGGAAGCGCGGCGGCGCGTAATAGCCGTTGACGCGATAGGCGACGGCACCCTTCTCGTCGAGGAACACGAGGGTTGGCGTGTATTGGACCTTGAGCTCGGCCGCCAGCCTCTTTTCCGTGGTGCCGTGCCCATCGGTCCAGGTGACGTCGCGGTCGCCGAAGATGCTGAGCTCGATCGACACGAATTCCTTCTGCATGCGCTCGGCGATCGGGCGCTGGCGGAAGTTCACCTCCATCAGTTGCTTGCAATAGGGGCAGCCCGGCTGCCCGAAGTACAGCATCACGCGCTTGCCTTCGCGCGCCGCCTCGGCGACGTCGTCCGGCAGATGCAGCAGCGATTGCGCGAACCACTCGGGTGCCTCCTGAGCCCTTGCCGGCAATGAAAGGAGGAGGGCGAGGAGAAAGAGCAGCCGCATGCGGGGCAGTATAGTAGCCGCGCATGCTGCGGCTCCTCGCTGTCTTCAACTCGCGGCGCCCGCGCGCTCGATTGCTGCTTTCGGTGATGGGCATCGCTCTCGGCGTCGCGCTCGGCTATGCCGTGCATCTCGTCAACCGCTCGGCGGTGGAGGACGTGGCTGCCGCGGTGCGCGCCGTGGCGGGCGAGGCGGACATCGAGGTGCGTGGCGGGCGCAGCGGATTCCCCGAATCGCTTTACCCCCGGGTCGCCAAGCTGCCGGGCGTCGCCTTCGTCAGCCCGATGCTCGAGCTCGACGTCGGCGTCGCCGGCGGCGAGCGCACGCTGCGCGTGATCGGCGTCGACATCCTCCGCGCGGGTGTGCTGCAGCCGGCGCTGGTGCTCGATGAGCGCTACGACCTGCTCGCGCCCGACAAGGTTTTCCTCTCCGCCGGGGCGGCCGCCTCGCTCGGGCTGGGAAAGGGCGACACGCTCCGTGTCGTCGTCGGTCAGACCGGCATCAATCTCGGCGTAGCGGCCGTGCTGCCATCGTCCGCGCTGCGCGGCCAGGCGGCGCTCGTCGACATCGCCACCGCGCAATGGCGCTTCCAGCGATTGGGCGAGCTGAATCGGCTCGACATCCGGCTCAAGCCGCGCGCCCAGCGCGATCGCGTCCTCGCCGAGGTCGAGGGGCTCCTGCCGCCCGGCGTGCACGCCTCGGCGGTGGAGAGCCTCGAGCAGGCGAGCGCGTACCCGTCGCGCGCCTACCGCGTGAACCTCAACGTGCTCGCCATGGTGGCGCTGTTCACCGGCGGCTTCCTCGTCTTTTCCGCGCAGGCGCTCGAGACGGTGCGCCGGCGTGGCGAGCATGCGCTGCTCCGCGTCCTCGGCCTGCGGCGCGGCGGCCTCGCGCGCCTCGTGCTGCTCGAAGCAGCGGCACTCGGGGTGATCGGCTCGCTAGCCGGCCTCGCGCTCGGCTATGGGCTCGCGCTCTTTGCCGTGCGCACCTGGGGCGCCGACCTTGGCGCGCGGATGTTCAGCGGCATCACGCCGCAGCTCGACCCGTCGCCGCTCGCCGCCCTGGGCTACTTTGTCGCAGGGGTCGCCATTTCCACCGTTGGCGCATTGCTGCCCGCTCTCGACGCCGCCCGCACGCCGCCCGCGCGCGCCCTGAAGGCCGGAGACGAGCAGACGCTCTTCACCCGCGGCACGGCGGCCTGGCCGGGAATCGTGCTCATCGTGCTCGGCCTCGTCCTCGCCCAGCTGCCTCCCGTGAACGGCCTGCCGATCTTCGGCTACCTCGCCATCGCCGCTTTCCTCGTCGGCGCGATCGCGCTCATGCCGCGGCTTTCGCGAGCGGTGTTCGATCTTCTGCCGCTGCCGCGCAATCCCGGCCTCGCGCTCGCGCTGGCGCAGTTGCGCGCCGCGCCCGGGCAGGCGGCGGTGAGCCTCGCCGCGATCGTCGCCAGCTTCTCGCTGATGGCCGCGATGGCGATCATGGTGGCGTCGTTCCGCCACTCGGTCGACGCGTGGCTCGGCACCGTGCTGCCGGCGGATCTCTATCTGCGCACGACGAACGCGGGGGACACCGGATTCCTCGAACCCGGCTTCGAAGAGCGCGTGCGCGCGCTGCCGCAGGTGCAGGCGGTCGATTTCCTGCGGAGCGGCCGCGTGCTGCTCGATCCGGCGCGGCCGCCGCTCGTGCTCATCGCGCGCGACCACGCCGCCACCGCGTTCCCCATGGTCGAGACGACGCCCGTCGTGCCGCAGAGGCCGGTGTGGGTGAGCGAGGCGGTGAACGACATCTACCGCTTCCGCGCCGGTCAGACCGTCACGCTGCCGCTATCGGGCAAGGCGCATCAGTTCACCGTCGCCGGCGTGTTTCGCGACTACGCGCGCCAGCACGGCGCACTGCTGGTCGAGCGCAGCGATTACGTCGCCGTTACGGCCGACCGGCACGTGAACGACGCGGCCCTCTGGCTGGCGCCCGGCGCGACGCCCGCGGCCACCGCGGACGCCATTCGGCGGCTGCCCGGCGGCGATCAGCTCGACATGGCGGACTCGAGCGAGATCCGCGCGCTCTCGCTGCGCACTTTCGATCGCACTTTTGCCGTCACGTATGCGATGGAAGCAGTCGCCGTTCTCGTCGGCCTGTTCGGTCTCTCTTCGAGCCTCGGCGCAGTCGTGCTCGCGCGGCGACGCGAGTTCGGCATGCTGCGGCACCTGGGCCTGACGAAGGGACAGATCCGCTCGATGCTCGCCGCGGAAGGGGCGCTGCTCGCCGCGCTCGGCGCCATCGCCGGCCTGCTCTGCGGCGGCATCGTCAGCCTGGTGCTGATCTATGTGGTGAACCGGCAGTCGTTCAACTGGAGCATCGACCTCCACGCGCCGTTCCTGCTCCTTGGCTCGCTGATCGCGGTTTTGGTCGTACTGGCCGTAATCACCGCAGTGCTGTCCGGCCGCCAGGCGATGGGCATGGGCCCGGTCCGCGCGGTGCGCGAAGACTGGTAGCTAATATCCGTCGGGCACGTTGATCGTGCCCTCGGCGCCGATCACGGTCGCGCCGCCGACCTTGATGCGCACCACGCGGCCGTCGCGCTTTTCGGCGATCGCTTCGAGCCGGCTCGGCCGACCCATGGCGACGCCCTGATCGATGAGCCAGGTGAACGTGCCTTCCCGCTGCACCAACCGCTCACCCAGCACGCCGGCCATGGCGACGGCACCCGAACCGGTCGCCGGATCCTCCTCGATGCCGAGCAAGGGCGAGAACATGCGCACGTAAAGGTTTTCGTCGCCGGTGAAGAAATAGAGGCTCGGTGCCCAGGCATCCGCAAAATGCTTCGTCCAGGCCGCGCGGTCGAGCACCGCCTGGTCGACGGTCGCACGATCTCTCAGGCGCGCGAAGCAGAAGCGCACGCCGCCGTTCGCAAACCAGGTCTCCTCGACCGCCGAGGCCGGCAGCGACAGCGCCGCCGCCACGGCTTCGCGCGGCGGACGCTCGGCCGGCACTTCGACCGGCCGCTCGATGACGAGCCGCCCGCCCTGCGCCGTCATTTCGACCGGCACCGGGCCGATGCCTTCCTCGAGCACCGCGGTGCCGGGCACCTTGACGCGCTTCAGATGCGCGAGCACGGCGGCCGTGCCGATGGTCGGGTGGCCGGCGAATGGCATCTCGGTCTTCGGCGTGAAGATGCGCACCTTCGCGGCGAAGGCCGGCGCGCTCGGCGGCAGGATGAAAGTCGTCTCGGCGAAGTTGAACTCGCGCGCGATCGCCTGCATGGCGCGCGTCGACAAGCCCTCGGCGTCGGGCAGGACGGCGAGCTGGTTGCCGGTGAACGGCCGGTCGGTGAACACATCGGCGATGAAGAAGCGATAGCCCATGCCTGTAGGATAAACCTCCATGCGGCGCAGAACGTTTCTCGGCCTCTCGATGCTGCCGGCGCTCGCATGGGCCGACAAGGTTCGGTACCCGGAGGTGGTGCCGCGGCCGCTCGTCTTCCCGCGTGACCACGGCGCGCACCCGGACTTCCGCACCGAGTGGTGGTACGTGACCGGCTGGCTCGATGGCACCCTCGGTTTCCAGATCACCTTCTTCCGCGCGCGGCCCGAAAACGAGAGCGCCAATCCCAGCACCTTCACGCCGCGCCAGGTCCTTTTCGCGCACGCCGCGCTCGCCGACCCGAAGCGCGGCCACCTGCTGCACGACCAGGCCGCGGCGCGCGCCGGCCATTCGCTCGCCGAGGCCGAGACCGCGCGCACCGGTGTCTGGATCGACGACTGGTCGCTCTTCCTCGAAGGCCGGCAATACCGGGCGCGCGTCGCGGCGCGCGAATTCGATTTCGACCTTGCCTTCTCGGTCAGCGCGCCGCCGGTCTTGCAGGGCGACCATGGGTTCAGCCGCAAGGGCCGTCGCCCGCACGAGGCGAGCTACTACTACAGCCAGCCGCAGCTCGGCGTATCCGGCAGCGTGAACGGCAGGAAGGTGAGCGGCACGGCATGGCTCGATCACGAATGGTCGAGCGCCTACCTCGCGCCGGAAGCGGCCGGCTGGGACTGGACCGGTATCAACTTTTTCGACGGGCGCTCGATGATGGCGTTCGAGATGCGCGCGAAGACGGGCGGCATCCATTACGCGCCGCCCGGTGTCGCCTTCAAGCGTTTGCGCACGTGGAAGTCGCCGCGCACCGGCGTGGAGTACCCGGTGTCCATGCAGGTGAACGACCTGCGCCTCGAACCATTGATGGACGACCAGGAGCTCGACGCTCGCGCGAGCGTCGGCACCGTATACTGGGAAGGCGCCGTGCGCGCGTACGCCGGCAAGGAGGAGGTTGGGCGCGGCTATCTCGAGCTCACCGGCTACGGGAAACCGATGAAGCTGTAGCCACGCCGGCGAGGATCATGGCGATGCCGACGAAGTGGAACCAGCGCGGATATTCCTGCAGGAAGATCGCCGACAGCAAGATGCCGATCGCCGGCATGAGGTGCATCGTCGCGCCGGCGCGGGCCGGGCCGAGGCGCTGCACGACGTAGCTCCAGCCGGCGAAGGCGAGGAGGAGCGAGCCGATCGCCGAGTAAACCACGGCGAGCGCGCCGGGCAGCGAGAGGCTGAGCCGCATGCCCATGAACGCTTCGACCGTGAGCCATGGAATCATGAAGAGCGCCCCGAACGCGCACACCATGGTGAGAAGCTCCAGCACCGACAGGGGATCGCGCCGCCGCGCGAGCGTCACGGTGTAGCCGGACCACATCACCATCGAGGTGATCGCCATCAGGTCGCCGGTGTTGAAGCTGAGCCCGCCCAGGTTGCCCTGCGTCGCGATGAGCACCACGCCGCAGAACGAGATCGCCACGCCGATCCATTGCCGCGCTCGTATCGCGTCGCCGAGGATGGCGCCGAGCAGCAGGATGAAGATCGGCGTGGTCGAGAGGTAGAGCGTCCCGCTCGTCGCGGTGGTGAAGTGCAGCCCCAGCCACTGGAAGCCGAGGTGCGGCCCGCCGCCGGTCAGGCCGAGGAGGGCGATAAAGAGCCAGTCGCGCCGCGTGAGCTGCGGCAGCTTGCTCGCCAGCCCGCGCCAGGTGAACGGCAGCAAGAGCGCGATGACGATCAGCACGCGCCCGGTGGTCGCGAGGCCCGGCGAGATGTCATTGCGCACCGCCCGCGCCACGATCCAGTTGCCGGACCAGAGCAGGAGCGTCGCGAGCATGACCAGCCAGGTTGCGAAACGCATCGAGCGCGCGATTATCGCGTGCTAAATTCACCCATGCCCTATGCGACGGCGGCGGGCCGCTCCATCCACCACGAGTGGATCGATGGCGACAGCGGCAAGCCCACGCTCGTCTTCCTGCACGAAGGCCTCGGCTCGATCCGGCAATGGCGCGACTTTCCGCAGCAGGTCGCGACCGCCACCGGATGCCGCGCGCTCGTTTACGACCGCTACGGCTATGGGCAGTCGGACGTGCTCGCTGAGCGAAAGCGCACCGTGCGCTTCATGCACGATGAGGCGCTGAGCGCCTTACCCGACCTTCTCAGGGTTTTGAAAGTGCAGAAGCCGATCCTCGTCGGCCACTCCGACGGCGCATCCATCGCGCTCATCCACGCCGGCGGCCAGCATGCGGTGCGGGGCGTCGTGGCGATGGCGCCGCACGTGTTCATCGAGCCGGTGTGCCTCACGTCCATCGCCGAGGCGGCGCAGGCGTTCGAGCGCACGGACCTGAAGGACAAGCTCGGCCGCTATCACCGCGACGCGCGCAAGACGTTCTACGGCTGGGCGGATGTGTGGCTGGACGCGGATTTCGTGAGCTGGGACATCCGCGATGATTTTCTGCCGCGGATCACCTGCCCGGTATTGGCGATCCAGGGCCATGACGACATCTACGGCACCATGCGTCAGCTGGACGACATCGCGCGTCAGGTGAAGGGCCCGTGCGAGCTCCTGAAGCTGGAGAATTGCGGCCACGCGCCGTTTCGCGAGCAGCCGGAGAAGACGCTGGCCGCGGTGACGCGATTCATCAAGGGACTCGAGTGAGCAAGGACGCCCGCATCATCAGCCTCATCGCGATCGGCCACGCCATCAGCCACTTCATGCAGCTCGTGCTCGCGCCGCTGTTCCCCATGATGCGCGACGAGCTCGGCGTGTCGTACGCGGTGCTCGGCAGCGTGCTGATGGTGTTCTTCACCGTCTCGGCGCTGCTCCAGCCGGTGGCGGGCTTCGTCGTCGACCGCTTCGGCGGCCGCAACGTATTGCTCGGCGGCCTCGCGCTGATGTGGTCGGCGCGCTGATGATGAGCTTCGCACGCGGGCCGGCGATGCTGTTCGCCGCCGCCGTGGTGTCCGGCACGGGCAACTGCGTATTCCACCCGGCCGACTTTTCCATCCTCAACGGCACGGTGGCGCAGAAGCGTCTCGGCCACGCCTTCAGCACGCATGGCGTGGCGGGAATGCTCGGCTATGCCGCCGCGCCCGTGTTCAGTGCCGCCGTCGGCAGCGCGTATGGCTGGCACAACGCCTTGCTCGCCGCGGCCGGACTCGTCTTCATCGTCCTCGTGCTGATCGGCTCGAACGCGAAGCTCTTCGTCGTGCACGGTGAAGCGACCAAGAAGCGCGACACAGGCCCCGTCGATGCGCGCGTCCTGCTCGCGATCCCGGTGATGATGTGCTTCGCGTTCTTCACGCTGCACGCGGCCGGCCTCGGCGCGCTGCAGCAGTTCGGCGTCTCGGCGATGAAGGAGTTCTTCAACGTCGGCACCGGGCTCGCGTCATCGGCGCTGACCGCCTACATCCTCGGCTCGGCCGCCGGCATGCTGGCCGGCGGCTTCGTGACCACGCGATTCACGCGCTACGACCGCGTCGCGGCCAGCGGCTTCGCCATCGCTTCGGTCAACGCGCTCGTCATCGCGCTCGGCGTCATTCCCGGCGCGGCGCTACCGGTCATCCTCGCCGTGTCCGGGCTCGCGATCGGCATCACGTACCCGTCGCGCGACCTGATCGTGCGCGCGGCCACGCCGCCCGGGGCGACGGGCCGCGTCTTCGGCTTCGTTTATTCCGGCCTGGACCTGGGCTCGCTCGCCACGCCGGTGCTGTGCGGATGGCTGATGGACCACGGCCATCCGCAGGGCATCTTCTACATCGTGTTCGGCTGCACCATCGCCGCGATCCTCACCGTGCTGCAGCTACCGGCGAGGCGGCAGCCCGCTATACAGCGTACTTGACGCCCTTGCGGTCGAGCATGCGCAGCAGCGCCGGCCAGTCCTTGTAGCCGCCCGGACGGTTCGGGCGGTTGAACTGCTCGGTGCTGGTCTTCGCCGCGTTGTCGCTCATCAGCTGCACGTTGTGCAGGCCGCCCGACATCGCGTCGATCTGGATCTGGCAGGCGCAGTCGAGGTAGTACATCACCTCGAACGCGCGGCGCACGGTCTCGCCGAGCGCGAGGAGGCCATGGTTGCGCAGGATCATCGCGTGCGACGTCTTGCCGAGGTCGCGCGCCATGCGGGCTTGCTCTTCCTTGTAGAGCGCGATGCCTTCGTAGTCGTGGTACGTCACGTCGGCCTGCACCATCATCGCGTGCTGGCTGATCGGCAGCAGCCCGCACTTCATCGCCGATACCGCGACCGTCGCGCGCGTGTGGGTGTGGATCACGCAGTTGATCTCGGGGCGCGCCTCGTGCATGCAGCTGTGGATGATGAAGCCGGCCTCGTTGACGCCCATGCCGAGCGGGTCATCCTTGATCTCGCCCTGCCAGCCGATCTTCACCAGGTTCGACGCGGTGATCTCGTCGAACATCATCCCGTAGGGGTTGATGAGGAAATCCTCGGTGCCGGGCACGCGCGCCGAGAAGTGGGTGTAGATCAGGTCGGTCCACTTGTAGAGGTGGGCGAGCTG
>DATMIG010000355.1:0-4426 GCA_035554335.1 Burkholderiales bacterium
GCCGAGTATGCCGCCCTTCCTGTTGATCTCCTCGGCGCCGAAGATCAGCCCCTCGGTCGAGGGCTCCGAATAGGGCTTCGATACGCCGACGCGATCGGTGATCACGCCGATCTTGATGGTGTCCTGCGCCTGGACGACGCCCGCGGCCAACAGCGCGCCCAGGAATGCGTAAAGCCTTTTCATGTCCCCCTCCTCAGTCGATCAAATGTTGTTTATCCATCCATCCTACACAAAGATCGACCGCCTGCTTCAGCAGCTCCGGTTGTCCCTGGTAGTAGTGCGTCGCGCCCTTGATGACGCGCATCGTCTTGTCCTTGCTCGCCGCGGCCTCGTAGATGATGCCGGTGTGCGATTGCGGAACGGCGTCATCGGCCGAGTTCTCGATGGCGAGCAGCGGCACGGAAACGTCCCTCGCGCAGCGCGGACCGTCCGCGTTCGAGTCGTCGGGCGACCACTGCGACAGCCAGGCACGCAGCGTGGAGAAGCGCGCGAGGCCGATCGGCCCCGTATTGGCGGTTTCGGGCTCACCGATGAAGGTCCAGCGCGGCTTGCGGTCGTTCGGCTCGATGGCGGGGTCCATGAAACGCACGTCGCACAGCGTCCTGTAGGTCGTGAAGCCGCGCTCCATCTCGCCGGTGTTCATCTTCTTCAGCCGGGCCAGCGTTTCCTTCACCCACGCCGTTCGCTTGCGCACCCGCGCCAGCTGTGCCGCGCGGAACCGCTGGACGAATTGCGGCGTGTACGGCGGCTGGTTCGGGCACTTCGGGTTGTAGATGTCGAGCTCGAGGTCGCGCCGGTCCGGGTCGGCCTCGTCCACGACGCTCGGGTCGATCCACTCGGAGAAGGTATGCGCGCGCGAGAGATGCGCTGCCTGGAAGATGAACGCGTCCGCCGGGATCAGTTTCGCCCCCTTCAGGTCCACCGGGTCGCCGGCTGGCGTCTGCGTAATGCTCGGTTTCTCGGCCTGCTGCTGGTAGAAAAGCGACAGCGAGCCGCCGCCCGACCAGCCGCAGAGCAGGATTTTCTCGTAGCCCCATTTCTCCCTGGCGTGGCGAATATAGGCGCCGAGGTCGAGCACGACCTTCTCCATGATGAGCGGCGCGTCGTTCTTCGCGAAGCGGGACCCGGCGCAGAGCACGTGCACGCCGGCTTGCGCCATCGCGCGCGGCATCGGCAGGAGCTGCAGCGTGGTCGCCGGATGCATGTAAACGGCGAGCGTCCTGGAGGGTTTGCCCTTCGGCAGGTAACGAACCCCTTCGCAATTGACCATCCCCTGCGAGCCGGAAAAGCCGTAGACCTCCCGGAACTGGGAGCTCTCGGCGTACTGCACATGGACCCACTCGGCGTTGATTTCGTATGTCATAGGAATTTCAGTAGGAATTTGTTGGGGTTCAGTGCATGCAGGCGCCGCCGTCGACGACGAGCGTCTGGCCGGTGATGAAATCGCTGTCGGCGGAAGCGAAGAAGGCCACCGCGCCGACCAGGTCCTCGGGCTTCTGCAGGCGCTGCAAGGCACGGGTAGAGGCGGCGGCCTGCCGGTACTTCACGATCGATTCAGCCGGATTCTCCTCCGACAGCGTGCTGCCGGGCGCGATGCAGTTCACGCAGATGTTGTCCTGGCCGACCTCCATGGCGAGCGTGCGCGTGAAGCCGAGGATGCCGGCCTTGCTCGTCACGTAGTGGATTCTCGATCCGGTGCCCTTCAGCGCGGTGCCGGAGCTGATGTTCACGATCTTGCCGTACTGCTGCTTCCTCATCTGCGGGATGACGGCGCGGCAGGCGAACCAGGTACCGCGCAGGTTCACCGCCATCATGCGGTCCCATTCCGACGGATCGATCTCGTCGAACGGCGCGCGCGACATCGGCACGGTGTGGAAGATGGCGGCGTTGTTGACGAGGATGTCGATGCGGCCGAAGCGCTCGACAGCCCGCCGCGCCATATCGTTCACGCTCCTCTCGTCCGCTACGTCCGTGTGGACCGCGATGCCACCGACTTCCGCCGCCACCCGTTCGGCCGCGGGGCCGTCCAGTTCGGCGATCACCAGCTGCGCGCCCTCCTCGGCCAGCCGCCGCGCGTACGCACGCCCGAGGCCGTGGCCGCCACCGGTAACGATGGCGACGCGATCCTGCAGTCTGTTTCTCACCGGGGAAAGTATAGTGGCTGCCTTTCTCAGGAGATGAAGATGGACAAACGGCAGCATAAGGAACGCTTCGACGCCGGCCTCAAAACGCGCCGCGAGGTGCTCGGCGCACCGTACGTCGACAAGGCGATGGCGGGCGTCGATGACTTCAACCGGGAGTTCGTCGAGCTGCTGAACACCTATTGCTGGAACGACATCTGGAACCGGCCGGGGCTGCCGCGCAAGATGCGCTCGGTCCTCAACCTCGGCATGCTGGTCGCGCTCGGCAAGGAGCACGAGCTCAAGCTTCACCTGCGCGGCGCGCTGAATAACGGCCTCACCAAGGACGAGATCAAGGAAGTGCTGCTGCAGACCGCGATCTACTGCGGCGTGCCGGCCGCGGTGGTCGCATTCCGCTGTGCGAAAGAGGTCTTCGCATCGAAAGAGTAGCGTTCATCGGGCTGGGCACGATGGGCGGGCCGATGTCCGCCCATCTCGCGGCGGCCGGCTACTCGCTGCGCACGTTCGATCAGGCGGGGCACGGCAACGCCTCGTCCCTGCGCGAGGCGGTAAAAGAAGCGGATGTCCTCGTCACCATGCTGCCCGACGGCGGCGTGGTGCGCGACGTCGTGCTCGAGGCGTTGCCGCACCTGCGCGAAGGCGCGCTCGTCATCGACATGAGCTCGGCCGATCCGGCGGGCTCGCGCGCGCTCGGCCGCGCGCTCGCGGCGCACGGCATCGCCATGGTCGACGCGCCGGTGTCGGGCGCGATCGCGAAAGCGAAGGATGCGACGCTCGCGATCATGGCCGGCGGCGCTAGCGGCGACGTGGAGCGCGCGCGGCCCATTTTGCAGGCGATGGGAAAGGACATCTTCCATTGCGGGCCGCTGGGCGCCGGCCACGCGGTGAAGGCGCTCAACAACTATCTCGGCGCCGCCGGCACGCTCGCCGGCTTCGAAGTGCTGCTGGTGGCGAAAGCGTTCGGCCTCGATCCGAAGCCGATGCTGGAAGCGATCAACGCATCGACCGGAAAGAACAGCACGGCGGAGCGCAAGATCCCGCAGCAGGTTCTGACGGGCGCGTTCGCGTCGGGATTCAAGCTCGCGCTGATGGCGAAGGACGTCGGCATCGCCGCCGAGCTCGCCAAGGGCGTCGGACTGCGGACGCCTTATCTAAGCGAGACGCTCAGGCTGTGGCGCGACGCGCAGCGCTCGCTGCCGGCGCAGGCTGACCATACCGAGATCTATCGGTTTCTGGAGCGACTGTGCTCTCCATCTCGCGGCGCACGCGGACAGCCGTCGCGTTCGCGTCGTACGCCACGTCGCTCCAGCGCAAAGGCTGGCCGGCGGCGACCGGCTTCAGCATCTTCCAGCCGTGCGCGAGGCCGAGCGGCAGGCAGCCCTGCGCGGCGGAATCGGCGGCGGGCATGAGCCGGCCGACGACCGTGTAGCCGCCCTCGCCGTCCAGCGTTTCGCCGCTTTTCAACTCTTTTTTGGCCACGGCAATCGCATCAGCTCGCCATCCGGTCGGGCAGCCGGTGGCTTCGCCGCGCAAACCGACGGAAGCGACGGAGATGCCGACCTCCAGCCCGATCAGGTGCCAGCGCTTGTAGAGGCACGCGTAGCGGCCCGAAGGATCGGTTTTCACGCCGTACTCGCTGAAGCAGCGCTGGATGTAGTCGGTCTCGCCTTCGAACACCACGAACACGCCGAAGCGGATGTCGTACGGAATGGGCGTGCCGTCCGTGCGCAGCGATGAAATGACTTCCACCTGGCCTTTGTGATGCAGCACGCCGCCTTCGTCGTTGGGCCGCATCAGGGCGGGAATCTCGTCCACCGATCCGGGTGGATAGATCAGTCCTTGCGGCGCCGGCGTGAGCCCCGTCGCGTTGCAGACCGCACTCGTCTCGATGGCGGGCTTCGAGCCGTCGAGGAAGGAATTGAACATCTTCGGATTCAGGCCGCCGACCTTCGCCTGCTCCGGTGTGAGGCCGTAGTAGCCCCACACGGTCTCGGGCGTCGATTGCGCGAAGTGCGGCAGCCACTTGTGGCCGCGGCCCGCGGCGACCACTGGAAATCCGGCGGCGCGCGCCCAGTCGACGAGATCGCAGATCAGCGCCGGCTGGTCGCCGTACGCGAGGCTGTAGACGACACCCGCGGCCGCGGCCTTCTGCGCGAGCAGCGGCCCGCAGAACGCATCGGCTTCCACGGTGACCATCACCACGTGCTTGCCGTGCTGGAATGCGGCAAGCGCGTGCTCGACCGCGGCGATCGGATTGCCGGTCGCTTCGATGATGATGTCGATCT
>DATMIG010000356.1:0-15069 GCA_035554335.1 Burkholderiales bacterium
GGATTCGAACCCTCGTATGGCGGAATCAAAATCCGCTGCCTTAACCAGCTTGGCGACTCCCCAGTTGTTGCGACGTTTACTTACGGGTTCAGGAAATCCAATCATGAAGCGGATGACGGTCGAGCCCCCGCGCCACGAATCCGCTCATGCCCGCCGGCATCTGCGAGTGGACCGCGACCGCTTCGGCTTGCGTTGCGAACTCGGCGAAGAGACACGCTCCGGAGCCCGTCATGCGCGCTTGCGGGCATCGACTGCGAAGCCATGCAAGCTGCGCGCTCACCTCGGGATACCGGGCGCTCACGACCCCTTCGAGATCGTTCCTTCCCTGCCCCGCGAAAAAGGGCGGTATTTTGAGTGCTTTGGACTGCCCTGTCAACGCATGGGCGAAGATTTCCTTCGTGGAAACACTAACTTGCGGCGCGACCACGAGGTACCAGGCGGGCGGCAGGTCGAGCGCGGTGAGCCGCTCGCCGATGCCCTCGCCGAGCGCGTTCTCGCCGAACACGAAGAACGCGACGTCGGCGCCCAGTTTGGGCGCAATTTGCAGGAGCTCGGCGCGGTCGAGGCCGAGATGCCACTCCCGATTGAGCACCATGAGCACGGTGGCCGCGTCGGAGGAGCCCCCGCCCAGCCCGCCGCCCACCGGCAGGTGCTTTTCCAGCTCGATGTCGGCGCCGAGGCGCGTGCTCGTGTGCTGCTTGAGCAGGCGCGCGGCACGCACGCAGAGATTGTCCTCGGCGAACGGCCCGGAGAAGCGGATGTCGCCGTCCTGGCGCCGCTCGATGCGCACGCGGTCGGCGCGGTCGATGAGGCGAAACACCGTCTGCAGCTCGTGATAGCCGTCGGCGCGCTTCGACAAAACGTGCAGGAAGAGGTTGAGCTTCCCCGGCGCGGCGTACCAGCTCATCGCCATTCCGTTACGGCAAAGCGTACCTCCACGCCCTGGTACGTCATGCGCATCAGGCGAGGACGATTCTGCTCATCGCGCTGAAGGTATTCCACCTTCCATCCACGCTGCTCGAGGGTCGGCGAGGGCTTGCCCTGCACCCAGTCGGCCAGGCCTTCGATCGGCAGGCGAAAGCCGAGCACGCGCTCGGTGAGCGACTCGCTGTCCGGGGCGCGGAACTCCTTGCCCTCCGCGGTGGTGAGCTGCACCGCGTCGCCCTGCCGCACGATGCGCGCGACGCCCTGGCCGAGCGGGGTGGTGATCAGCATCTCGTCGCCGGCGGCGGCGTGGCGCCAGTTCACATTGCCGGTGAAGCCGTCGTCGCGGTACTTGGCCGAGATGCGGCCGAGCAGGTCGAACTGCACGGCCTCCGGCGCCTTGAGCTCGACTTGAGCACAAGAGCTCAAGAGCAGAGCGCAGGCGCACCAGAAGGGAAGCCAGACCGCCCGCTTCACTTGCGCAGGCGTTTGATGGTCTTCAGGAGCGTTTCGTTGTCCGGCGCGGTCTTCAGCGATTCGTTCCAGACGCGGTTCGCTTCGTTGCGATCGCCGCTCACCCACAGCACTTCACCGAGATGCGCGCCGATTTCCGCGTCGGGCCGGCCGTTGTAGGCGCGACGCAGGGTCTCGATCGCGCCCTTGAGATTGCCCTCGCGGTATTGCACCCAGCCGAGGCTGTCGATGATGAAGTAGTCGTCCGGTGCGAGCTGCAGCGCCTTCTCGATCAGGTCGCGCGCCTCGGGCAGGCGCATGTTGCGCTCGGCGAACGAGTAGCCGAGCGCGTTGTAGGCGTGTGCATGCTCGGGCCGCACCTCGATCAGCTTCTTGAGGTTCGCTTCGAGCACGTCGTACCTCTCGAGCTTCTCGGCGGTCAGCGCGTAGTCGTAGAGGAGCTCGGGCTGGTCCGGGTCGGCCTTCAACGCCTTGTCGAGGAGCTCGAAGGCCTCGCCGCTGCGGTTCGCCTCGCGCAGCAGCTGCGCCTCGGCGACGGTGAACTGCACTTCCTGGCCCGGATTCTCGTCGGCGACCTTGTGCAGGAAGTCGCGCGCCTCGTCGAGCTTGCCCTGCTTGGCGATCGCGTTCGCGGTGCGCAGGCGCGCCGGGACGAGCTGCTCGCCGTCCTGGATGTCGCTGTACCACTTGATCGCCTGCCCCCAATCCTTCTTCTCCTCGGCGATCTGGCCAAGGATGTAGCGTGCGCCGTCCTGGTCGCGGTATTGCGGGTTGTTCACCAGCCGCTTCATCGTGTCTTCGGCGACCGTGTAGTCCTTGAGCTGCAGCGCCGTCACGCCCACCATGTAAGTGAGCTGCGTGTCGTTGGGATTCGCCGCGAGCAGCGTCTCGAATTGCTTGCGCGCCTCGGCCACTCTCTTGTCGAGGATGAGCGCGCGGGCATAGTTGAGGCGGCCCTCGCGCGAGCCGGGGTTCTTCTCGACGAACTGGCCGAGACGCTTCGCCGCGCCGCTGGTCGAGCGCTTCTGCAGGACCTGCGCTTCCAGCACCGCCGGCAGTTCCCATTCGGGCCGCATCTCCGCCGCGCGGCGCGCCGCTGCGATCGCCGCCTTGTCGTCGTTCGCCAGCGCGGCCGCCTGCGCCAGCGCGACCTGCGCTTCGGGGAGATTGGCGTGCTTGTTGGTGAGGCTGCGCACCACGCGCAAATTCGCCGCCTTGTCCGGGTTGCCGGCGAGCAAGCGGTTCAGCTGGAGGAAACCGCGCTCCATGCTCACGCCTTCGGCGGAGAGCAGCTTGTCGATGACCGGCTCGGCTTCGTCGACCTTCTTCGCCGAGATGAGCAGCGCCGCGAGCACCTGCAGCGCGGCCGGCGATTGCGGCTCGATGTTCTGCCAGGTGCGCGCGGCCTCGATGGCGAGGTCGGTGAGCTTGCCCTGGTTGGCGATCTCGACGGCCCGACGCGCGACGCGCGGGTCGCGCGTCTGCTTGGCGAGCTCGAGATAGGTCTTCGACGCGAGCGCGTAATCGCCGCGCTGGAGCGCGATTTCGCCGAGCAGCATGTCGTAGAGCGCGGGCTCGTCGACCTGCTCGGGCACCTGCTTGTCGGCCTGCGCGAACGCGGCGCTGGCGACGAAAAGGCTGACTGCGAGGGAAAGTAGCAGACGGATCAGCATGGGGATTCGACCGATCTTAGGTATATTTGGTGCCCCGCACAAGCCGCATTTCCCTCCCAAATTTCGCCATGCCGGAGCTTCCCGAAGTCGAAGTCACGCGCCGCGGGCTCGCGCCGCATCTGGCGGGGCGCGTCATCTCGGCTGTCGAAGTGCGTCAGCCCCGGCTGCGCTGGCCGGTGCCGAAGGCGGTGCTTTCGCTCGCCGGACGCACGGTGCGCGGCGTGCGACGACGCGGCAAGTACCTGCTCGTCGACTGCGGCGACGGGCACTTGATTCTCCATCTCGGCATGTCGGGAAGCCTGCGCGTGATCCCGCCCGGCACGCCGGCGCAGAAGCACGATCATTTCGACCTGGTGCTCGGCGACCGCGTCCTGCGTCTGCGCGATCCGCGCCGCTTCGGCGCCGTGCTGTGGACGAGCGAGGACGTGGAAGCGCACCCGCTGATCGCGGTGCTCGGCGTCGAGCCGCTTTCGCAGTCGCTGAACGCGGCACGGCTCTATCAACTCACGCGCGGCCATCGCAGCGCGATCAAGCTCTTTCTCATGGACGGCAGACGCATCGTCGGCGTCGGCAACATCTACGCGAGCGAGAGCCTGTTCCGCGCGGGCATCGATCCGCGCAAGCCGGCGAAGCGCCTCACGCCGGAAAAGGCGACCCGGCTCGCGAAGTCGATCAAGGACACGCTGCGCGCCGCGATCAAGGCCGGCGGCTCGACGCTGCGCGATTTCGTCGGCGCGGAGGGTGCCGCCGGCTATATGCAGAACCGATTCTGGGTCTACGACCGCGAGGGCAAGCCGTGCCGGCGCTGCCGTACGCCGATCAAGCGCATCGTGCAGGGGCAGCGCTCGACCTTCTACTGCCCGGCCTGCCAGAGATAGCTAGCGCTTTGCTTTCTGCTTGAACCGGGCGACGACGCTCGGGTGCACGAACTTGGACACGTCGCCGCCGAGCGTGGCGATCTCCCGCACCAGGGTCGCCGAGATGAACATGTTCTGCTCCGAAGGCGTGAGGAACACCGTCTCCATGTCGGGATAGAGATCGCGGTTCATGCCTGCGAGCTGGAACTCGTATTCGAAGTCCGATACGGCGCGCAGGCCGCGCAGCACCACGCGCGCACCCTGCTTGCGCACGAACTCGATGAGCAGGCCCTCGAAGCCGACGACCTGCACGTTCTTCACGTCCGCGAGCACGTCGCGCGCGATCTCGATGCGCTCGTCGAGCGAGAAGTAGGTGCGCTTGGCGCGGCTTTCGGCGATGCCGAGGATGATGGTGTCGAACAGCCGGCTCGCCCGGCGCACGAGGTCCTCGTGGCCGCGCGTGAGCGGATCAAACGTTCCCGGATAGACCGCCTTGATCATCGCCTCTCCACTCGAAGAGTTGGTAGCTCACCTGCCCGGCGCGCGCCGCCTTCAGCTCCGTGCAGCCGTCCGGCGTGACCGGCGCATCGGATTCGACATAGATGCGGGCGCCGCTTTTCAAGCGTTTTTCGAGCCGCTCGAACACCGCGGGCAGCGCATTCTGCCTGAACGGGGGATCGAGGAAAACCACGTCGAAGCGCTCGCCGCCGCCGCGCAGATAATCGAGCGCATCGCCAAACACGAGCTCGGCGTCCGCACCGAGGGCCTGGCGTGCCGCTTGCAAAGCGTCGAAGGCCATGCGGTCGCTTTCCACCAGCACCACTCGCGCCGCGCCGCGTGACGCCGCCTCGAAGCCGAGCGCGCCGCTGCCCGCAAAAAGATCGAGGCAGCTCATGCCGTGCAGCCACTGGCCGAGCCAGTTGAAGAGCGTCTCGCGCACGCGGTCGGGCGTCGGGCGCAGGCCGGGGCGGTCGGGCACCTTGATGCGACGACCGCGATATTCGCCGGCGATGATGCGCACGACTCCTTTAGAATGCACTGACCGATGGTAGCTACTTCCTGGGCCGCGCGTCTCAAAGCCGGCCTCGCGCGCACGCGCGAAGTCCTCAACACCCCGGTCTCCGAGCTCTTCGTCCGCCGCCGCGTGGACGAGTCGCTGTTCGAGGAGCTGGAGACCGCGCTCCTGCAGGCCGACTGCGGCGTGAGCGCGACGCAATGGCTGCTCGACTCGCTGCGCGAGAAAGCGCGCAAGCAGAAGATCGAGGACGGCGAGACGTTGAAGGGGGCGCTCAAGGATTCGCTGACGGAGCTGCTCAAGCCGCTCGAGAAGCCGCTCGATACTTCGCGCGCGAAGCCCTTCACCATCATGATCGCCGGCGTGAACGGCTCGGGGAAGACCACCTCGATCGGCAAGCTCGCGAAATGGCTTCAGTCGCAGGGAAAAACCGTTCTTCTCGCAGCCGGCGACACCTTCCGCGCCGCCGCGCGCGAGCAGCTCGTCGTCTGGGGCGAGCGCAACAACGTGCCGGTGATCGCGCAGGTCGGCGATCCGGGCGCCGTGGTGTTCGACGCTCTTTCGGCGGCGCGCGCGCGCGGCACGGATGTCGTGATCGCCGACACGGCGGGCCGCCTGCCGACGCAGCTTCACCTGATGGAAGAGATCCGCAAGGTGAAGCGCGTCGCCGCGAAGGCGCAGGCCGATGCGCCGCACGAGGTGGTGCTGGTGCTCGACGCCAACACCGGGCAGAACGCGCTCGCGCAGGTGCGCGCGTTCGACCAGGCGCTCGGGCTCACAGGCCTGGTCATGACCAAGCTCGACGGCACCGCGAAGGGCGGCGTGGTCTGCGCCATCGCGCGCGAGAAGCCGGTGCCGCTGCTCTTCGTCGGCGTGGGCGAGGGCATCGACGACCTGAGGCCTTTCGTCGCGCGCGACTTCGCCGAGGCGCTGGTTGGTTAGCTTCTCCGCCGTCGCGAAGCGCTATCCCGGAGGAGAGGAAGCGCTGCGCGGCGTGACGTTCAGCGTCGAGGCGGCCGAGCTGGTCTTCATCACCGGCCGCTCGGGCGCAGGCAAATCCACCTTGCTGAAATTGATTCCCGCCATCGAGCGCCCGAGCTCGGGCACCGTGCTCGTCAATGGGCAGAACGTGGCCGCGCTGAAGCGCGCGGCCATTCCGTACTTGAGGCGCAACGTCGGGCTCATCTTCCAGGACCAGAAGCTCCTGTACGACCGCTCGGTGTACGACAATGTGATGCTGCCGCTTTCCTTCTCGGCGCATCCGCCGAAGGAAGCGGCGCGGCGCGCCCGGGCGGCGCTCGACAAGGTGGGGCTCCTTGCGCGCGAGAAGGCGAACCCGATCCAGCTCTCGGGCGGCGAGCAGCAGCGGGTGGCGATCGCGCGCGCGGTGGTGAACCGGCCGTCGATCCTGCTCGCCGACGAGCCGACTGCCAACCTCGATGCCGAATCGGCGCGGCGCATCCTGGACATCTTCGTCGAGTTCAACCAGGTCGGCGTCACGGTGCTCATCGCCACGCACGACCTCGAGCTCGTGCGCCAGTACGGCAAGCGCGTCGTCACGCTCGACGGCGGGCGGCTGCAATGAACGCCTGGCTTCGCCACCACGCTCATGCCCTCGGCCGCGCATGGCGGCGCGTCGGGCTGCTCAACGTCCTCGTCATCGGCGTCGCGCTCGCGCTGCCCGCGGGCGGCTATGCCCTGATCGAGAGCCTGCGCGCCGTCTCCGGTCGCCTCGCGCTCGACCCGCAGATCTCGGTTTTCCTCGATGCCAAGCGCGCCGAGACGGATTCCATCGCCGCGGCGCTCAAGCGGGATGGCCGCATCTCGCGCGTGCGCTTCGTGCCGCGCGACCAGGCGCTCAAGGAACTGGGCTCGGTGCAGGGCCTTTCCGAGCTCGTGCTGGCGCTGGGCCGCAACCCGCTGCCCGATGTTTTCGTCGTCACCGCGCGCGAGGAGACGATCGAGCCGCTCGCCGCCGACCTGGCCAAGCTGCCCGGCGTCACGCATGTCCAGGCGGACGCGCTGTGGGCGCGGCGGCTCGCGTCGATCGCGCGGGTCGCGCGGGTCGGGCTCTGGCTGCTCGCCGGGCTTCTCGGCGTCGCGCTGGTCGCGGTCACCTTCAACACGATCCGCCTCCAGATCCTCACGCAGCGCGACGAGATCGAGGTCTCCAAGCTGATTGGCGCCACCGACGCCTTCATCGGCCGACCGTTCTATTACGCCGGCTTCCTCCAGGGACTGGCGGGGGGCATCCTCGCGCTCGTCGTGGTGGGCGTCTCGCTCGCGCTGTTAAACCGGGAGGTGCGGGCGTTGTCTGAGTCCTATGGGTCGGACTTCCGCTTCGGGTTCCTCACGCCGGGGGACGCCGTGGCGGTCGTCCTGTTCGCCGGCCTGCTGGGCTGGCTGGGCGCCCACCTTTCGGTCCGGCGGCACTTGCGCGCCATCGAGCCGAGTTAGCGTTTACTCTCCATAACCCCAATACCGGGGAACGTTTGGGGATATTGGCACTCTAAATACCCGAGTGCTAAACTTGGCCTCTCTAGGAGGAAATTACATGACTGCAGCTGCGATGCCGCTCCCCGTATCGGTCGCCATGCCGATGCCCACGGGCAGCCTCGAGGCTTACATCCAGACGGTCAACCGCTTCCCGCTGCTGAGCATGGAAGAGGAGCAGCGCCTCGCGCGCCAGTTCCGCGAGCAGAACGACCTCGAGGCCGCGCGCCAGCTCGTGCTCTCGCACCTGCGGCTGGTGGTGGCGCTCGCTCGCGGCTACCTCGGCTACGGGCTGCCGCACGCCGACCTGATCCAGGAAGGCAACATCGGCCTCATGAAGGCGGTGAAGCGGTTCGATCCGGACCGCGGCGTGCGTCTGGTCTCGTTCGCCATGCACTGGATCAAGGCCGAGATGCACGAATACATTCTGCGCAACTGGCGCCTCGTGAAGGTGGCGACCACCAAAGCGCAGCGCAAGCTCTTCTTCAACCTGCGCTCCATGAAGAAGGACCTCGGGCCGATGAGCGCCGCGGACGTCGAGCGCGTGGCGGACGAGCTGCACGTGAAGCCCGAGGAGGTGGTCGAGATGGAGACCCGGCTTGCCGGCCAAGAGCTCGCCTTCGAAGGCGACCGCGAGGACGAGGAGTCCTATGCGCCGGTGCATTACCTCGCCGACGAGGAAGCGGAGCCGTTCCGCGTGCTCGAGGCCGAGGAAAGCGAGCGGGTGAAGAGCGAAGGCCTGCAGAAGGCGCTCGAGACGCTCGACGCGCGCAGCCGCCGCATCGTCGAGGCCCGCTGGCTGCGCGAGAAAGACGCGGCGACGCTGCACGACCTTGCCGCGGAATTCAACGTGTCAGCGGAGCGCATCCGCCAGATCGAGGCGAAGGCGCTCGACAAGATGCGCAAGCTCCTGCCCGCGCCCGCCTAGCTTTTTTCTCTCAATAAGACCCGCAGATCGTCCGGCAGGTCCGCCGTCAGGCGTTCCGGCCGGACGAGCAGCCGCAGCCGCCCCTGCGGGTCGATCACGTAGCTCTGCGAGCTGTGGTCGACGCTGTAGGTGTCGCCCTGCTTGCGCTTCTCGTAGTAGATCTTGAAGTCCTTCGCCACGCGCTGCGTCGCGGCCGGATCGCCGCGCAGCGCGATGAAGCGCGGATCGAAGGCCTTCACGTAGCGCTCCAGGTCCGCCGGTGTATCCCGCTCGGGATCCACGGTGATGAAGACCACCTGGACGCGATCGGCATCCGGCCCGAGCGTCTTCAACGCCCCCGCGATGTCGGCCAGGGTTGTCGGGCAGACGTCCGGGCAATGGGTGAAACCGAAGAAAACCACCACCGCCTGGCCGCGGAAATCCTGCAGGTGCCGCACGCGTCCGGTCGTGTCGGGGAGGTCCAGCGTCTTGCCGTAGTCGACCCCCGTGATGTCGGTGCTCTTGAACTTCGGAGCGCCGTCGCAGCCCGCGATGAGGATCGCGAGGCTACAGGTAATGATCGACCAGCAGCGCCGCGAAAAGAAGGGCGAGATAAGCAATCGAGTAGCGGAACGCCTTCTGCGCGGCGGCATCGCTGTACGAGACGTAGATGCGCACCGCATAGGCGATGAAGAGGCCGCCGAGTACCAGCGCGCACGCCAGGTACACCATGCCGCTCATGCGGATGACGTAGGGGAGGAGCGTGGTCGCGAAAAGGATGAGCGTATAGAGCAGCACCTGGAGCGCCGTGTACTGGCGGCCGTGGGTGACCGGCAGCATCGGCACGCCGGCGCGCGCGTAATCGTTGGTGCGGTACAGGGCGAGCGACCAGAAGTGCGGCGGCGTCCAGACGAAGATGATGAGGAAAAGCAGCAGCGCCTCGGTGCTCACTTCACCGGTCACCGCCGCCCAGCCGAGCACCGGCGGCATGGCGCCGGAAGCGCCGCCGATGACGATGTTCTGCGGCGTGGCGGGCTTGAGGAGCAACGTGTAGATCACCGCATAGCCGACGAAGGTTCCGAGCGTCAGCCACATGGTGAGCGTGTTCACGAACTGCGCGAGGATCCAGAGGCCGAGTGCGCCGATCACGCCGGCGAAGACGAGGGTCTGCAGCGTGGTGAGCTGGCCGCGCGGCAGCGGTCGCCAGCGCGTGCGCTGCATCAGGGCATCGATGTTCTGCTCGACCAGGCAGTTGATCGCTGCCGCGGCGCCCGCGACGAGCGCGATGCCGAGCGTGCCGGCGAACAGCACCTGCGGCGGCACCATGTCCGGCGTGGCGAGGAACATGCCGATCACCGCCGTGAACACGATCAGCGACACCACGCGCGGCTTGGTGAGCGCGTAGAACGCGCGCACGCGCTGCGCAAAACCGGAATTCAGTGCCTGAGTCGTCACGGGGAGGGACGTAAGTCGCGGAAGGAGAAGAAGTTTATCACGACGAGGGTCACGATCAGCAGCGCCGCGCCGGCGTTGTGCGCGGCGGCGAGGGGCAGCGGCAGGCTGAAGACGACGTTCGACACGCCGAGCGCGAACTGCGCGAGCACGATCACCGCGAGGGCGACGCCGAGGCGCGGCAGCAGCCGGTATGTCTTCCACGACATGACCAGCACCGTCGCGAGAGCCACCAGCGCGAACATGCGGTGCGTCCAGTGGATCGCCGTCAGCGCCTCGTTGGAAAGAAGGCCGCCCTCGGCCGTCTGGCCGAGCTCGCGCACCACGTGGAAGGCGTTCGCGAAATCCATGCTCGGCACAAGGCTTCCGCGGCAGAGCGGCAGGTCCGGGCAGGCGAGCGCCGCGTAATTCGCGCTGACCCAGCCTCCCAACACGACCTGCACCGCCACCACGCCGAGCGTCACGGCGGCCAGTGGCTGCAGCGAGCGCATTCGCCCATCGGATGCAAAGGACGATTCGCTCAGCGCGAGCCACAGCAGGAGCGAGAGCGTCGTCAATCCGCCGATGAGATGTCCCGTCACGATCGCCGGCTTGAGCAGCAGCGTCACCGTCCACATGCCGAGCGCCCCCTGGAAGGCAACGACGAGAACCAGCGCGGTGGCGAGGCCCCGCGCGCGGCGATTGCGCCAGGCCAGTCCGCAGAGCAAGA
Source organism: Burkholderiales bacterium (assembly GCA_035554335.1). Taxonomy (GTDB): domain Bacteria; phylum Pseudomonadota; class Gammaproteobacteria; order Burkholderiales; family SG8-39; genus SCGC-AG-212-J23. The sequence goes on from DATMIG010000356.1 coordinate 10,505, forward strand.
GAATGAGGACGCCCAGCGTAGTCGCGAGGTAGCGGTGCCCCATCTCCTTCCACGCCTTGGCGAGCGCGTCCGGGTGCGCGATGTCGGCCGGCACCGGCTTGCCGTAGCAGAACGGCCAGTCCGGGCAGCCGAGGCCCGCGTCTGAAAGCCGCACATAGGCGCCGACGACCACGACGATGAGCGCGAGAACGGCGGCGGCGATGGCGAGCTTCCTCATCCGAACCCCGAGTACTTCATCAGGCGGCGCAGGTCCTTGATGATCAGCGACGGATCCGGGTCCGGCGGAAACCGCATCATCAGGTTGCCCAGCGGATCGACGAGGTAGATCCGATCGCCCTGGAAGTCCAGCTGCGCGGTGGCGATGTGAGCGCCCTCGATGGCGGCGGCGAGCTCCGGCTTCGGCTTTCCGGCGTCGGTGACCACCCAGAGGCGCTCGATTCGCTCGGCGTCCTGCCCAAGCGCCCGACGCACCTGGCGCACGATGTAGAGCTTTTTCTCGCAGGCACTGTCGCAAGCGGCGGCGTCGAAGGTGACCAGCACCCATTTGCCCTTCAGCGGCGCGAGCGGTCCGGCAACGGGCCGCGGCGTAATCAGCTCGCCATAGTTCCCGCTGCGGCCGGCGCCGCCCCAGCCCAGCTCGTACGCCAGCCAGCCCAGCGGAAACGGCGCCGCGCAGGCGAGGAAGATGAGCGCGAGCTTAGTCTTGGGCGACACGGCGAAAGGAAAGGACGATGGCGAGCACGATCGCCAGCGCGGCGAACGAATACCACTGCAGCGAATAGCTCTCGTGCTTTTCGATGCCGAGATCGGGCCGCGGCCAATCTCGGACGAGTCCGTCGCCCGTGTCGGAGCGCTGCTCGATCACGATCGGCTGTAGCTCGAGGCCGGTCTCGGCGGCGAATGCACCGATGTCGAGGTTCTGGCGCACGCGGCCGCTCGACACGCCGGCCGCGAGCGCATGCGGGATGCGCTCGAGCGCGATGCCGTCCACCTGCACCTCGCCCGCCGGCGTGCGCACTTCCGGGAGCGTGTCACGCGACGCCGGCGCCGCGACCCAGCCGCGATTGACGAGCACGTGCCAGGCCGAGCGGCCGATGCGAAGCGGCGTCACGACTTCATAGCCCGGCCGGCCGCTGCGCAGCTTGTTATCGAGGAGCACCGTGCGTTCGGGCAGGAATTCGCCGCGCGCCGCGACGCGCTGGTGCACGAGCTCGGTCGCGTCCACCCGCGCCGCCGGGAGCGCGATCGGCGGACTGCTCATCGCGCGATCGAACGTCGCCGCGAGGTCGCGCTTCTGCGCCGCGCGGCGCGCTTGCCAGTTGCCGAGGCTGACGAAGAGCACGCAGGCAATCGCGGCCGCCGCCAGCGACCAGAGGCGGGGCCGGAAAGAGTATCCTCGGAGCATGCGTTACTTCGTGATCGCCGTCTTCGCCGCGATCGTGGTGAGCCTCTTTTCGGCCCTGGTCTTCGTGTACCGCGACCAGAGCGGCTCGACGCGCGCGCTCAAGGCGCTCGCCATCCGCGTCGGGCTCTCGGTCGGCCTCTTCGCCTTCCTGATGCTCGGCTACTACTTCGGCTGGTTCCGCGAGCGTTTATAGCCAGTAGACGAAGATAAAGAGGCCCAGCCACACCACGTCGACGAAGTGCCAGTACCAGGCCACGCCTTCGAAACCGAAGTGGTGGTCGGGCTTGAAGTGGCCGGCGATGCAGCGGAAGAGGATCACCGTCAGCATGATCGCGCCGCAGGTGACGTGGAAGCCGTGGAAGCCGGTCAGCATGAAGAAGGTCGACCCATACGCGCCGGTCGAGAGCTTGAGGTTGAGCTCGCTGTAGGCGTGCGTGTACTCGTAGGCCTGCAGGGTCAGGAACAGCGCGCCGAGCGCGACGGTGGCCGCGAGCCAGCCGATCAGCGCGCCGCGCTTGTTCTCCTTGAGCGCCCAGTGCGCGATCGTCACGGTGACGCCGGACGAGAGCAGAAGGAGCGTATTGATCGCCGGGATGCCCCACGCGCCCATCGGCGAGAACTCCTCGATGAAGCCCGGGCCGGCCGAAGGCCAGTGCGCGCCGAAGCCCGGCCAGAGGAGCGCGTTCGACTCGATGGTCGCAAGGTCGGGTATCGAGTACTGGCGCACCCACCACAGCGCGCCGAAGAACGCGCCGAAGAACATCACCTCGGACAGGATGAAGAAGCTCATGCCCCAGCGGAACGAGAGGTCCTCCCAGCGGCCGTACTTGCCCGCCTCCGACTCGCGGATGACGTCGCCGAACCAGCGCACCATCATGTAGAGGAGCAGCATGAAGCCGGCGGCGATCGACACCCAGCCGCCCATGCGGCCGTTGAAGACGAAGATCGCGCCGAGCGCCATCAGGAACAGCGACGCCGAGCCGATGATCGGCCACGGCATCGGCGCCGGGACGGAGTAGTGCAGCTGGCGGTCGGTACTTGCGCTGTGCGCCATGTTTTTCTCCCTAGCCTTTCTAGCTCACCACCACGCGCACGATCGTGCGGATGGTGAAGATGAAGAGCACCACGCCGATGACGGCGAGGACGATTACGTGCAGCGGATTGATCTTCGCCTGCTCGGCGTCCGCGCGGCGGCGAATGCCGATGAAGCCCGACAGCACGGCCTTGACGGTGTCCATCAACCCTTGCCTCCGGCCGCCGCGGTTTTTCCCGCCACCTCGAAGAACGTGTACGAGAGGGCGATGCTGTTCACGTCCTTCGGCAGCTTCGGATCGACGACGAAGGTGACCGGCATGCGGCGCACTTCGCCGGGCGCGAGCGTCTGCTGCGAGAAGCAGAAGCACTCCACCTTCTTGAAGTATTCGCCCGCGAGCTGCGGACCGTAGCTCGGCACGGCTTGCGCCGTCACCGGCTCCGCGCGCTCGTTCGTCACCTCGTACTCGACCGTGGCGAGCTCGCCGGGATGCACCTCGATATGGTTGACGAGCGGCTTGAAGCGCCACGGCAGGCCATGCACGTTCGAATCGAACTCGATGGTCACCGTGCGCGTGGTGTCGACCTGCGTGTTGACCGGCTTCTCGGCCACCTGGCCGAGCGAGTTGACGCCCCAGGCCGCGCAGATCTGGTAGTAGAACGGCACCAGCGCATAACCGAAGCCGAACATCCCGACGGCGACCAGCGCCAGCCGGGTGAACAGTTTGCGGTTGTCCTGCGCGACGCTCATCTGCCCAGCAACCAGTACTTGGCGATGATGCCGAAGAAGAAGGCAGCCGCGATGGTGGCCAAGATGAGCGCAGTCTTCGTGTTCTTGGTCACTTCAAGACGGGCGGCGTCTCGAACGTGTGGTACGGCGCCGGCGTCGGCAGGTGCGTCCAGTCGAGCGAATCCGCGCCCTCCCACTGCTTCTGCGCCGCGGGGGCGCCGCTCTTCAGCGTGGTGAACAGGTTGTAGAGGAAGATGAACTGCGTGAGCGCGAAGCCCAGCGCGCCGAGCGACGAGATTTCGTTCCAGGTCTGGAACATGAGCGGGTAATCCGGGATGCGGCGCGGCATGCCCGCCATGCCGAGGAAGTGCTGCACGAAGAAGATCATGTTGAAGAAGATCAGCGTCAGCCAGAAGTGCCATTGGCCGAGCGTCTCGTTGTACATCTTGCCGGTCCACTTCGGCAGCCAGAAGTAGATCCCGGCGAAGGCGCCGAACATCGCGCCCGCCACCATCACGTAGTGGAAGTGGGCCACCACGTAGTAGGTGTCGTGCAGCTGGATGTCGATCGGCACGAGGGACAGCACGAGGCCGGTGAAGCCGCCGAGCGTGAACATGAAGAGGAAGCCGCACGCCCAAAGCATCGGCGTCTCGAAGGTGAGCGAGCCCTTCCACATCGTCGCCACCCAGTTGAACACCTTGACGCCGGTGGGCACCGCGATGAGCGTCGTCGCGTACATGAAGAACAGCTGCCCGGTCACCGGCATGCCCACCGTATACATATGGTGCGCCCAGACGATGAACGAGAGGATGGCGATGGCGGCCACCGCGTACACCATCGAGGCGTAGCCGAAGAGCGGCTTGCGCGAGAAGGCCGGGATCACCTGCGAGATCACGCCGAACGCCGGCAGCGCGATGATGTACACCTCGGGGTGGCCGAAGAACCAGAAGATGTGCTGGTAGAGCACCGGGTCGCCGCCGCCCGCGGCATTGAAGAACGTGGTGCCGAAATGGCGGTCGGTGAGCGTCATCGTCACCGCGCCGGCGAGCACCGGCATCGCGGCGACCAGCAGGTACGCGGTGATGAGCCAGGTCCACACGAAGAGCGGCAGCCGCATCATCGTCATCCCCGGCGCGCGCATGTTGAGGATGGTGGTGATGATGTTGATCGAGCCGAGGATCGAGCTCATGCCGAGGATGTGCACGGCGAAGATGGTGAAGTCCATGCCGATGCCCATCTGCACGGTGAGCGGCGAGTAGAGCGTCCAGCCGGTGCCCGGCGCGCCGCCCGGCATGAAGTACGCCATGATGAGCAGCGTGCCGGCGAACGGCAGCAGCCAGAACGACCAGTTGTTCAGCCGCGCGAACGCCATGTCGGGCGCGCCGATCATCATCGGGA
>DATMIG010000357.1:0-10568 GCA_035554335.1 Burkholderiales bacterium
CGAAGAAATACCAGCGCTCGGCCAATAATCCGGCCAGCTGGACGACGACCGCGGCCGCGAGGGCGGTCGTGTCGTGTCCGCGGACCAGGATCAGCGCCGCCGGCACCGGGAAGACGAGCGCGAGGAACGTCCAGCGCACCAGCCGTACCGTGGTGGCCGTTCGGCCGTGGAAGAACTCGCGCGTGTTGTAGGAGCCGCCCATGGCGCCTTGCGAGATCTGCCGGATCGGCGCGCCCTTCACGCCGGTCGCGCTCGCCAGCGTGGACTTCGGGCGCAGAGAGCGGTTACGCAGCAGCGAAATCACTCGCACGACATAGGCGAGCGCGCCGGCAATGAGGGCGGCGGCGGCGTAGGCGCGCGCCGTCGCCGGCTGCAGCGCCGCGGCCAGCGCCGCGGCGAGCAGGAGACCGGACGCGCATCCGAAGGCGAGGAAGGCGAGCGGCGTGAGCGGCGTATGCCATTCCTGCAGAAAGCGCAGGCAGGCGTAGATCATTCCCGTGCACAGGAACAACGCGAGGCACGCGGCGACGCCAAACCCGCCGGCGACCATCGCCGCGTGCCAGCGCTCCGTCCAGACGAGCAGACCGAAGAGCGCGACGAGCGCGATGGTGAGCGGCAGCACGATGACTTCGCGCGAAAGCCAAGAGGTGCGCCACATCGTAGCGGCGCGCCAGCCGCGCGACGGGCGCCCGAGGTGGAAGAACGAGGCGACGAGCCCGGCGACGAGCAGCGCGCACGACACGGCCGCGGCGGTGCAAGCGAAGCGTGTGTCGCGGCTGCCGAAGTAGATGGCGAGGAACAGCCCCTGGCCCGCGCCGGCGAGGGTGGTAAAAAGAATGACCGACCACGCCGGCTTCACTTGCGGCGCGGCAGGTAGTGATTAGCCGGCTTCGTCTCCCACTCGGGCATGAGCTCGTAGCCGCCGCGCTCGCGGATCGCGCGCGACGCCTCGGACTGCGGATCGTGCACGTCGCCGAAGAGGCGCGCATTGGTCGGGCACGCCATTACGCACGCGGGCTTGCGATCCGCCTCCGCAAGGGAGGTGTCGTATATGCGATCCACGCACAGCGTGCACTTCTTCATGACTTTCTCGCTGCCATCCATCTCGCGGGCGCCGTACGGGCACGCCCAGGCACAGTAGCCGCAGCCGATGCACTTGTCGTAATCGACGAGCACGATGCCGTCCTCGGCGCGCTTGTAGCTCGCGCCGGTCGGGCACACGGGAACGCAGGGCGGCTCCTCGCAATGCAGGCACGACTTCGGGAAGTGCACGGTCTCGGTGGCTGGGAACGTGCCCGCCTCGAACGTCTGCACCCGATTGAAGAAGGTGCCGGTGGGATCGGCGCCGTAGGGATGCTGGTCGGAGAGCGGTCCGGCCGCGCCGCCCGTATTCCACTCCTTGCAGCTCGTCACGCAGGCGTGGCAGCCGACGCAGACGTTGAGGTCGATAACGAGCGCGAGCTGCTTTTTCATGCCGGGGAGATCCGCACGCGCACGTCGTACCAGCCGGCCTGTCCCGTGACGGGATCGGAGTTGGAAACCGTTCCGTCGGGTCCGGCCAGCTCATCGCTGATCAGGTGGTTGAGGATGAAGCCCTTGGTGAACTCGTTGGCGTCGCGCTCGAGGCCCCAGGCACCCGGCGCCTTGCCGATCGCGTTCCAGGTCCACACCGTGCCGGGCTCGACCGCCTCGCTGTAGCGCGCCATGCAGCGCACGCGCCCCCACTGCGACTCGACCCACATCCACGCGCCATCGTCGACGCCGCTGGCCTGGGCGGTGCGCGGATTCACGAACAGATAGTTGTGCGCATGAATCTGGCGCAGCCACGCATTCTGGCTGTCCCACGAGTGGTACATCGCCATCGGTCGCTGGGTGACTGCGCTGAGCGGATATTTTGCGGCATCGACGAACCCGGTCTCGAGCGCGGGATAGTAGAACGGCAGCGGATCGAAGTACTTCTCCACCCGGGCGCGCAGGTGCTCGGGCGGCCGGCCGGCGGAACGGCGCTTGCCCTGCGCCGCAAGGCGGAAACGCTGCAGCACCACGCCGTAGAGCTGGATCATGATCGGATCGGCGTGGCGGCGCAGCTTCATTTTTTGCGCCCACTCGGCGTAGCCGCGGTTCCAGTTGCGCATGTACTGGTGCTCCGGCGGCATCTCGTAGTGGAAGACGCAGTTGTTCTTCGCGTACATCTCCCACTGCCGCGGGTTGGGCTCGCCGAGCAGGGCCTGGTCGCCTTCCTTGCCGCGCCAGCCGATGAGGAAGCCCTGTCCGTTGCCCGGCTCGGTCTCGAAGTGGACGATGAAGTCTTCGTAGTTGCGGTACTTCCTCGAAACGCTTCCGTCGGCGTTCCGGCGAGAAAAGGCCGGCAGCTGCAGCCGGCTCGCGAGCTCGACCAGCACGTCCTGGAAGGGCTTGCATTCGCCGCTCGGCGGCAGGACCGGCACGCGCACCGAGTCGACCGGCCCGTCGAATTCGGAGATCGGCCGGTCGAGGAGCGACATCACGTCGTGGCGCTCGAGGTACGTGGTGTCCGGCAGCACGAGGTCGGCGAAGGCGGTGGTCTCGGACTCGAACGCGTCGCACACCACGAGAAAGGGAATCTTGTACTCGCCGCCTTCGTCCTTGTCGGTCAGCATGCGGCGCGCTTCCCCGGGGCGCATGGAGGAGTTCCAGGCCATGTTGGCCATGAAGAGCATCAGCGTGTCGATCCGGTAAGGATCGCCGCGCCAGGCGTTGGCGATGACGTTGTGCATCATGCCGTGCACGGCGAGCGGGTATTCCCACGAGAACGCCTTGTCGATGCGCACCGGCTCGCCGCGCTCATCGATGAAAAGGTCTTCCGGTCCGGCCGGAAAGCCGAGCGGGGCGCCGGCGAGCGGCGTGTCGGGCTTCACGGCATGCGGCCCCGTCGGCAACGTTGCATACACGGGCGGCGTGCCGCGCGGAAAGGGTGGCTTGTGCCGGAAGCCGCCCGGGCGGTCGATCGTGCCAAGGAGCGACATCAGGATCGACAGCGCGCGGATGGTGTGGAAGCCGTTCGAATGGGCGGCGAGGCCGCGCATGGCGTGGAAGGCGACCGGATTGCCGCGAACGCTTTCGTGCTTGCCGCCCCACGCATCGGTCCAGGCGATCGGCAGCTCGAAGCTTTGCTCCAGAGCCGTTTTCCCCAGCTCGGCGGCAAGCTCGCGGATGCGCGCGGCCGCAATCCCCGTGATGCCCTCTGCCCATTCCGGCGTGTATTGGGCGAGATGCTCGGCGAGGAGCTGGAATGCCGGTGCCACGCGCTTGCCGTCGACCTCGAATTTCCCGTACAGCGCGGGACGAGAGCCGGCCGCGTGATTGACCACCGGCGCGTTCGACCGCTCATCCCACCAGAGCTGGTTATGCCGCCTCACCCCGTTGGTATACAGGCCGCCTTCGCCATGCATGAAGAGCCCGTGCTCGTCGTCCGCCTCTTCCAGATTCACGAGGAAGCCCGCGTTCGTGTACTCGCGAACGAAGTCGGCGTCATAGAGGTTTTCGCCGATCAGGAGATTGGACAGGCACAGGAGCAACGCCCCGTCGGTGCCCGGCCGGATCGGAATCCACTCATCGGCGATGGCGGAGTAGCCGGTGCGGATGGGATTGATGGAGATGAAGCGGCCGCCGTCGCGCTTGAACCGCGAGATGGCCACCTTGAGCGGATTGGAGTGGTGGTCTTCCGCCGTGCCGATCATGATGAAGAGCTTCGCGCGCTCGAGGTCGGGCCCGCCGAACTCCCAGAACGACCCGCCGATGGTGTAGATCATCCCGGCGGCCATGTTGACCGAGCAGAACCCGCCGTGCGCCGCGTAGTTCGGCGTGCCGAATTGGCGCGCGAAGAGCGTGGTGAGGGCCTGCATCTGGTCGCGCCCGGTGAAGAGGGCGAACTTGCGGGGATCGGTGGCGCGGATCTTGCGCAGCCGCCCCTCCAGCATCGAAAACGCCTCGTCCCAGCCGATCGGCTCGAACTGGCCTGCGCCGCGCTCCGCGCCGGCCCGGCGGCGCAGCGGCCTCGTCAGGCGCGCGGGCGAATACTGCTTCATGATGCCGGACGCGCCCTTCGCGCAGATCACACCCTTGTTGAGCGGATGCGCCGGGTTGCCGTCGATATAGCGGACCTTGCCTTCCTTCAGATGCACGCGGATGCCGCAACGGCACGCGCACATGTAGCAGGTCGTGTTTTTGACCTCGGTTGCCAGATTCTTATGCGTTAGGGTGGTTTTCGGAGCTCGCCGATCGAATTATGTCCTACCGGATTGCCGCGGAAAAATCCGGTAGGAAATCGCGGGAATTGTCCGGGTTCGTCAGCGCCGGGATGGGGCAGAAAACCGCACGCCGCTGGTTCGGAGATTCCCGCCGTTTGTCCCAATCGCCTTGCCTTATGAATGAGCAATTCATACGATGCGCCGGCATAAGAAGAAGGAGGCGCTGTGGGGAACAAGAAAGGTTTCACAGTCGTCGAGTTGCTGATCACGATGGCCATCATCGGGATCCTCACGGCGATCGCGTTTCCTTCGTACCAGAGCCACGTCCGCAAGGGCTCGCGGGCGGCGGCGCAGGCCGCGATGATCCAGGTCGCGGACCGCGAGGCGCAATACCTCCTCGACGCTCGCAACTATGCCTTGGGCAGCTCGGCGCTCACGACGCTGAACGTCACGCTGCCGACGGACGTCTCGACCAAGTACACCATCACGGTCACCGCCGCCGACGGTACCAGCACGCCGAGCACGCCGCCGACGTACACCATCACCGCGACGCCGATCACGGGCGGGCCGCAGGTTAACGACGGGACGCTGACGCTCACCCATACGGGCGCCAAGACGCGCGTCCTGGGGTCCACGACCTATCCCTGGTAAGAGCCATGAGACCACGGTCCAACCGCGGTTTTACGCTCCCCGAGCTGATGATCGTCCTCACGATCTTGGCCGTCCTCATCGGGGCCGGGGTGCCGTCGTTCGGGGAATTCATCCGCAACCAGCGGGTCAAGACCGCCAGCTTCGACCTGTTCTCGTCGCTGGTGGCCGCGCGCAGCGAGGCCATCGCCCGAAATACGAGCGTTACGGTGACGCCCACCAGCACGGCGAATTGGGCCGATGGCTGGACGATCCGTTACGTCGACGCCACCTCCGGCAGCACGGTGACGTTGCGCGACCAGGCGGCGATGCCGAGCCTCACCATCACCGGCCCGACCAGCCTCGTTTACCGGGGCAGCGGCCGCTTGAGCGGGACGACTGCCCCGCAGTTCGCCTTGACGGCCTCGGGCAGCACGGTCGTCAGCCGCTGCATCAACGTCGACCTGAGCGGTCGTCCGGTCAGCAAGGCGGCCGCATGCTGAAGCGCACCGCGCAACGCGGCGTCACGATGCTCGAGGTCCTGATCGCCATCTTCATCCTGACGCTCGGGCTGCTCGGCACGGCCGGCATCCAGTCGCAGATGCAGGTGGCCGAGATCCAGGCGTACGAGCGCGCGCAGGCGGTCGTCCTCCTGCGCAACATGGTCGATCGAGTGAACGCGAACCGCCGGGACGCGGCGAACTACGTGACCACCTCGGCGCTCGGCGCGAGCCTCCAGGACTGCACGGGTGCGGCGACCACGACCGCGCGGGACCTATGCGAATGGAACAACGCGCTCTTTGGCGCCTCGGAGACCCGGGGTACGCAGGCTCTCGGCGCGATGAACAACGCCCGCGGATGCATTACGAACCCGGTGACGACGATGCCGCGCGAGGTCGTCGTGGCGGTGGCATGGCAGGGACTGCAGCCGACGCTCGCGCCGGCCGCGACGACCTGCGGCAGCGGCTCCTACGGCTCCGACGACCGGTACCGTCGCGCCCTCGTGGCGCGCATCGTCATCGGTTGCCTGCAGAACGACCCCACGACCGGGCTTTGCGTCACGCCATGAACACGCTGCGCCGACAAGCCGGCCTTTCGCTCGTCGAGCTGATGGTGTCCGTCACGCTCGGCCTCATCGTGCTGTCCGGCGTATTGATGGTGTTCGCCAATTCGAGCGCGTCGCGCAGCGAAGTCGAGCGCACGACGCGCCAGATCGAAAACGGCCGCTATGCCTCCGAGCTGCTCTCGGACGACATTCGCCTCGCCGGCTTCTTCGGTGAGTTCGACCCCACTTCGATCGCCGCGCCGGGCGCCCTTCCGGCCGATCCGTGCTCGGTCACGGTCGCCGACTGGAACGCGTGGATTCCGGTGTATGTACGTGGGTACGACAACGCCGGCTTCACCTCGGCGAATTGCGCGCTCACGAACCTCAAGGCCGGCACCGACGTACTCGTCGTTCGCCGGACGCGCACCTGCACCGCGAACGCGACGACCTGCACGCCGGACGTGACGGCCGGGACGCCATACCTGCAGGTATCCGCGTGCGGCAGCCAGGTGACGAAGTACGCGCTCGATATCCAGCCGTCGTCCGGCAACGGCGCTTTCACCATGCAGACGAAGACCTGCTCGGCGGGCACGCTGGCGGCCAAGCGCGAGTACTACGTCCACATCTACTTCATCGCGACGGATAACGGCCGCGGCGACAACGTGCCCACGCTGAAGCGGCTGGAGATGGTGGGGAGCTCCGGCGGCACGCCGACCTTCAGCCTGGTGCCGCTCGTGGAAGGCATCGAGAACCTCCAATTGAACTACGGGGTGGACACCAACAACGACGGCTCGCCCGACGAATACGTCACCGATCCCGCATCCGTGGCGCGGTGGACCAGCGTAATGACGGTGCAATTCAATATCCTGGCCCGCAACATCGAGACCGCGCCGAACTTTACCGACACGAAGACCTACGCGCTCGGCAAGGACTCGACCGGCGCCACGCAGACCGTGGGCCCCTTCAACGACGGCTACCGCCGTCACGTCTACAGCGGGCTGGTCCGCATCATGAATCCCGCCGGCAGGAGAGATACCCCATGACACAGATCCGACGTCGCCAGACCGGCAGCACGCTCGTTGTGGCACTGATCCTGCTCGTGGTGCTGACGCTCTTCGCCACCAGCTCGTTCAACACCGCGAAGACCAACCTCATGGTCGTCGGCAACATGCAGGCTTCGGCGGAAGCGGCCAACGTTGCTCAGCAGGCTATCGAGACTACGCTGAGCACCACCCAGTTCATCACTTCGCCGGACAACGCGATCGCCAACCCGTGCGGCGGCGTTCCGAACACGTTCTGCGTCGACGTCAATGGCGACAGCATCAACGATTACACGGCCACGCTTTCGCCCCAGCCGACCTGTATTTATGTCAAGGCCATCAAGAACTCGGAGCTCAATTTTTCCAATACCGAAGACCTCGGTTGCGCGGCCGGGCAGCAGCAGACGCTCGGCGTAGCGGGCTCGACGAGCGGCGACTCACTGTGCTCGAACACGGTGTGGGAGATCACGTCGAAGACGACGGCCACTACCGGGGCCAGCGCCACGGTCATCCAGGGGGTCGGCATCCGCGTCAGCACGGACGACGCTTCGTGCTGACCTCATAAGCAACGGCAAGGGAGGTCATATGAAAAAGAACGACTACCGCCTCGCTTTCTCACTCTGTGCAGCTGTCCTTTTCGGCGCCACCATGCGCCCGGCGCTGGCGGAGGACATCGATCTTTTCGTGGGTACTTCTACCAGCGCGTCGTCGAACCCGAACGTGCTGATCGTCATCGACAACAGCTCGAACTGGTCGGCAGCCAACCAGGGATGGGCGGGTGGCATCAAGCAGGGCCAAGCGGAGCTCCGGGCCGTCTACAACCTGGTGAATCAGGTTAGCGACAACATCAACCTGGGGCTCATGCTGATGACCGACGGCACGAGCGGCAACGCCGACGGCGGTTACGTGCGTTTCCACGTCAGCCAGATGACGGCGGCGAACAAGGCTGGCTTGCAATCGCTGATCGGCGATTCCGCGTGCGTGAACGGAACGGAATCCCTCTCCGGCACGCCGAAGTGCCTGTTCAATAACTTCAACGATCCGACGGAAAAGATCGGAACCTCGGCGGCCGACTACAGCCGCACGCTGTTCGAGGTTTTCCGCTATTTCGGCGGTTATTCGACCCCGGCGCACGCGGCAGCGGCAGACGATCTGGGTGGTACGCCTGTGGACACCACCGCCGGTCCTACCGCCACGCACTTCGGTGCGATCCGCTACTCCGGCAACCCCGACCCCAAAATCGACCAGCGCGCGATGGACGCGGGAAAGACGCGCTATAACATCCCGGGAAATTCCTGCGCGAAGAATTACGTCATCCTGATCGGCAATGGTTTTCCGAGCGCCGACGATACGAACGGCACGCTGCTCAGCGGTGTTAGCGGCACGACATCCCAGCTTTCCATGCCGACGTATACGACGGTCGCATCCGGCTCGACCGTTACCCTGGGAACAGCCACCTCCTGCTATGCAAGCGCGTCGGCCTGCCAGACCGCCGCCACCACGCTATTTCCCAACTATCAGGGCTTCCCGATCAGCAGCTACTCCTGCACTTCGCAGACCGGGAGCCTCGCCACGACCGCGTGCACGACCTCGTCCGGTGCGTCGGGACAGAAAAACTATCTCGTGAAGGGAGTGTTGTCACAGGTCGCCGATGTCCCAACCGGATTAAGCGCGGTGCCTACGTCAAATAAGACGCGCTATGCGGACGAATGGGCGCAGTACCTGTTCAAGACGGACGTCAACTCGGCCGCGGGGGTACAGAACGTACAGGTCTATACGATCGATGTCTTCAAGGACCAACCCGACACCGATCAAAGCGCCTTGCTCGCCAGCATGGCGAAATATGGCGGCGGCAAGTATTTCCAGGCGACTACAGAGAACGCGATTCTTGATGCTCTGCGCAAGGTCGTTATCGAGATTCAATCAGTGAACGAAGTGTTCGCCTCCGCCAGCCTCCCGATCAACGCGACGAACCGCTCGCAGAACGAGAACCAGGTGTTCATTGGGTTGTTCCGCCCCGATGCGACAGCGAAGCCGCGCTGGTACGGCAACCTCAAGCGCTACCAGATCGGCCTTTTCGGAACGGACGCGAGGCTCGCCGACAAGGACGGCCAGGAGGCGGTCGACGCGAATACGAGCGGCTTCATGAACCTGTGCGCGACGAGCTTCTGGACCACGGACAGCGGCACCTATTGGACTGCGCCGTCCACGCCCGGGAACTGTACGACCAGCGCATTCGACAAACTGTCGGACTCGCCGGATGGCCCGCTGGTGGAAAAGGGAGGCGTCTCGGAAGTGCTGCGGCTCGGCAATAACCCGCCGCAGGACCGCACCAATGCCACTTACGCCGTGAATCGGTCCATCTATACGTGCCCGTCGTACTCCTCCTGCAATTTCGCCTCTGCACCCCATACCTTTGACACGACAAACGTGAGTGTCGCTGCGCTGGGGGCAGCGGACAGCACGGAGCAGGGAACGATCGTCAACTACACCCTCGGCCAGGACGTCGATGCCGAAAACGCGGTCTCGGTGACGGGCGATACGACTTCGAAGCTGGACGTTCGCGTCACGGTGCATGGCGATGTGACCCATTCGCGGCCGCTACCCGTGAACTATGGCGGTACGACAGGGGTCGTGATGTTTTATGGAGCGAACGACGGGATGTTCCGCGCGGTACGCGGAAGCGATGGCAAGGAGCTCTGGGGATTTGTCGCGCCGGAGCACCACTCGAAGCTGAAGCGGTTGCGCGACAACTCACCGATCATCGCCTACCCTGGCATCACCGGCGTTTCCCCTACGCCGCTGGCTAAAGACTACTTTTTCGACGGCTCGGCGGGGCTCTATCAGAACGCCGACAACAGCCAGATCTGGGTGTATCCGACCATGCGGCGCGGCGGGCGCGTGGTGTACGCATTCGACGTAACGACGCCGACTGCGCCGAGGATCAAATGGCGCGTCGGGTGCCCCAATTTAACCGACGACACGGGGTGCACGAGCGGCTTCACGCAGATCGGTCAAACCTGGTCCTTTCCGAACGTCGCATTCGTCAAAGGCTTCAGCACCTCCACGCCCCTTGTGGTCATTGGCGGCGGCTACGATTCCTGCGAGGACAGTGATTCGAGCTCGCCTTCCTGCTCGAGCACGAAGGGCAATCGCGTGTTCGTCATCAATGGCGACACCGGGGAGCTGGTCAAGTCGTTCAACACAGACCGGGCGGTCGCCGCCGACGTGACCTTGATCGACCGCGATTTCGACGGCATGGCCGACCATGGCTACGTGCTCGATACAGGCGGCAATCTGTACCGCATCGACTTTGCCGACACGGGCACCCTGGTACCGCTTGCGTCGACGGCGTGGACGATCACCAAGATCGCCCGTACCAACGGCGCCGGAAGGAAATTCCTGTTCGCCCCGGCCGCGCTGCCGGCCGGAAACCAGGTGTATCTGTCGATGACCTCGGGCGATCGCGAGCGGCCGCTGGTCACCAACTACCCGTACGTCACGCCGGTGACCAATCGCGCGTACATGTTCATCGACCGCTTTGTCACGAGCGGTCTGCCGATCGATATGGACGGCAGCACGCTGGACGACGTCACGAGTGGCACGAGCTGCTCCGCCACCCTGTCG
>DATMIG010000358.1:0-5290 GCA_035554335.1 Burkholderiales bacterium
CTTCGCGATTTTCGCGATCAGCGCGCGGTCGAGCATGTCGTTGGTATAAAAATCCTTCGCCGGCGCGTCCTTGATGAGCTTGACCGAGGCCATGGTCTTGATGCCGCTGGACCAGTCGGCGTCCGCCATCACCCCCATCGGCAGGCCCTTGGAGTTCGGCGTCTGGAAGAAGCCCTTCAGCGAATCGATCTGCGCGCGCAGCACCTTCGGGTCGAGCTTGGCCTGCGGCCGCTGCGCGATGATCGCCTGCACCGCTTCGTCCTCGTGGCCGGCGAGGATGTATTCCCACGCACCGGCCACCACGCTGGCAAAGCGCCGGATCGCGGGCCCCTTCTCCTTCAGCTTCGCCTCCGAGGAGAGCAGGCCGAAGCTCGGGAATTGCAGGCCGTAGTCGGAGAAGAGGATCGCGTTCGCGGGGCGGGTGGCTTCGACGAGCGGCAGGACGAAGGGCACCGTCGAGAACACGCCATCGGCGCGCCCGGCGGCGTAGGTCGCCACCTTGGCGGCGGCCTCGACGTTGAGGAGCTCCACCTGCTCGCGCTTGAGCTTCCCTGCGGCGAGGAACGTGTCGAGGAACGGCGCCTCGAGCGAGCCGGCGGTGAACACGATCTTCTTGCCGGCGAGGTCGCCCGGCTTCTTCAGGTTCGAGTCGCGCGGCACGAGAAGGCCGATGTCGTTCTTGCGCAGGAAGTTGGCGATGGCCTTCACCTCGAGGCCCTTGTCGCGCGCGATCATCATCGGCGCGAGGCTGGCGTTGCCGACGTCGAAGCGGCCGCTGCCGACGAGCTGCACGGTGGTCACCGAGCCGTTGCCGTCCTCGACCGTGGCATCGATGCCGTTCTGCTTGAACCAGCCCTTCTCGGCTGCCAGATGGATCGGCGCGTGGATCGCCCACGGCGTCCAGTCGAGGCGCACCGCGAGCTTGTCCTGCGCCGATGCCGCGCCTGCGAACAGGGCGAGCAGTATTGCGGCCGTTGCCTTCATCGTTCCTCCTCCCTCAGTTGAAGATCGCCTTGAAGCGCGACCAGATCCATTTCCAGAACACGCCGCCCGCGTCGACTTCGCGCGCGCGGCCCACGTTGCCGGCGAGATGCGCATCGAGGTTGCGGCCGAAATCCGCCACCATGCGCCCGACGAGCTCCTTCACCAGCCCGCCGCGCGAGAACTGCGCGAGCGGGCCCTGCAGGCTGTAGTCGATGCTGATGGCGATGCGCGTCGCGCCGCCGCCGGCGTCGGCGAGCTGATAGGCGATATCGCCCCGCGCGCGCGAGGAAGAGAGCGCATCCTGTCCCGCGCCGTGGATCACGCCGCGCTTCGCGCGCTCATCGCGCTCGAGCGCCGCGCTGCCGGCAAAAGCGGCGCGCATCGGGCCGAACTTCACGCTGATGCGGCCCTTCACCGCATCGCCGCTCGCCTCGGTGATCTCGGCACCCGGCAGGCACGCCGCCACCGCCGGCATGTCGGCGAACGCCGCCCATACGCGATCGAGCGAATGCTGGACCGTCACCTGGTCCTCGATGCGCGTGCCCGCGCCCATCGGCGCCGCCGCTGCAGTCGACTGGCCCGATGCGGCCGGCGTGAAGCGCTGCGCCGGCGCCGGTTTCACTTCAGGCGCGGCGACCTCGTTCGAGGCCTGCCGCGCCTGCACCACCGACGAGATGGCGCGGACGATGCCGACGTACCCCGTGCAGCGGCACAGGTTGCCCGACATCTCCTCGCGGATGCGGCGCTCGTCGGCGTTGGGCACTCGCAGGACGAGGTCGCGCGCGGCGATCAGCATGCCGGGCGTGCAGAAGCCGCACTGCAGGGCATATTCGCGCGAGAACGCGGCGCGCAGCTCCTTCATCAGCGCGTCGTCCTCGAAACCCTCGACGGTGCGCACGTCCGCGCCTTCGCACTGCACGGCGTAGGTGATGCACGAGCGCGCCGGCTGCCCGTCGATCAGGATCGTGCACGCGCCGCACACGCCGTGCTCGCAGCCGAGGTGCGTGCCGGTGAGGCGCTGCTGGTCGCGCAGGAAGTCGGCGAGATGCGTGCGCGGCTCGACCAGCGCCTGCACGCCTTCGCCGTTCACGGTGAGCTGGATGGTCTTCATGCGAGGGCGATGGCTCGTTCGACGGCCGTCGCGCGGAGCTTCCGCGCCGCGGGCCCCATGCCGGGCGCCACGCGCGCGAGGCCGGCGTCGATCATGTCCCGGCTCGCCGTGCCCTGCTCCGCGACGGCACGCGCGACGTTGTCGAGCGGCTGCGGCGGCCGGTCGAGGGCGCCGGCGAAAAGGCGCGCGACTCGCCGCTGCGGATCGAGGAGCAGCGCCGCGGCGGCATCGGGAAACTCGCCGGTCTTGCGGCAGAACTTGTAGTAACCCCAGCGCGCGCCGCCGGAGAGCTTGGGCACGCGCACCGACTCGATGATTTCGTCGTCGCGCAGCTGCGTGGTGAACGCGGCGCTCATCAGCGCATCGGCCCTGATCTCCCGCTTGCCGGCCGGCCCGACGACCCGCACGGTGGCATCGAGCGCCGCGAGCACCAGCGGCCAGTCCGCCGCCGGATCCGCATGCGCGAGGCTCCCGCCCACCGTGCCGCGATTGCGCACCGCGCGATACGCCACGACGTGCGCGACTTTCGCGAGCGGCTCGCAACCGGCGAGGGGCTTGTCTTCGAGCTGCGCGTGCGTCACGGCGGCGCCGATGCGCCAACCATCGCCTTCCTCGGCAATGGATCTCAGTTCGGGGAGCTTCGAGATGTCGACCAGCACCTTCGGCCGCGCGAGGCGCAGGTTCAGCATCGGCCCCAGCGACTGCCCGCCGGCGATCGGCTTCGCATCGGGCGCCTTGAGCGCGTTCAACGCTTCGCCGAGGTCGCGCGGCCGCACGTAGTCGAATTGCGCCGGCTTCATGCCGCCTCCCGCTTCGGCATGGCCTTGGCGCGCTCCAGGGCGTCCAGCAGCTTTTCCGGCGTGAGCGGCGTCTCGCGCACTTCCACCCCATAGGGGTCGAGCGCGTTGTTCACCGCGTTGAAGATCACCGCCGGCGGCGCGATGGCGCCGCCCTCGCCCATGCCCTTGATGCCGAACTCGGTGTACGGCGAAGGCGACTCGAGGTGATAGATGCGGATGTTCGGCACCTCGGTGGCGCCGGGGATCAGGTAATCGGCGAGCGTCGAGGCGTTGGGCTGGCCGTTGGCGTCGTATTGCTGCTCCTCGTAGAGCGCCGTGCCGATGCCCTGCGCGATGCCGCCGATCGCCTGGTGCTCGACCACCGACGGGTTGACGAGTGTGCCGCAGTCCTCCACCACCACGTAGTCGAGGATCTCGACCTGGCCGGTCTCGGGATCGACCGCGATCGCGACCGCGTGCGAGGCATAGCTGAAGGCGCCGGTGTCGCGCTTCGGCTTGAAGGCGACGGAGGCCTCGAGGCCTTGCGTGTCCACGTTCGCCGGCAGGCGCTCGGGGCGCATGTACCAGGCTTCGGCGATGTCCGCCAATGTGCACTTCGCGCCATTGGGTCCCAGCACTGCACCGGCCTCGAAGCGACACTCGCCTTCGGGCGCCTTCAGCAGGTGGGCGCCGATGCGCACGAAGCGCGGGATGAGCTCCTTGCACGCGTTCACCACCGCGCCGCCCGACATGACGATGGAACGGGACGCGTACGTGCCCGTGGAGAACGGCGTCGTGCCGGTGTCGCCGTGGATCACCTGCACGCGGGACACCTCGATGCCGAGCACCTGGTTGGCGAGCTGCGCCATGGTGGTTTCCATGCCCTGGCCGTGCGATTGCACGCCGATGCGCACTTCGAGGCCGCCGCCGGCGGTGAGGCGCACCTGCGCCTGGTCGTAGCCGGGCGTCATCGGCAGGCCCCACGCGGCGAAGACGCTGGTGCCGTGCGCCGACTGCTCGCAATAGCTCGCGAAGCCGATGCCGATGATGCGGCCGTCGGGCTCGCCCTGCTTCTGGCGCTCGAGCCATTTCTCGACGTCGAGCTTCTCGCGCGCCATCTTCAGCGCGCGCGGATAGTCGCCGCTGTCGTAGTGCTTGCGCGCGACGTTGTCGTACGGCATCTGCTCGGGCCGCACGAGGTTCATGAGGCGCACCTCGTACGGATCCTTGTCGACCGCGCGCGCGATGGCGTCGATCATCAGCTCCATCGCGAAGCAGACGCCGGTGCGCGCCACGCCGCGATACGGCAGGAAGCCGGGCTTGTTGGTCGCCACGCAGTAGGTCTTCACGCGGTAGCCGCGGAAGTCATACGGGCCCGGCAGGTTGCCGGTGGCCTGCCCCGGCTCGAGGCCGATGGTGAACGGCCAGTTCGAATACGCGCCGCCGTCGATCGACACCTCGGCGTCGAGCGCGAGCAGGCGCCCTTCCTTGCTCGCGTAGGCCGTCAGGTTGTAATGGTGCTGGCGCGAGTTGGCGCCGGCCACCAGGTGCTCGCGCCGGTCCTCGACGTAGCGGAAGGGCTTGCGATAGCGCAGCGCGAGCCACGCCACGCACAGGTCCTCGGGGAAGACGATGCACTTGTAGCCGAAGCCGCCGCCGACGTCGGGCGCGATCACGCGCACCTTCTCCTCGGGCAGGCCGAGGAAGCGCGCCACGCCGACGCGCAGGAGATGCGGCGTCTGCGACGAGCTGTAGAGCACGAGCTGGTTGGCGCGGTCGTCCCATACGGCGAGCGTGCCCTTGCCTTCCATCGGATTCATGGACTGGCGTGCGAGCTCGATCTCGCGCTTCACCACCACGTCGGCCTTCTTCGACTGCTCCTCGAAGCCGTTGTCGAGCGAGAGCGTGAGGTAGAGGTTGTCGTCCCACTCCTCGTGGATTCGATTCGAGCGATCGAGGCGCGCCTTGTGCACGTCCACGAGGGCGGGCAGCTCCTCGAAGTCGACCTGTACCTGCTCGGCGAGGTCCTCGGCCTCGGCGCGCGTGCGGCCGACGCAGCAGGCGATCGGCTCGCCGACGAAGCGCACCTTGCCGTGCGCGAGATGGTGCTGCTCGGAGAGCTTGAAGGTCGGCAGCGTGGAAGGCGCGACGATCGCCTTTACCTCGGGCATGTCCTCGCGGAAGAAGATCTTGCCGTCCGTGCCTTGCGGCCGGCGCAGCGCCGTGATGCGGGCGTGCGCGAGGGGCGAGCGGAAGAACGCCACCTCGCGCTGGCCAGGCAGGATCAGGTCGGGCACGAAGGTGCCGCGGCCATGCAGGTGGCGCGAGTCCTCCTTGCGGGGAAGACGCGCGCCGACACCCTGCCCCGGCTTGCCCTCGCCGCTCATTTGGCCTTGGCCGACTGCGCGTAGCGGTA
>DATMIG010000359.1:0-3722 GCA_035554335.1 Burkholderiales bacterium
CCTGACCGAGCGGCTCGCTCGCCAGGCAGCGGCGAATGGCGCGCATTTCGTTTTCCTGTCCTCCGTGAAGGTCCACGGCGAACGATCGAAGACGCCGTTCACCGAGCGCTCGGCCATGGCGCCGGAAGATCCATACGGCGCCAGCAAGGCGCGGGCGGAAGATGCGCTTTGCGCCATCGCCGGATTGCGGCTCGCCGTGCTGCGCCCGCCGCTCGTCTATGGGCCCGGCGTCAAGGCGAACTTCCTCGCCCTCATGCGCGCCATCGCGCGCGGCTGGCCGCTGCCGGTCGCGTCGATCGATAATCGCAGGAGCCTGATCTACGTCGGCAACCTGGTCGACGCCATCGCGCGCGCCATGCAGATGGAGGGCGCGTACCTCGTTTCCGACGGTGCCGCGCTGTCCACTCCGCAGCTGTGCCGCGACATTGCCGCTGCGTTGGGTACGCGAGCGCGCCTTTTCGCGTTTCCGCAGCCGCTCCTTCCGGCCAAGCTCGCTGCTTCCCTGGAAGTGGACGACGGTGCTTTTCGACGCCGCGCGGCCTGGCAAGCACCTTTCTCGCCGTCGCAGGGCCTGCGTTCCACGGCCGACTGGTATCTGGGCCGATAGCAGACCGCTCGGCGGGCCAGACCCTCCGCAGGCACTTTCACCGGACTGAATTCGAGGCCGCCGCGCTAAGCTTGGCCGAATGGGGGGTCTCCGCATCCTGGATCGCAAGGGCGCTGTCGCGCTCGGCGTCATCGCCGTGCTGGCGTGCGCGCTCTACCTGCCCTTCGTCTCGAATCCGATCGTTTTCGACGACCACGGCCTTTTCACCGGCAGCCGCTTCTACGAGTACGCGAGCTTCCCGTTCGGCCTGAGCCCGCGCTGGCCGGCGTCGTTTTCCGTCGCGTTCGTCTATGTCCTCTTCGGCAGCATCGAGGCGCAGCGCGTGGTCGGCGCCGTCCTCCACGCCGCGGTCGGCTGCGGCCTGTTTTTCCTGATCCGCGAGCTGCAGAGGAATCGCGCTGAAAATACCTGGGTCGCCGCCGCGGTGGCGACGCTCTTCGTCGTCCACCCGCTCGCGGTCTACGGCGCGGCGTACCTCGCGCAGCGCTCGCTCATCCTCGCCACGCTGTTCAGCGTGCTGTCGGCCGCGGCCTTCACGCGCGGGCTGCACACCGGGCGGTACGCCTGGGCCATCGGCGCGGCCGCCCTGTATTCGATCGCGGTGTTGTCCAAGGAGCACGCCATCCTGGTGCCCGGCGCGATCGCGCTCATTGCGTGGGTGGCGAGCACGCAGAGGCCGTTCGCGCTGCGCTACGCGGTGACCTACCTCGCCGCCTGCGCACCGGCTGCCATCTTCGTCTTCCTGCTGCTCAAGGGCATCGTCGGCCAGCCGTATGAAGTCGGCTTCAAGGAAGTCGCGGCGGAGGTCTCGCTTTCCGGCGAGGACATGATCGCGTCGCCGTGGCTCAGCAGCGTCCTCACCCAGCTGTGGCTCTTTCCGCGCTACGTGCTGCTCTGGCTGCTGCCGGACACGGCGCGCATGTCGTTCGACCAGCGCGTCGACTTCGCGTCCACCTGGAGCTTCCTCGCCGTCAGCGTCTCCGTCCTGGTCTTCGCGGCCACCGGCGCGCTGGGCACATGGCTCGTCTCCCGGCGCGGCCGCGCGGGACTGATCGGCTTCGGCATTTTGTGGTTCTGGCTCTGCTACCTGATCGAATTCTCGGTGGCGCGCTTCCAGGAGCCGTTCGTCCTCTACCGCAGCTACCTGTGGGCGCCGGGCATCGTCGTGGCGCTCGCCGTGCTCGCCGAGCGCATTCCAGCTCGCGCTGTCGCCATCAGCGGTGTGGTCCTTGCAGCCGGGCTGGCGTGGCAGGCGCACGACCGCCTGCGCACGTTCTCGAGCGGGCTCGCATTGTGGGAAGACGCCGCGGCGAAGCTGCCGCCGGCCGCCATCCCGGGAGGGTCGCGCCCGCTTTACCAGCTTGGTCGCGAATACTTCTATGCCGGCCAGGTGGAGAAGGCCGAGGCCGTGGTCGATCGGTGCATCGCCCTCTATCCCGGCATGTACCGCTGCCTCTTCGCGCGCGCAGCGATGCTCGTCTCCGAGGAAAAGTACGAAGCGGCGCTGCCGGCGCTGGCGGTTGCGATAGCCGAGAAGCCGAGCGACGGCGTGACGCGCCATCATCTTGGCCTCGCGCTCCAAGGCCTGGGCTGTCGCGAGCAGGCGAGAGCGCAGTACGAGCTTTCCGTGAAGCTCGGCTTCTGGGGCGGCGTCGAGCGGCTGAAGAGCCTCGACGGCAAGGGCGGCATTCTCCCGGCCGCGCACATCCGCGAGCCGGTCAAGCCCTTTCCCTGCGCGGAAGCGCTGAAGGGAATCGCCGACCCGGGCCGCTAGAATCCCCGGATGCTGGGGGTCGTGGCGCTCATTTCTTTCGTCGTGACGGTCGTCGTGCTGCGCGTGCTGCTCACGCGCTTCGGCCGCCTCGCGCTCGACCGTCCGAACGCGCGCTCGCTGCACCAGACGCCGGTGCCGCGGCTCGGTGGTGTCGGCGTGATCCTCGGCGCATTGGCGGCTGTCCCTTTCGTTTCGGCGACGCACGGCCTCGCGCTCGGCCTCGCCGTCGCGCTCGCCGCCCTGTCGTTCGTCGATGACGTGCGCGGCGTGCCGACGCTCGTGCGCCTCGCGTGCCATCTGCTCGCCGCCGGGGTGCTCATCGCGTATGCGCTGCTGCCGATGGCATGGTTCGAGCTCGTGCTGCTGGCGCTCGCCATCACCTGGATGACGAATCTCTTCAACTTCATGGACGGGTCCGACGGCCTGGCCGGCGGCATGGCGTGCATCGGCTTTGCCGCTTATGCGGCGGCCGCGCTCCTGGCCGGCCACCTGGCGCTCGCTACGGTGTGCATGGCGCTCGCGGCTTCGGCGGCCGGGTTCATCCTGTTCAACTTCCACCCGGCGCGCATCTTCCTCGGCGATGTCGGCTCCATCCCGCTCGGCTTCCTCACCGGCGCCCTCGGCGTCCTCGGCTGGAGCGAGGACATCTGGCCGCTCTGGTTCCCGCTCCTCGTCTTCGGCCTCTTTATCGGCGATGCGACGCTCACGCTGCTGAAGCGCCTCGCGCGCGGCGAGCGCGTCTGGCAGGCGCATCGCAGCCACTACTACCAGCGCCTGGTGCAGCTTGGCGTCGGCCACCGCGGCACCGCTCTCGTCAGCTACGCGCTGATGCTGGTCTGCGCCGCGGCCGCGCTCTATGCGCGCACCGAGCCGCCGTCCGTGCAGGCCGCGGTGATTGCCGTGGCCGTCGTCATCCTGAGCGCGGTCGCCGTGTGGATCGATTTCCGCTGGGCGCGGGCGCATGTATAGCCGCCGCCTCCTCGTCTTCGTGCACGACCTGGTCGCCGCCGCCGCCGCGTGGATGCTCGGCTACTGGCTGCGGTTCAACCTCGAGATTCCGCCGGACTATGCCTCGGCCATGGTGCACCGCCTGCCGGTCGTGGTCGGCATATGCGCGGTCACCTTCTGGGCGCTCGGCCTCTATCGCGGGCTGTGGCGCTACGCGAGCCTGCACGACATCCGCCGCATCCTGATCGCGGTCGGCATCGTCGCGCTGGCGATGCCCGCGGTGATGACGCTCTCCGGCCTGGGCGAAGGGATCCCGCGCTCCGTGTACCTCATCGCGCCGCCCTTCCTCGCGCTCGTCATGGGCGGCAGCCGCCTCGCCTACCGCGGCTGGCG
>DATMIG010000360.1:0-17026 GCA_035554335.1 Burkholderiales bacterium
GTGCAGCGTGATGCTCATCGTGTCGTAGTGCGAGCGCACGTAGAGCGCGTCCTTGTGCGCGAGCGGCACGTCGATCGACGTGCCCGGCCCGCCGCGCTTGCCGCTCGACGAGATCCACGCCTTGCCGCCGCCGACCGCATCGCGCACCGGATCGGCGAACGCCGTAGTGAGGAGCGCATTGCCGTGCTCGTACTCGCCCTCCACGCCGACGATGCAGGCCTTGCCATAGCTGGCGATCTTGTCGCTCCCGGCCAGCGCCTGCAGCCGGCGGCCGAACTCCTTGCCGAGCGACGGCGAGTCCTTCACCAGCAGCGAGAGATCCTGGCTGAAGCGGCCGGCGTACGGGTTCTCGAGCACGCACACCACGGCGAGCTTGCGCACCGGCGCGCCGTCGGCCGGCTGGCCGGTTTCATTCGCGAGGATTTCTTCGGCAAACGTCAGCCAGCTGCGGATCTTGTAGCTCATCAGTGCGCCACCCCGGAGAAATCCATCGGCAGCCGGCACTCCGCGACGCGGATCTTGCGGTTCGGCGCCGGAGTGTTGCGGCTGCGGCCGACGAAGCGCGGGACGGCATCCGTGATCACGGCGCCGACGGCGGCGATGTCGCCGTTGCGCAGCGAGTCGAGCGCGTTCTTCTTCGAGCCGCCGACGCACGAGTCGAGCAGCACGACGTCGGCGTCCTTGCCCGGCTTGATGAAGCCGCAGTTCAGGCGGTAGACCACCGCGTTATTGCCGGTCGCCGCCGCGATTGCCGTCTCGACCGGCATGTCGGTGAGGCTCGCGAGGTGGGTGATGGTGTACATCATGCCGAGCGGCATGATCCCCGAGCCGGTCGGCGTGTCGGTGGCGATGAGGAAGCGGTCGGTCTGTCTTGCGTCCTTCACCAGCTTCCACAGCCAGAGCGTGGTGCGCAGGTTGCCGGCGGTGCAGACCTGCAGGTTGATCTTCGAGTCGTTGACGATGCGCGGGAAGTCCTCGTCGGGCATCGCCACCGGGCCGCCGTTCACGTGGAAGGAGACGTCGGGCTGCATCTTGATCAGGTGATCGGCCCAGATGCCCGACGAGCCTGGAATCGACGAGCCGCCGGTGTGCACCATCGTCACCATGCCGTGCTTCCGCGCCCAGGCGATCATCGGGGCGTAGTCGTAAGGCGTCTTGAACGCACCGAAGCCGGCCTTCGCGAGCCAGACGCCTTCCTTCGCGATGTCGGCGAAATCTTCCTCGACCAGCCCCGGTTCGAGGATGATCGAGCCGGCATGCACGCGCATGCCGCCGGGCCGGAAATTGAGGAAGCATTTCCTCGCCGCGACGGCGAGCGCCTTCACGCCCGCGGGATCCTTCGGCCGGCCGGTGACGTGCACTTCGGAGGCGCTGATCGCGGTGGTGGTGCCGCCGTGCGTATAGCTCTCGAGGAAGCCGACCGTCTTCTGCCGCGGGGTCCAGTCGCCGAAGGTGTTGTGCACCTGCGAGTCGATGAGCCCCGGGATCGCCGTGGCACCGTCCGCGTCGATGACCACGTCGTACGCCTTCAGGTCGGAAGGCGCCGTGCCGACCGCGGTGATCTTGCCGTCGGCCATCATGATGGAGTCGCCCTTGGCATAAGGGTCGCGCCAGTCGCCGGTGACGATGGGGCCCAGGTTGACGATGGCAGTCTTCATGAGAGTTTCCTCGCGATCCAGTCGGCGCAGACCTGCAGCGCCGGGAGATGGTTGTCGAATTGCGTGTGCGCCGCGCCGCCGTTCTCGCCGTCGAACACCACGAGCTCCTTGTCGGGCGAGCCGATGGCTTCGAACATGGCGCGCGCGTCCTCCATCAGCACCTGCTGGTCCTCGACGCCGTGCATGATGAGGAACGGGCACTTGATGCGGCCGGCGAAGTCCGCGACGCGGAAGTCCTTCACCTTGTCCACCGCCGCCTCCATCGTGTCGGTGCCGGTGATGAACATGAGCTGGAAGCGCGGCGCCGCGATGATGCCGTTGCCCTGCATGCGCCTCACCCAGACGCGGTGATAGTCGTAGATCGCGCCCCACGCCACCGTCGCCTTGAGGCGCGGCTCGTAGGCGGCGGCGCGGGCGACGTAGTAGCCGCCGAGGCTGGAGCCGACGATGCCTATTTTCTGGGCGTCGACGTCCTTCCGTTTCTGAAGCCAGTCGATGGCGGCGCCCACGGGTTTTTCATAATCCGCGCGCGTCACCAGCTTGTGCAGCCGCAGCGCCTCGCCGATGCCCGGCGTATCGATGAAGAGCGCCGAGATGCCGCGCTGCGCGAACTGCAGGCGCGATCGCAGGTACCAGAGCTCCTTGGTGGTATCGAGGCCGCAGATGAAGATCGCGGCCGGGCGGGGGCCGGAGCCCATGCCGGGGACGAAATAAGCGGGAAGCGTGCTGCCTTCAAAAGGCACGAGCACGCGCTCGACCGGATGAGGCGAAGCCTCGCGGCCCAGGTCGAAGGTACGCAGCACTTCCTTGTACGAAGCGAGCCGCTCCGGCGACGCCGGCGGGATGAAGTGCTCGGAGATGGTGTGGTACAGCGCCGAGAGGAAGTAGTCCTCGGATGCGGTGAAGCGCGAGCCGGCCTTGGCGCGCTCCTCCAGGATGTCGGCAAGGCGCGCCCATTCGCGATGCCAGGCGTCGTCGTTCCCGACGCTGGCGCGTAGCGCTTTCTCGATGAGCGCGAAATCGCCGAGCTGCCCGCCCGCGGAGAAAGCCAGCAGGGTGTTGTACGACCAGCGGTAATGCCCCGGAAAAAACTCGAACATGCTCATGAGTCGCCTATTATTCCCTTCACAGTATGATTTCGCGCAAGGAGGAGGCCCCGTGGAGATCAAGCAGCTCAAGGCGCTGCACGCCATCGCCGAGTCGGGAAGCTTCAGCGCAGCGGCGGGGAAGCTGCGCCTCACGCAGTCGGCGCTCAGCCACCAGATCAAGAACCTCGAGGAGGAGCTCGGCGAGTCGCTGCTGATCCGCGGCAAGCCGCGCGTGGTGCCCTCGGCCGCGGGGCAGCGCGTGCTCGCCGGCGCGCAGGCGATCCTCGCCGAAGTGAGCGCGATCCAGCGCGAGTTCCAGGGCGGCGCGGCGAAGCCAGTGAGCGGCGTGCTGCGCATCGCGGCCACCAACCTCGGCATGGCCTGCCTCTACGGCGACCTGTGCGAGGACTTCATGACGCGCTATCCCGGCATCGAGGTCACGTTCCGCGCCACCGAGACGCCGGAAGAAGCCGCGCGGCGCGTGGAAGAAGGCGCCGCCGACGTCGCGTTCATGCCGTTCTTCGGCGCGCATCCGATGCTCGAGCTGGTGGTGCTCGGCACCACCGAGGACGTGTTCATCGTCGGTCGCAGCCATCCGCTCGCGAAGCGCAGCGTCGTGTCGCTGGACGACATCCGCCAGTGGCCGTTCGTGCGTTTCCATCCCAATAGCGGCAGCCGCAACGTCTCCGACCGCCTCTTCCTCACCACGGGCGGCTACCCGCCGCTCGCCACGGAGTCGAACGACATGGAGTTCGTGAAGCGCGTGGTCGGCATGGGCGCGGGCGTGGCGCTGATACCGGTGATCGCGGTGGCGCGGGAAGCGCGCGCGCGTTCGCTGCGCCTCTTGCGCCTGGCCGACCGCACGCTGCAGGCGGATTTCGGCCTCGCCTACCGGCGCGGCGAGAAGATGCGCACGGTCGAGCGCCTGAGGACTTTCTGCCTCGAGCGGCGGGGGCCGCAGCCCAGACGCCTCACCATAGAGACGATCGGCAAGCCGGCCTTCGCTCCTCACTGAGGAGCTCAGGTTTCAGGGTCGTCGAGCGAGACCGGCGGCACCACCGGCTTGCCGTCCTTCACCTTCATGCGCTTGCGCGCTTCCTCGGCGTCCGTGGGACACAGGCGCTTGAGCGGCTTGCGGGCGTAGATGGTGATCTCGATGTTCGGGCCGTGGCCGACGTTCTGGTGCGACACGCCGCGCGGAATCACCGTCATCTCGCCTTCGTTGATGGTGACCGGCCCGGTTTCGCAGCGCAGTGTGCGGCTGCCCTTGTACTGGAACGCCCATTCGTCGGCGCCGATGTTGCGGTGCCAGCCGCCCTGCTCGCGGTCGCAGTTCGCGACCTCGATGATCATGTCCTCGTTCGCGTAGAGCACGAGAGGCATGTAGCCGTTCACCATGTCGACACCGGTGACGACTCCCTCCTTGAAGATGTCGTTGAGGGAGATCTTCTCCATCTTGCGGCCGCCGTCGGCGGCGTCGTTGAGGATGGTCTCGTCGCGCTCGATCACGAAGCGCTTCTCCGTATCGCTCCAGTCGGCGACCGACGGACCCCAGTAGGTGACGAATTCCTTGATCTTCTTGCCCATGCGCGCACGATCACACGCTCGCCGCTCGCCGTCCAATGAAACGTTGTCATCGGCCGGATTACCGCGCGTCATCGCCGCCGGGGCTACGATGCGCGCATGTGGTATCTCTGCCTGAGGAAGCGCAAGGCGGTGCAGCCGCCGGGACCGCGCGAGGTGGATCTCGACGTGCACCTCGCGTGGATGCGGCGCCAGCACGAGACGGGGAAGATCCTCTTCTCCGGGCCTTCGCCGAAGCGCGGCCTTGGCATCTACGTGATCCGCGCCGACTCGGAAGCCGAGGCTACGGAGATCGCAGCATCCGATCCCTATACGCGCGACGGCCAGACCGAGTTCGAGCTGATCGAGTGGGACGTCCGCCAGGCACTCGGCACCGGCCCCTTCACCGCCGCCGACATCCAGGCGCAAACCAAGCGCCCGCCACCGAAAGTCTAATTCTCGCTGGGGCGCTGAAGTTCGTCGTCCCCGCGAAGGCGGGGACCCAGCTTTTGGCTTTTCGTTTGTCGTTCCCGCGAAGGCGGGAACCCAGATTTTTAGATAAAAACTGGGCCCCCGCCTTCGCCGGGGCGACAGCGGTGGTCAACCAGTGCCGTCTTTCATCGTTTGACCACGAATGAAGCAACCGGCCGTCTACATCCTCGCGAGCAAGCGCAACGGCACGCTTTATATCGGCGTGACCAGCAACCTTGCTAACCGGATCGAGGCGCATCGCGCCGGTTCCGTAGAGGGTTTCACCAAGGAATATGACGTTCACTTGCTCGTCTACTTCGAACTGCATGACGAGATGTACGAAGCGATCCAGCGGGAGAAGCGGCTGAAGAAGTGGAATCGCGCTTGGAAGATCCGGCTGATCGAGGAAGCGAATCCCGGGTGGAGAGATCTTTCCGGCGACATCTATTGATTCGTCGCCCCCGCGAAGGCGGTGGCCATGCATACTAAAAAATCTGGTTCCCGCCTTCGCGGGAACGACAAGCGGAAAGCCGAAAGGCAAAGACAAAAAATAAAAGCTAGGTCCCCGCCTTCGCGGGGACGACGAACGTTGCGCCTTAATCCGAGCGGATATTGGCCTTCTTGATCGCCGCCGCGTAGCGCGGCGCTTCGCGCTTGATGCGCGCGGCCGCCTCGTCGGGAGTCGTGCCGACTTCGCGCGCGCCGAGCTGGGCGACGCGCGCGCGGACGTCGGGCAGCTGGAGCGCCTTGGCGACTTCCGCGCTGAGCCGCTCGACGATCGGACGCGGCACGCCGGCGGGGGCCGCCATGCCGATCCAGATGCCGTCGGCGAATCCCGGTGCGCCCGACTCGGCGATGGTCGGCACGGCGGGAAAGTCCGGATCGCGTGCAGCGCTGGTGATCGCCAGCGCCTTGGTCCTGCCGCCCCTGATCAAGCCGATCGCCGAGCCGAGGTTGAGGAGGCCGATGTTCACCTCGCCGCTCGCGATCGCCGCGGAGGCCGGCGCGCCGCCCTTGTACGGCACGTGCACGAGGCTGATGCCGAGCTGCTGCGCGACCATCTCGGTGAGCACGTGGCTCGTGGAGCCGGTGCCCGCCGTCGAATAGGTCAGCGTGCCGGGCTTCGCTTTCGCCGCCGCGATGAAGTCGGCGACGCTGTTGAACGGGCTCGATGAAGCGGTGAGGAGCACGAGCGGGCTCTCGATCATGATCGAGACCGGAATCAGGTCTTTCACCGGGTCATAGGGCAGCTTCGCGTAGATATACGGGTGCATCACCAGCTCGGCGTTCGTCGCCACGAGCAGCGTGTAGCCGTCGGGCGGCGAGGTGACCGCGGCCTGGATGCCGATGATGCCGCCGGCGCCGGTGCGGTTCTCGACCACGATCGGCTGGCCGAGCGCTTCCTGCAGCTTGGGCGCGAGCAGGCGCGCCGGAACGTCGGTCGCGCCGCCCGGCGCGAAGGGCACGATGACGCGGATCGGCCGGCTCGGCCAGTCCTGCGCGCAGGCCGCGAACGCGAGAAGCTGGAGGACGATGAAGAGGCAGCGTTTCATGGGCGTCGATACTCGCTTGGCGCGTGGCCGCCCGTCCAATGAAACGTTGTCATCGGCGCGATGACGCGGTCTCATGCACGTCGTACCATCGCCCGGGGGCGGGATGGACGTCATCGTCGATGAAATAACGCAGGTGTGGGCGGGCAGCGGCGCCGATGTCGTCGCGCTCGATCGCTTTTCCCACCGCTTCGCTTCGCGGCGCTTCTCGTGCCTGCTCGGCCCGAGCGGCTGCGGCAAGAGCACGCTGCTGCAGATCGTCGGCGGACTGGAGCCAGCGACGCGCGGTACCGTCCGCATCGTCGACCCCGCCCGCCCCGATGAGACACGGGCGCCCGGCGCGGACTCCGTGATGGTCTGGCAGGGCTTGAACCTTTTTCCGTGGCGCAGCGTGCTCGACAACGTGGCCTTCGGGCTCGAGGTGCACGGCATGGGCAAGCGCGAGCGCCATGAGCGCGCCCGCGCCCTCGTCGCATCGGTCGGGCTCGCCGGCTTCGAGCAACACCTGCCCGGCCAGCTCTCCGGCGGCATGCGCCAGCGCGTCGCGCTCGCCCGGGCGCTGGTGCTCGAGCGCCCGATCCTCCTGATGGACGAGCCGTTCGCCGCGCTGGACGCGCAGACCAAGATCGTGATGCAGGAGGAGCTGGCGCGCATTTTCGACCGCACGCACAAGACGGTAATTTTCGTGACGCACGCCATCGAGGAGGCGATCCTCCTCGGCGACGAGGTGGTGGTGATGAGCGCGCGTCCCGGGCGCATCAAGGAGGTGCTGCCGGTCGACCTGCCGCGGCCGCGCACGCTCGAGATGGTGAACACCAAGGCCTTCGGCGAGCTCTTCGACCGCGTGTTTCATCTCATCCGCGAAGAGGTGATGACCTCGATGGCGCAGCAGGCGGCTGCGCTCGGTGCCGCATGACCCTCGCCGAACGAACGCTGCCCGCGGTCGTCGTGGTCGGGTTCATCATTGCCTGGGAAGCGCTCGTCCGGATGCGCGGCATCGCGCCCATCTACCTGCCCGCACCAAGCGCGATCGCGGTCTACCTCTGGCGCATGATCGCCGACGGTTCGCTGCCCGTGAACCTCGGCATCACCCTCGGCCGCGTGCTCGGCGGCTTCGCCATCGCGGCGGTGGCGGGTGTCGGGCTCGGCGTGCTGATGGGCATGTCGCGCCTCGTGGCCCGCATCGCCGATCCCTGGATCGCCGCGCTCTATCCGCTGCCGAAGATCGCGCTCATTCCGCTGCTGCTCACCTGGCTCGGCACCGGCGAGGCCTACAAGATCGTGATCAGCGCGGTGACCGCGTTCTTTCCCATCGTCATCAGCGCCTACGCCGGCATCCGCGAGGTCGACCGCGGCCTGATGAAGGCGGCCGAAGACCTCGGCGCGAGCCCGCGCCAGGTGCAGCTCAAGGTGGTCCTGCCCGCCGCGGTGCCCAGCATCTTTGCCGGCCTGCACCTCGGAATGGGCGTTACCATCATCCTCGTCATCGCCGCCGAGATGATCGGCGGCTCGAGCACGAGCGGCATGGGGTATCTCCTCATGCAGGCCGGGCAGGTGATGGAGACGGAGAAGGTGTTCGCCGACCTGGTGGTGCTCGCCGTGGTCGGCGCGCTGATCGTCAAGTTGCAGCGGTGGATCGACCGCAAGGTCGCACCGTGGGCTCACTAACAAGGAGGATGGACATGGTCTGGCGCATTCTGCTCATTGCTTGCCTGTTTGCTGCGCAGTCCGCGGCGGCCGAGGACGTGGTCCGGGTCGGCGAAGGCCCGTTCATCTCCGGCGGCGGCTTCTTCGTCGCCGAGGCGCGCGGCTACTTCAAGAAAATGGGGCTCGACGTGCAGGTGAAGAAGTTCAACGACGGCGCCTTTGCCGTTCCCGGCCTCGTCGCCGGCGAGCTCGACCTCGCGCTGATGCCCGCGAACGCGAGCCTATTCAACAGCATCGCGAAGGGCGCGCCGCTCGTCCTCGTGCTCGACCGCGGCCACAACCGGCCGGGCTTCGGCTATCTCACCATCAACGTGACGCAGGAGCTCTACGACCAGGGCATCCGCACGATGGCAGACCTCGCCAAGCTCAAGGGCAAGAAGGTGGGCGTCAACGCGGTCGGCAGCATCAACCAGTACGACATGTCGCGCGCGCTGCAGAAGGCCGGCCTCGATCCGCGCAAGGACGTGCAGTGGGTCATCGGGCCGCCGCAGCCGGACCTCATGAAGATGCTCGGCCAGAAGCAGGTCGACGCCATCGAGGTCGCCTACCAGTTCGGCTTCTTCGCGCAGAACAACAAGTGGGGCCCGATCGTCGCCACCGGCGACCAGGTCGAGCCGAACAGCTCGATCTCCGTGTACGCCGCCCGGCGCGACTTCGTGCAGGGCAAGCGCGATGTGCTGATCCGCTTTGCGATGGCCTATCTCGAGGGCGTGAAGGAATTCAATGCCGCCGCCTCGGCGCCGGACAAGCATCCGGACGTGGCGCAGATCCTGGCGAAGAACACCTTCCTCGGGAAGCCCGAAATCGTACGCGCCATCGCACCGCACTGGTCCTACGTGAGCGAGGACGGCATGCCGCCGATCGACTCGATCCTCGCCATGCAGGACTACTGGGCCGACTACTTCACTTACGTCGAGAAGAAGACGCCGCGCGACAAGCTCTTCGACCTCTCGATCGCCCCGGAAGCGAAACGGCGCCTCGAAACCGAGAAACCTTTCGCAAAATAGCAGTTATGGCGGTGAAAGACCTCTGGCGCTGGGGCGCCGTGGAGCTGGCGCGCGCGATCCGCGCGCGGGAAATCTCGTCGCGCGAGGCGGTCGAGAGCTGCCTCGCGCGCATCGAGGCGGTCAATCCGCGTATCAACGCCATCGTCGACCCGATGGCCGACGAGGCGCTCGAGGCGGCGGACAAGGCCGACGCGGCGAAAAACAGGGACGGCGTGCTGCACGGCGTGCCGGTGACGCTGAAGATCAACGTCGACGTCGCCGGCCGGCCGACCACCAATGGTGTGGCCGCGTTCAAGGACAAGGTGCCAAGTGAAGAGAGCCCGTGCGTCATCCAGTGGCGCAATGCCGGCGCCATCTTCGTCGGCCGCACCAACGTGCCGGCGTTCAGCACGCGCTACTTCACTGACAACGCGCTCCATGGCCGCACGCTGAATCCCTGGGATCCGAAGCGCACCCCGGGCGGCTCGAGCGGCGGCGCGGCCGCGGCGGTGGCCACCGGCATGGGTGCCATCGCGCACGGCAACGATCGCGCCGGCTCCATCCGCTATCCGTCGTACGCCTGCGGCGTCTATGGGCTGCGCCCGTCGCTCGGACGCATCGCAACCTTCGAGCCCGGCGTGCCGGAGACGCTCGCCATCGCCACGCAGCTCGCCAATACGCAGGGCCCGCTCGCGCGCTCGGTGCGCGACCTGCGGCTCGGCACGCAGGCGATGATGGGGCGTGATGCACGCGATCCGTGGTGGGTGCCGGTGCCGCTCAGGAACGAAGTTCCCAACAAGGGGAGAGTCGCGATGTGCGCCGGCATCCCCGAGGCCGATGTCGACCCGGCCGTCGCCGCAGCGGTGAAGCAGGCCGGCAAATGGCTCGCCGACGCGGGCTACGAAGTGGAGGAAGTCGCGCCGCCGCACCTGCACGAGGCGGGATCGCTCTTCTTCACGATGGTGGTAAGCGAGAACGCGGTGTCGAAGGACGATCGCGCCGGCACCACCAAGGCAATCGAGGCGCTCGGCGATGAAGCGTGCAAGCGCGCGCGGCGATCGACGGTAGCGGCCGTCACGCCGCTCGACTACGAGGGCTATGTGGCCGCCCTCGCCCTCCGCGCGGCGATCCTGCGGCGCTGGATGGTGTTCTTCGAGCGCTACCAGCTCGTGCTGATGCCGGTCTCGTGGCAGCGGCCGTTCCCGGTCGACGAGGACCAGAAGGGCGATGCGCCGGTGGCGGCGATGCTGCGCTCGCAGGTGCCGATCCTCGCTTGCTCGACGCTCGGGCTGCCGGGGCTCGCCTGCCCGGCGACGCTCGCCGACGGCGTGCCGGTCGGCGTGCAGCTCGTCGGACCGCGCTATGGGGAAGAGATGCTGTTCGCGGCGGCCGAGGCGATCGAGGCGCGCACGCCCGTGAAGACGCCGATCGAACCGAGACTCTGAGATAAACTGAAACGAAGGAGGAGGGAAAACATGAAGGCAAGAAGTCTTCTGATAGTGGCGGCGTTGGGCGGGGCGCTCGCCGCCGCGCCGGCGTTCGCGCAGAGCGTGATCAAGCTCGGCACGGCGACCATCAACGACTCGCAGCACGAGTACCTGAAGCGCTTCGCCGAGCGCATGAACAAGCAGATGGCGGGCAAGGTGAAGGTCGAGGTCTATCCCGCCGAGCAGCTCGGCAACAACGCGCGCATGCTCGAAGGCCTCGCGCTCGGCACGATGGAAGGCGTGATCGGACCGCCGGAGTTCATCGTCGGCGTCGACCCGCGCTTCCAGATCGTCGGCGCGCCGGGCCTGATCAAGGACATGCACCACGCCGTGCGCCTGTCCCAGGACGCGAAGTTCCGCCAGGCATTCCTGAACTACGGCGAGGCGAAGGGCATCAAGGGCCTCGCGCTCATCTTCTACGGCGCGAATTCATGGGCGACGCGCAAGCCCGTGCAGAGCCTCGCCGACTTCAAGGGCATGAAGGTGCGCGTGCTCGCTTCGCAGATGCACACCGTGCCGCTCGCCGCCATCGGCGTGACCGGCGTGCCGATGGCGCCGTCGGAGGCGGTGCAGGCGCTTTCGTCCGGCGCGATCGACGGCGTGCGCACCGGCATCACGGTGTTCACCACGTTCAAGTACTTCGACATCGTCAAGGACCTGACGCAGGTCGACGGCGACGGCACCATCCTCTCCATGTTCTACGTCGGCAAGAAGTGGTTCGACGGCCTGCCGCCCGATATCCGCAAGGCGGTCGTCGACACGGCCACCGGCATCGAGCCGGAGATGAACAAGTGGGCCGTGGACGAGAACGTCAAGGCCGAGGGCCTCTGGAAGCAGCATGGCGGCACGATCCACCGCATCACCGGCAAGGATCAGGCCGAGTTCCAGAAGAAAATGCGCACCGCGGCCGACGAGGTCGCCAACAAGAACTCGCGCATCACCGACGCGTACAAGCTGATGGTGGAGCGGGCTAAGGCCACCGAGAAATAAATTAGGGACGGACCCTAATTAATTTTTAATTAGGGTCTGTCCCCAATTAAAGCGGCATGACGATGGAGCCCGGAATCAGCGTCGTGTCGTAGATGCAGATCTTTTCCCGCAGCCTCAATCCGGCGTCCGTCCGTACCAGGGTATCCCGGTAGCGCCCCGCGCAGAGGATGCGCGTGGGCTGCTCCGGCAGCGTCTCGAACACCACGAAGTTCGCCTGCGCCGAGATCTCGCCGCCCTCCTCGCGGCCGCGGATCTGCGTGATGCTGTGGCGCCAGGCGCGCGGCGCGTAGACGTTCAGCTCCTTCGACGCATGCGCGCGGTCCTTCAGCATGCCGAGGCTCTCGCACAGCATGAGGCTGAGCGGCAGGCCCTTGTCGTGGTTCTCCTTCGAGACGATGCGGTAGAGGCACGGCTCGACGAAAAGGCCGGGCCAGCGGTCCAGCGCGCCGCCGTCGATCACCTCGCTGTATTCGGCGTAGAAGTCCTCGAGCTCCTCGCGCAGGCTCATAAGCCCATGACGTTGCGATACCCGCGGTAGAAGGCCCGCAGCGCGACGTCGGTCACCATGTGGTCGCAGTCGGCGTAGTCGCGGCCGCCCATCTCGTTGATGCCGGCCGCGCCGGTGGCGCTCGAGAAACCCTGCTGCGCGCGCTCGATGACCTCGCCGTCGTCCATGGAGACGAGGCCGCCCGGGCCCATCAGGTTCGCCTGCCGCAGGCGACGCCGCGTCATGTCTTCGTCGTCCGTGGCGTAGCCGAAAAAGGTCCAGTGCAGGTCGAACTCGCCCGGGGCGCGCGGCACGATCTGGCGCGTGGCGAGGGTGTTCGATTGCTGCTGGAGGATGAGGTTCGGCCAGAAGGTATGCATGATCACCGTGGCGTCGCCCGGGAACTCGCGCACCGTGTCGAGAAGCCGCGGATCCTGCAGCGCGAGCTGCTGCTTGAAGGAGTGCATCTGCTTCGTGCCCTCGTTCAGCTCCTGCCGGCCGCGCTCCGAGATGAGCGCGGTGTGCAGGCCGGTATCGTCCATGCGCACCTTGGACGGGTTATCCACCCTGAAGAGGCCGAAGGTGACGAAGAAGACGTGCAGCAGGCTCGCATGGCACGTGTCCTTGATGTTCTCGAGGATCAGCTTCCAGTTGGCGCGAAGGCGCTGGCGCGAGTAGCCGAGGAGCCGCAGCTCGCGGCCGTCGAACACGCGGTCGTAGTAGGCGAGCATCTTGTCGCCGAAATAGGCCTCGAGGGCCGGCGCCTCGGCGCTCAGCGAGCCGAACACCGCCCCGCCGCGCGCAGCGACGCGGATCGGCGTCAGTCCATGCTGCGAGAAATCGAACTCGGCCGGCATGCCGCCCACGCCCTTCACGCCGTGCCGGAACGGCATGCCCATCAGGCGGCCGTCGAGGTCGTAGGTCCACTGATGGTAGGGGCAGCGGAAATGCCGTACGTGCCCGGTCACGTCCTGGCAGAGCTGCACGCCGCGGTGGGCACACCGATTGAGGAAGCCGCGAACCACGCCGTCCTCGCCGCGCACCACGAGCACCGACTTCTCGCCGATCGTGCTGCGCTTCCAGTCGCCCGCCTTGGGCAGCTCGCACTCGAGCGCGAGGTAGCTCCAGGTCGGCCCTTCGAAGATGCGCTCGATCTCGCGCCGGTAGATCGCCTCGTCCGTGTAGACCCAATACGGGACGCGCGAATCTCCCTCGGCGGGCCAGTTCAATGCTTTCTCCGCTCCGCGAAGCGGGTCTGCTCGACCAGCGCGTAGGCGCTGCGCGCCTCGGACGCGAGCTTGCGTACGGAAGCGAAGTAACGCTTGCTCGCCTTCAGCACCTCGGCGTCGCGCGAGCGCAGCTCTTTCACGAGCTCCTCACTCTCGCCGCGCAGATCGGAAACCACACGCGAGACCAGGCCCAGCTCCCGCGCCTCCTCGGCGCCGAGCTCGCGGCTGGAGAGCACGATGTCGAGCGCCGCCTTCGGCGCGAGGTGCTCGGAGATCTCCGCCAGGATGAACATCGGCGCGATGCCGAGCTTCACCTCGTCGAGCATGAAGCGCGCATCCGCCGCCGCGAGCGCGATGTCGCTCTTCATCACCATGCCGACCGCGAAGCCGAAGGCGCGGCCCTGCACGCTGCACACGGAAATACCCGGGAAGGCGGAGAGCGCCGCGTTCACGTCGGTGATGAGCTTGAAGGCCTCGAACGGCGGCGGCCCCGCTTTCACGTCCTGCCGGTCGCGGCCGAGGGAGAAATCGGCGCCGGCGGCCGAGATGGCCAGGATGTCGGCCTCGGCGGCGGCGCGCGTCAGCGCGGCGAGCAATTGCCGCAGCATGTCGCCGGTGAAGGCGTTCGATGCGGACGGGCGTTGCAGGACGAGCCGCGCGACGCGCTTTTCGACGTCGAAATCGATCACCGGTTGGTCCCTTGCCAGCCTTTCTTCGAGATGTCGAAGATGACGCCGTCGGGGTCCTTGAACTTGCGCTCGAAGTTCTCCTTCTCGACGTCCTTGCCGAGGTCGAAGAAGAACTGGCCGCCGGCCGCCTCGATCTTTTTCTGCGCCTCCTCCAGGTCGTCGACCTGGAAGCCGAAGTGGTGCGCGCCGACGAACTCCTTCCAGTTCTTGAGCCCCGAGCCGCGCTCGCCCTTGTAGTTGAGCAGCGCGAGGTGCACCACGCCGTCGGTGAGATAGATCGCGCTCGCGAAGTCGAGCGTCTCCTCGCCCACGCGCTCGAGCTCGAAGGCCGTCTCATAGAACCGCGCCGCCTTTTCCAGGTCCTTCACCACCACCGCGATGTGCCGCAGGCGCGCAGCCATGAAACCCTCCTTTCGGTCGATCGACCGTGAATGATAATAAGCCCATGGCCAATCAGCGAATGAGGACGGGCGCGGACTTCCTGTCCGACCTGCGAAACAAGCCGCGCACGGTCTACGTCGACGGCGAGCGGGTCAGCAACGTCGCCGAGCACCGCGCGTTCCGCGGCGGCGCTCGATCGATCGCGCGGCTGTTCGACTTCGCCGCCGCGCCCGAGAACCGCGAGACGATGACCTTCGTCCCGCCCGACGGCAGCGGCCCGGCGTGGCGCTGCTGGCAGATCCCGCGCTCGCATGCGGATCTGCGCGCGAAGCGCATCGCGGCGGAGAAATGGGCGGAGCTCTCCTTCGGCCTGATGGGGCGCACGCCGGATCACGTCGCCAACTTCTTCGCCGGCTACGCCGCGAAGCCGGCGTTCTTCGGCCAGCACTCCGAGAGCCTGACGAAGTTCTATCGGCATGCGCGCGACACGCACGCCTACCTCAGCTACGCCATCGTGCCGCCGCAGATCGACCGCTCGAAGCCGGCGCACAAGCAATCCGACCCGACGCTCTATGCGGGCGTGGTGAAGGAAAACGACGCCGGCATCTTCCTCTCCGGCGGCCAGCAGCTCGCCACCGCCGGCGTGTATTGCGATTACGTGCAGGTGAGCTGCATCCATCCGCTCGCGCCGGGCGACGAGAACTACGCCTTCAACGTCGCCATTCCCGCCGACGATGCCGGCCTGCGCCTGTACGCGCGCCGGCCGTTCGCGCTCGGCGCCACCAACACGTTCGACTATCCGCTCTCCAGCCGCTTCGACGAGGCGGACTGCTTCGTGGTGCTCGAGAACTGCTTCGTGCCCTGGGAGCGCGTCTTCGTCTACCGCGACCTCGAGCGCGCGCGCGACCAGTGGTGGAAGACGCCGTCTCACGTGTACGGCAACCACCAGGCGCAGGCGCGCTACGCGACGAAGCTGCGCTTCCTCCTCGGCCTCGCGAAGCGCATGAACGAGGCCACCGGCAACGACGCCGCCCCACCGGTGATGGTGGAGATGGGGGAGCTCGCCTCCTACGCTTCCCTCGTCGAGAACATGCTGCTTTCCCACGAGACGGTAGCCACCCTCGACGCCGATGGCGTCCTATGGCCGAGCCGCACCGCGCTCTATTCCGTGATGGCGCTGCAGTCCGAGATCAACCCGCACATGATCGACATCGTGCGCGAGCTGACCGGCGCGGGGATGATCACGCTGCCGTCGTCCGTGAAGGATTTCGAAAGCAAGGCCACCCGCCCGGACATGGAGCGCTATTTCCAGTCTGCCTCGGTCGGCGCCCGCGATCGCATCGCGCTGATGCGGCTCGCCTGGGACTTCATCGGCACCGAGTTCGGCAGCCGCCACCAGCAGTACGAGAAGTTCTACGGCGGCGCGTCGTTTCTGATAAAGATGAACATGTTCCGCAACTACGACTTCAAGCGCGCGACGGAGATGGTGGATCGGGCACTCACGCTGCCGGATGAATAAGTACGAAGACCTGCGGGAGTTCATCGAGCAGGTCGACCAGCTCGGCGCGTTGCGCCGCATCGAAGGCGCCGATCCGCTTTACGAGGTCGGCGGCATCACCGAGGTCGCGGCGGGCTCGCCCGAGTGTCCGGCGCTGCTGTTCGATTCACTGAAGGGCTTTCCGCGCGGCGTGCGCATCTTCACCAACGCCACGGTGAGCGCCCAGCGCGCGGCCCTCGCGCTCGGCATCGATCCTCACCTGTCGCCGATCGAGGCGCTGACGGAATGGCGCGCGCGACGCACGAACCTCGTCATGCACAAGCCGGTGACGGTGAAGAATGGGCCGCTGCTCGAGAACTCGCAGGACAAGGTCGACCTCAGCCGGTTCCCGGCGCCGGTCTGGCACCGCGACGACGGCGGGGCGTACATCGGCTCGGGCAGCATCGTCGTCATGCGCGATCCGGACTCGGGTTGGGTCAACGCGTCGATCTATCGCGTGCAGGTGCACGACAAGACGCGCGTCACGGTGCAGTTCGACCACCCGGGCCGGCACGGCGCAATCATCGCGAAGCGCTACTGGGACGCCGGCAAGCCCTGCCCGGTCGCGGTGGTGAACGGGCCGGATCCCTCGCTCTTCATCGCGGGCTTCGAATACCTGCCCGAGGGCGCCTCCGAGTACGACTTCGCCGGCGCGATCCGCGGCCGGCCGCTCGAGGTGCTAAACGCGCCGCTCACCGGACTCCCGGTGCCTGCGCGCGCGGAGATCGTGCTGGAAGGCCATCTCGTTGCGGAGACGCTGCCGGAAGGTCCGTTCGGGGAATTCACCGGCTACTACGCCGCCGACAAGCGTCCGGCGCCGGTCATGAACGTCGCCGCGGTGCACTGGCGCAAGGATCCGGTCCTGCTCGGCTCGCCGCCGATGAAGCCGCCGCGCTTTCACTTCGGCCTGCCGTTCCGCGCGGCGAGCATGTGGTCGCAGCTCGAGGCGGCCGGGGTCACCGACGTGGTCGGCGCGTGGCAGCACGTGGCGCAGCTCATGACCGTGATCGCGCTGCGGCAGCGCTATGCCGGGCACGCCAAGCGCGCCGGCCTGATCGCCGCCGCGCAGAGCTACATGGGGCGCATCGTCGTCACGGTCGACGAGGACGTCGATCCGTCGGACCTCGCCGACGTCATGTGGGCCATCACCACGCGCTGCGAGCCTTCGGAGCAGGTCGACATCGTGAAAAGCGCCTGGAGCTC
>DATMIG010000361.1:0-5734 GCA_035554335.1 Burkholderiales bacterium
CAGCTGCGCGCCGAGGGCATCAAGTTCCGCACCAGCGTCTTCGTCGGCGTCAAGGCGCCCGGCGCCGGCATCGGCAACGACGCGCGCGAGACGATCTCGCCCGAGCAGCTCAAGAACCAATTCGACGCCATCGTCCTTGCCGGCGGCGCCGAGATGCCGCGCGACCTGCCGATCCCCGGCCGCCAGCTCTCCGGCGTGCACTTCGCGATGGAATTCCTGCCGCTGCAGAACAAGCGCGTCGCGGGCGACGGCCACGTGCCGGACCTCTGGGCCACCGACAAGCACGTGGTCATCGTCGGCGGCGGCGACACCGGCTCCGACTGCGTCGGCACCTCGAACCGGCACGGCGCCAAATCCGTGACGCAATTCGAGCTCCTTCCCATGCCGCCCGATGTCGAGCGCAATCCGGTGTGGCCTTACTGGCCGACGCGGCTGCGCACGTCGTCCTCGCACGAAGAGGGCGTGCAGCGTGACTGGTCCATCGCCACCAAGGAGTTCCTCGGCGAGAACGGCAAAGTGAAGGCACTGAAGGCCGTGCGCCTCCAGTGGAAGGATGCCAAGCCGCAGGAGATTGCCGGCTCGGAATTCGAGATGCCGGCCGACCTGGTGCTGTTCGCGATGGGCTTCGTCTCGCCGCTGCAGTCGCTGCTCGACGAGTGCGGCGTGCAGAAGGACCCGCGCGGCAACGCCAAGGCCGCTACCGATGGCAAGGGCGCGTACCAGACCTCGGTGCCGAAGATCTTTGCCGCGGGCGACATGCGGCGCGGGCAGTCGCTCGTCGTCTGGGCGATCCGCGAAGGCCGCCAGGCGGCGCGTGCGGTCGACGAGTTCCTGATGGGGTTTTCAGAGCTGCCGCGCTGAGCCGAGCAGCGGGCGGATCGTCGTCTCCCAGTCGTTGGCCACAAGGTTCAGCTTCGCCGCGCGGTCGCTCGCGATCGCGGCGTAGTCGAGCGACATGAACTCCTCGATGATCTTGTCCAGCCGCTCGGACAGCACCGTCGAGCGCGGATCGAGGTTGCGCACCAGACAGAGGCCCGTCGGCGGCGCGGCGATCGTATGGACGCTGAGATCCGGCCGGTATTTGCGCAGCAGGAGCACGACCTTCCACACATCGCCGCTCCAGAATCTCAAGACGGGCTCGCGTTGTGCCGTGAGGCGGTCGCGCGGCAGGCAGTCGTCGAAGACGATCGTCGAGCCGGCCTCGCAGTAGCGCTCGGTGTTGATGAAGTCGCGTAGCGCGAATTCGAAATGGTGCATGCCGTCGATGAAGGCGAGGTCGACCGGCAGCCCGCCGAGCTCGGCGCGCAGGTCATGGCGGGCGAAGAACTCGTCGCTCGTCATCCGGTAGAGCTTCGCGTTCGGCGGCAGCGGGGCCTCGAGCTGCGGGTTCGGATCGACGCCGATCGCGCGCGTGTCCGGCGCGGCGAGCCGCAGCGATCGCCCGCTCTCGACGCCGATCTCGAAATAGGTTCGCGGCCGTACCTCGCCCTGGATACGCTCCAGCACCGCGATGTACTTTTCACCGTGCACGAATATTTCGGCGAGCAGGTCGCGCGCCGAATGCAGGTCGCGATCGAGCTCGAGCGCTTTCTCGGCGTGGCGTGTCGCCGTTTCCTTGTCCCCCGCCTTGAATGCGGCCAGCGCGGCGGCGCCGAAGTAGACCGCGTTCTTCGAGGCGAGCCGCGCCGCGATCTGGAGGTAGCGGAGCGCGCGGCGCGGGTTGCCCGACTGCAGAATCTCGGTCCCCATCATGAAAAGCGCGTCGGCGACGACTTGACGCACCTTCAGGGGCGGTCTCCCAGGGCGAGTGCCGCGAACGAAGCGAGCCAGTGGGTACCGGCATAGTCGCCGTCGGTCACGTGCGGCAGAGCGGCTTGCACAAGCCGCTCTGCCGCCGGCGCGTTGCCCAGCCGGGCGAAGCACCAGGCGCGGGACAGGCACAGCCCGTCGAGGTGGCTCTGCTTCGGATCGGCGTGATCCGAGACGCTCGGCGGCTCGGCGAGCGCATCGAATCCGCCGGGCGCGAATCGATGCAGCCAGCCGAAGAACTCGCCGTCCGCCATAAGCTGGCGCATGAGCGCGGCTTCAACCAGCGTGGGCGAAAGAAAGTCGTCCAAGGAGGGCTCGTAATCGATCGGTGCGGCGCGATCGGCTTTATACCAACGCCGCGCGCTTTTGCGAATCTCGTATTCGAGTGCATCGTCCTTCGCCGCCCGCGCATAGTCGAGCGCCAGCAGGCAGGCGAATGCGCTATTGCCATGGCTGCCCGCCCGCACCGGGTAGGGCGACATCCGCAGGTAATCGGCAAGGCGCTGCGCGAGCTCTTGTGCGAGCGGCGCGAGGGCCGGCGACCAGCGGGCATTCAGTGCGAGCGCCTCGGCTTGCAGCTCGAGCAGCCATGCCCAGCCGTATGGCCGCTCGAAGGTGCGGCCGGCCGGGCTGCGGAAATAGTCCAGTTCGCTCGCGATCTTCGCTGGCGTGAGGTGGACGTCCAGCGCTTCGCTGATCAATATCGCTTCGCGTGACGTCGGATAGAGCCGCAGTACGCGCATCAGCGTCCAGTGCATGTGCACGGCCGAATGCCAGTCGTAGCTGCCGTAGAAGGCCGGATGGAGGACGCGCTCGCTGCGCTCTTCATCAGGTCGGGTGGCGAGATGCTGCACGTGCCGCGGGTATTCGCGATCGATATTCGCGAGGCCAACGCGGGCGAAAAGGCGGGCGAGCTCCGGGGTCAGCACTGCAATCCATATTAGCTAAAATGCCCCGATGCCTCTCGATGTGATCGTGCTCGCCGCCGGACAGGGCAAGCGCATGCGCTCCGACCTGCCCAAAGTTCTGCACCCGCTCGCCGGCCGCGCGCTCCTCGCGCACGTGCTCGAAACCGCGCGCTCTCTCTCGCCGCGCAAGACCATCGTCGTGCACGGCCATGGCGCCGAGCGCGTGCGCGCCGCATTCCCGCAAGCCGATCTCGACTGGGTGCTGCAGGCCGAGCAGCTCGGCACCGGGCACGCCGTGCAGCAGGCGGTGCCGAAGGTCGATGGGAAGAGCACCGTCGTCATCCTCTATGGCGACGTGCCGCTCGTGCGTGCAGAGAGTTTGAAACGCCTGATCGATGCCGCCGGCGATGGCGTCGCCGTGATGACCACCGAGCTCGATGATCCGAAGGGCTATGGGCGCATCGTGCGCCAGCCGTCGGGACGCGTGGCGCGCATCGTCGAGGACAAGGACGCCTCCGAGAAGGAGCGCGCGATCCGCGAGATCAACGCCGGCTTCATGGCGCTCAGCGCTTCGCGCCTGGCGGGATGGCTGAAAAAGATCGGCAACCAGAATGCGCAGGGCGAGTACTACCTCACCGATGTGGTGACGCTCGCCGCGAGTGAAGGCGTGCCGGTGCACGCGGTGAAGGTCGGCGATC
This sequence comes from Burkholderiales bacterium, assembly GCA_035554335.1. Taxonomy (GTDB): domain Bacteria; phylum Pseudomonadota; class Gammaproteobacteria; order Burkholderiales; family SG8-39; genus SCGC-AG-212-J23. The sequence goes on from DATMIG010000361.1 coordinate 3,416, forward strand.
CCGACGAAGTGGCCGGGGTGAATTCCAAGCGCGAGCTCGCCACGCTCGAGCGTGCCTACCAGCGGCGCCAGGCGGCGAAGCTCCTCGACGACGGCGTGACCATCGCCGATCCGGCGCGCATCGACATCCGCGGCTCGCTCGAATGCGGGCGCGACGTGGTGATCGACGTCAACTGCGTGTTCGAGGGCAACGTCTCGCTCGCCGACGGTGTGCGCATCGGCCCGAATTGCGTGCTGCGTAATGTGAAGGTTGGGGCGGCCACGGAAGTGTTCGCCTTCTCTCACTTGGAGGATTCGGAGGTCGGCGCGAAGTGCCGTCTGGGGCCTTACGCGCGCCTGCGTCCGGGCTCGAGCCTCGCCGAGGACGTGCACGTCGGCAATTTCGTCGAGGTGAAGGCAAGCCGCCTGGGCAAGGCCTCGAAAGCCAACCACCTGACCTATATCGGCGACGCCGAAGTCGGCGAGCGGGTCAACGTCGGTGCCGGCACCATCACCTGCAACTACGACGGTGCGGCGAAGCACAAGACCGTCATCGAGGACGAGTGCTTCATCGGCTCCGACGCGACGCTGGTCGCTCCGGTGCGCATCGCGCGCGGCTCGTACATCGGCGCCGGCTCGACCATCAACAAGGACACGCCGGCCGGGCAGCTCACCGTGGCGCGCGCGCGCCAGGTCTCCATTCCGGGCTGGAAGCCGCCCAAGAAGACGAAGAGCTAGCGATGTGCGGCATCGTCGGCGCCGCCTCGCGGCGCGACATCGTCCCGGTCCTCGTCGAAGGACTGCGCCGCCTCGAGTATCGCGGCTACGACTCCGCCGGCATCGCCGTCGTCAACGGCGCCTCGATCCGGCGCGTGCGCTCGGCCGGCCGGGTGGCCGAGCTCGCGGCGCAGACCGATGCCCAGCATATCGGCGGCGCGACCGGCATTGCCCACACGCGCTGGGCGACGCACGGCGCGCCGACCGAGCGCAACGCGCATCCGCACATCTCCGGCGACCTCGCGATCGTCCACAACGGCATCGTCGAGAATCACGAGGCGATTCGCGCGCGCCTGAAGAAGGCCGGCTACCAGTTCACCTCGGACACCGACACCGAGGTCGCGGCGCACCTCATCGCCGAGCACCGCAAGTCGAGCGATTCCCTGTTCTCCGCCATGACGCGTGCCATCGCCGAGCTGGAGGGCGCCTACGCCTTCGCCGTCGTTTCGGCCAAGGATCCGGAGGCCGTGGTGGTCGCGCGTCGCGGCCCGCCGCTTCTCCTCGGCGTGGGCGAGGGCGAGACCTTCGCGGCGTCGGACGTCTCGGCGCTGCTCTCCGTGACGCGGCGCGTCGTCTATCTCGAAGACGGCGACTGCGCCGAGATCCGCCCGGGCGGCTACAAGGTCGTCGATGGGCAGGGCAAGCCGGCCGAGCGGCCGGTGAATGTTTCGGAAGTGAGCGACGAGGCGGTCGCGCTCGGGCCGCACCGGCACTACATGCAGAAGGAGATCCACGAGCAGCCCGGCGCGCTCGCCAACACGCTGGAGGTGATCACCGGCGCGGCGTCGCTGCAGCCCGGTCTCTTCGGCGCCCAGGCGGAGGCGCTGCTGCGCGCGGCGAGCTCCGTTCACATCGTCGCGTGCGGCACGAGCTATCACGCCGGCCTCATCGGCCGTTACTGGCTGGAAGACATCGCCGGCATCCCGACGCGCGCGGAAATCGCGAGCGAATATCGCTATCGCCGCTCGGTGCCGGACAAGAGCGGCCTGTTCGTCACCATCTCGCAGTCGGGCGAGACGGCCGACACGCTGGCCGCGCTGGAGCACGCCAAGTCGCTCGGCTACGGCGCGACGCTCAGCATCTGCAACGTGCCGGAGAGCTCGCTGATCCGCGCCTCGAAGCTCCGCTTCCTGACGCGCGCCGGCCCCGAAATCGGCGTGGCATCCACCAAGGCCTTCACTACCCAGCTCGGCGCGCTGTTCCTCCTCACCCTGGTCATGGCCCGGCTGCGCGGGCGCCTAGATGCGGATGCGGAGCGCTCGCACCTGCAGGCGCTGCGCCACCTGCCGGCGGCGCTCAGCGCCGCGCTCGCGACGGAAGCGAAGGTCGCGAACTGGGCGGCGCGTTTCGCGACGAAGGAGCACGCGCTTTTCCTCGGACGGGGCATTCACTGGCCGATCGCCATGGAAGGCGCGCTCAAGCTGAAGGAAATCTCCTACATCCACGCCGAGGCCTATCCCGCCGGCGAGCTCAAGCACGGGCCGCTCGCGCTGGTCGACGCGGAGATGCCGGTGGTGGTGATCGCGCCCAACGACGCGCTGCTGGAAAAGGTCAAGTCGAACAT
>DATMIG010000362.1:0-4522 GCA_035554335.1 Burkholderiales bacterium
AGGATTACGTGATCCAGGCCAACGCGATTGAAGCCGTTCTCCAGTGCGAGCACGCCCTGGATCTCGTGCGCCTTGATCATCGCGGTGAGCACGTCACGTACGGTCAGCGGCTTCTGGCCTTCCATCACGCTCTTGCGCGCAAGGTAATCCGCCACCGCGAGGATGCCGCCCAGATTGTCCGACGGATGCCCCCATTCCGCCGCGAGCCACGTGTCGTTGAAGTCGAGCCAGCGGATCATCGCGCCGATGTTGAACGCCGCCTGCACCGGATCGAGCTGGAACTGCGTGCCGGGCACGCGCGCGCCGTTCGGCACGACGGTGCCCTTGACGATCGGGCCGAGCAGCTTGGTGCACGCCGGGTACTCGAGCGCCTCGAAGCCGCAGCCGAGCGTGTCCATCAGGCAGTAACGCGCGGTCTCGTATGCGTCCCGGCTGTTTATTTCAAAGCGAACGGCGTAGTCCGCTATATCGGTGAGGACCTTGTCCGGCTTCGGCCGGACGTTGGAAATCGGAGCGGACATCAGATGGTCTTCTCGGAGTCGTCGTACATTCGCGGTGGCGCGTTGTCGTCCGGGCCGAAGGACCATTCGTAGCCGCCGGCCGGCTGGAAGGTCGCCTCGTTGCCGCCGGCGCGGGGTGCATGGCGCATGGAAGGGGTCGGCGCGCGGTCCTTGTCGGTCTTGTCCCACCAGATGGCGCGGCCGGCCTTCTGCGACTCGACTTCCTCGGGATGCTGCTTGAGGTACTCGCGGATGAATTTGGTCAGGTCGGATTCGTACATTTCTATCTCTGGGCGAGCGGAACCCATTTGCGGTTCTCGGGGCCGATGTAGTTCGCGGCGGGGCGGATGATCTTGCCGTCGATGCGCTGCTCGATGATGTGCGCCGACCAGCCGCTGGTGCGCGACAGCACGAACAGCGGCGTGAAGTGCAGCGTCGGCACGCCCATGCGGCTGTAGGACACGGCGCTGTACCAGTCGAGGTTGGCGAACATCTTCTTTTCGGCCCACATCACCGACTCGATGCGGTCGGCGACGCGGTACTGCACCATGTTCTCCTGCTCCTTCGAGAGCCGCTCGGCGACCGCCTTGATCACCTTGTTGCGCGGGTCGCCGATCGTGTAGACCGGATGGCCGAAGCCGATGACGATCTCCTTGCGCGCCATGCGCGCCCGGATGTCCGCTTCCGCCTCCTCGGCGTTGCGATACCGCTTCTGGATCTCGTCCGACACTTCGTTGGCGCCGCCGTGCTTCGGCCCGCGCAGCGCGCCGATGCCGCCGGTGATCGCGCTGTACATGTCGGAGCCCGTGCCGGCGATCACGCGGCAGGTGAAGGTGCTGGCGTTGAACTCGTGCTCGGCGTAGAGGATGAGCGAGGTATGCATCGCCCGCACCCAGGAATCCTGGGGCTTCTTGCCGTGGAGCAGATGGAGGTAATGGCCGCCGATGGAGTCGTCGTCGGTCACCGTTTCGATCCGCTTGCCGCTGTTCGCGTAGTGGAACCAGTAGAGCAGCATCGAGCCGAAGCACGCCATCAGCCGGTCGGCGATGTTTCGCGCGCCCTCGGCAGGATGCTTCTCGTCCTCGGGCTCGAGCGTGCCGAGCACCGAGCAGCCGGTGCGCATCACGTCCATGGGATGCGCACTTTTCGGCAACTGCTCCAGCGCCCGCTTCAGCGGCTCCGGCAGGCCGCGCAGGCTTCGCAGCTTCTCCTTGTATTTCTTCAGCTCGTCGCGCGTCGGCAGCTTCTCGTGCACCAGCAGATAGGCCACCTCCTCGAATTGCGCCTCGTCGGCGAAGTCGAGGATGTCGTAGCCGCGATAGTGCAGGTCGTTGCCGGTGCGGCCGACGCTGCACAGTGCCGTGTTGCCGGCGGCGACGCCGGAGAGGGCAACCGACTTCTTGGGCTTAGGAGCGACCGCGGGCGAAGAGCTCATCGAGTTTTTTCTCGTAGTCGTGATAGCCGATGACTTCGTACAACTCCTCCCGTGTCTGCATCTCGGGCACGACGGATTTCTGCGTGCCCGTTCGGCGCACGGTCTCGTAGACCTTCAGCGCGACCTTGTTCATTGCGCGGAAGGCGGTGAGGGGATAGAGCACCATGGCGACGTCCGCCGAGCGGAGCTCGTCGACCGTGAAGAGCGGCGTCTTGCCGAACTCGGTGATGTTGGCGAGCGTCGGCACCTTCACGGCCGCGGCGAACTTCTTGTACATCGCGAGCTCGGTGATCGCCTCGGGGAAGATCATGTCCGCGCCGGCCTCCACATACGCGCGGGCGCGCTCGACGGCGGCTTCCAGTCCTTCGTTGGCGAGCGAATCGGTGCGCGCCATCACCACGAAGCCGGCGTCCGTGCGCGCATCCACGGCCGCCTTGATGCGGTCGCACATCTCCTGCGTGGAGACGATTTCCTTGCCGGGCCGGTGCCCGCAGCGCTTGGCGCCGACCTGGTCCTCGATATGCATCGCCGCCGCGCCGAATTTCACCAGCGACTTGGTGGTGCGCGCGACGTTGAAGGCGCTCGCGCCGAAGCCGGTGTCCACGTCCACCAATAGAGGAAGGTCGCAGACGTCGGTGATGCGGCGGATGTCGGTGAGGACGTCGTCGAGGTTCGAGATGCCGAGGTCCGGCATCCCGAGCGAGCCGGCGGCGACGCCGCCGCCGGAAAGATAGATCGCCTTGTAGCCCACGCGCTTCGCCATCAGCGCGTGGTTGGCGCAGATGGCGCCGATGATCTGGAGCGGGCGCTCCGCTTTGAGGGCTGCCCTGAACTTTGACCCGGCGCTCATTTGCCGAGCAGGTGCTTCACGCCATCGCGCTCTTCGTGCAGTTCCTTGAGCGTCGCGTCCATGCGCTTGCGGCTGAACTCCGAGATCTCGATGCCCTTCACCACCTGGTAGCTGCCGTTGCGGCAGGTCACGGGGTAGCCGTAGATCACGCCTTCCGGGATGCCGTAGCTGCCGTCGGACGGCACGCCCATCGTCACCCAGTCGCCGTCGCGCGAGCCGGCAACCCAGTCGCGCACGTGGTCGATCGCCGCGTTCGCGGCGCTCGCGGCGGACGAGAGCCCGCGCGCTTCAATAATGGCGGCGCCGCGCTTCTGCACCGTCGGAATGAAAGTCGACTCGAGCCACTGCTGGTCGTTGATCATCGGCCAGATTTTCTTGCCGTCGGCTTCAGCCTGGAAAACGTCGGGATATTGCGTCGCCGAGTGGTTGCCCCAGATGGTGACCTTGCGGATCGCTGTTACCGGCTTGCCGACTTTCGTGCCGAGCTGCGACGTGGCGCGGTTGTGGTCGAGCCGCATCATCGCGGTGAACTGCGAGGGCTTGAGGCTCGGCGCGTTCTTCATGGTGATGAGGCAGTTGGTGTTGGCCGGGTTGCCGACCACCAGGACGCGCACGTTGCGGCTCGCCACCTTGTCGAGCGCCTGGCCCTGGGGCCCGAAGATCTTGCCGTTCGCTTCGAGCAGATCCTTGCGCTCCATGCCGGGACCGCGCGGCCGCGCGCCGACGAGAAGCGCATAGTCGACGTCCTTGAACGCCGTCATCGGGTCGGAGGCCGGCACCATTCCCGCGAGCAGCGGGAAGGCGCAGTCGTCGAGCTCCATCATCACGCCCTTCAGCGCCTTCTGCGCCTTCTCGTCGGGGATCTCCAGCATCTGCAGGATCACCGGCTGGTCCTTCCCCAGCATCTCTCCGCTCGCGATGCGGAAGAGCAGGGAATAGCCGATCTGGCCTGCGGCGCCGGTGACGGCGACGCGAACGGGGGCTTTGGACATTAGAGCTCCGAGAAAGAGGAGAGAAGACGGATTTCGATTTTACAGCAGCGGGTTGCTGCGCTGCGACGCTATAATCGAACCGCTCCACCTGCTTCGGAGGAAAGCGTGGCGGGGCAAACACATCCCATGTCGAACGCGGCCGCGAAGAAACCACGACCGAAGTACCTGAGCTTTACCGCTCTCCTTTTCGAAATCCGCCTGCCGGTTACCGCGTGGGCGTCAGGCCTGCACCGTATTTCCGGCGCGCTGCTCGTGCTGCCGTTCGCGGCCTGGCTGCTCTACCTGCTCGATACGGCGCTTTCCTCCGAGGAAGGCTACCAGCACGTCCAGGCCTACCTCGGCAAGCCCATTGCCAAGCTGGCCTTGATCATCTTCGCCTGGGCGTTCGCGCACCACTTCTTTGCCGGCATCCGCTTCCTGCTCCTCGACCTCAACAAGGGCATCGAGATCCACCGCGCGCGCGCCAGCGCCTACGTGAGCATCGTGCTCGGCGCGCTCACCGCCCTCATCTTCGCGTGGCGCATATGGTGAATCGGGTCGTCACGGGCGCGCACTACGGCCTGGGTAGCTGGCTCGCCCAACGCATTACGGCAGTCGTCATCGCCCTTTACGCGCTCATCGTGGTGGTGATGTTCATGACCGGCCGTCCGATGAGCTATCCGGTTCTCCGGGATCTCTTTACGCACGGCTGGATGCGCGTGGCGACACTGATCTTCGCGGTGAGCCTCGCGTGGCACGCTTGGGT
>DATMIG010000363.1:0-13691 GCA_035554335.1 Burkholderiales bacterium
CCGCATGGCAGCGGAGGCATTCATCGAAGCCGCCGCCGGCCGCATCCCGCCGCGCGTCCTCAACCCTCAGGTCCTGCCGCGCTTCAAGGAGCGTTGGGCCGCGGCCTTCGGCGAGACAGTGAACGCGAAATAGGGGTCAGACCCCTATTAAAAAATAGTTGGGGTCTGACCCCAATTAAATTAGTTGTTTTCCTTGAAGCCGATGGCGGTGACGACCTTGCCCCACTTCGCCTGCTCGGTCTCGATGAACTTGGCGTACTCCTGCGGCGTGGTGGGCGAGGGGATGCCGCCGACCTTGGCGAACTGGTCGCCGACGGGCTTTGACTTCAGCGCGGCGACGGCGGCCGTGTGCACGCGCTTCTGGATGTCGGCCGGCGTGGCGCTCGGCATGATGAGCCCGTACCAGTTGTCCGACGTGACGTTCGGATAGCCGCCCTCGGCGGTCGTCGGCACGTCCGGCAGCGTCGGCGCGCGCTGTGCGCTCGTGATCGTCAGCGCCTTCAACTTGCCGGCGCGGATGTGCGAGAGCAGCACCGGCACGTCGAAGATGCCCATCTGCACCTGGCCGGCGAGGAGGTCGGTCACCGCCGGCGCCGCACCCTTGTACGGCACGTGCACGATGTCGATCTTCGCTTCCGACTTGAGGAGCTCGCCCGCGAGGTGCGTGATGCTGCCCGCGCCGGCGGAGCCGAAGTTCACCTTGCCCGGATTCGCCTTGGCGTACGAAATCAGCTCGGCGAGATTATTCGCCGGCACGGACGGGTGCACGGCCAGCACCTCCGGCACGCGCACCGCGACGGTGATCAGCGCGACATCCTTCTTGATGTCGTACGGCAGCCGGGTGAAGGAGAAGGGCGCGATGACGAGCGGCGATGCGCTGTTGAAAGTCAACGTGTAGCCGTCGGGCGTCGATTTCAGCCCGCGCTCCACGCCGAGCACGCCGCCGACGCCGCTCACGTTCTCGACGATCACCGGCTGCCCGAGCTCGCTCGACATGCCCTGCGCGAGCGAGCGGCCGAAGATGTCGGCCGGCCCGCCGGCGGGGAAGCCGATGATCATGCGCACGGGCTTGGATGGATAAGCCTGAGCCCAGGCGAGCATGGGAACGAACAACAAAACGCTAAGCAGCCCTCGCATCACATTTCCTCCTAAGCAGATTTTCTTGTCGTTTATCAGTCGCAGCGCACGGTCATGCCGCCGTCGACGACGATCTCCGCGCCGGTGATGAAGCGCGCTTCGTCCGACGCGAGAAAAAGAACGGCGTTCGCCGTGTCGCGACCGTCGCCGGCAAAACCCATCGGTATGCGGCGCACGCGCGACTTCAGGAGCGCTTCCACATCGCCGCCCGCACGCTGCTTGGCGAGGCGCGTCTCGACCATCGGCGTATGCAGCTGGCCCGGCACGACGCTGTTCACGCGGATGTTCTTCGGCGCGTATTGCACGGCGACCACGCGCGAGAGCTGGATCACGGCGGCCTTGGTCGCGGCGTAGGCGACCTGCGCCGAGCCGCTCCAGCGGATGCCGGAGGCCGAGGCGATGTTGACGATCGCGCCGCCGCCTTGCTTCTGCATCACCGGCAGCACGTACTTGCAGCCGAGGAAGACGCTCTTCAGGTTGTAGTTCACCTGGGCGTCGAACACTTCCTCCGACATCTCGACCGGGCCACCGGGCGCCGAGCCGCCGACGTTGTTCACCAGGATGTCGACGCGGCCGAAGCGCTTGATGCAGGCGTCGACCATGGCGCCGACATCTTTTCCGCTGGTGACATCACACACGTGGGTCGCGATGCCGGGCGCCTTGGCGAGCGTCTCTTCCATGCTCTTCGCATCGCGGTCGACGGCGAAGACGCTCGCGCCTTCCTCCACGAAGCGCACGGCGGTGGCGCGGCCGTTGCCCCAGCCGGGCCCGACCGAGCCGGCGCCCGCGACGATCGCGACCTTGCCCTTCAGCCTAGAACCCATAGAGCCGCTGCGGATTGTCGACGAGCACGGCCTGCCGCTCCTTTTCGCTGGGCGCGGCTTCGGCGAGCGCGTCGACGAGATCACCGTCGTCGGGCACTACGTCGAGATTGGGATGCGGCCAATCGGTGCCCCACACCGCGCGATCGCCGAATTCGGCGACGAGCTTGCGCTGGAACGGCCGCGCATCCGGCCACGGCGCGTGCTGCTTCGAGATCCGCTCCGGCCCGCTCACCTTCACCCAGACATGCTTGTGCTTCATCAGCGCGAGCAGCGCCGTGAACTCCGGGCTGTCGATCCCGCGCGAGGCGTCCACGCGGCCCATGTGGTCGACCACCACCGGCACCGGCGAACGGGCGAGCGACGGCGCCAGCTCTGCGATGCGCGCTCCATCCATGTGGATCTGCAGGTGCCAGCCGATCTCGGCGAGGCGCTTCGCCATCGCGAGCACCGCATCCATGCCGTCGCCCTTCCCGAGGTGGCCCATGTAGTGGAAGCGCACGCCGCGGAAGCCCTGGGCATCGAGCTTCTTGAGCTCCGCCGTCGGCGTGGACGCCGGCAGCAGCGCGACCCCACGATAATTGCGATTGGCGGCCAGCAGATCCGCGGCAGCGGAGTTGTCGAACTGGTGCACCGCCGATTGCACGACCACGCCGCGCTCGATACCCAGGTGCTGGTGCAGGGCGAAGAGCGTTTCCTTCGGTGCGTCGGCCGGTGGCGTGTAGCTGCGCTCCGCGGCGAAGGGGAAGCGCGCCCGCGGACCGAAAACATGAAAATGCGTATCGCATGCGCCCGCCGGCAGCTTCACCTTCGGCCTGCGCGGATTCACCTTGAATGAGGGCTGTGACATGATGGGCGCACCGATTCTATGGCGAAAACTCCGCTCGGCAAGCTGAACCCCACGGCGATCGGCATGACGGAATTCGAGCGCCTGCCGCGCTCGGTGATCGAAGGCTACCGCGCGCTCGAGGACCTGACCGGCACCACCTCCGATGCGATGGACGAGCTCGAGCTCGATCGCGTGGTGCCTGCGTCGGTGCTGCGGCCGAGCGATGCGAAGGCGCGCATCGTCGGGCAGGCACTCACCGTGCTGAATCGCCAGGCGGCCGAGCGCCGCAGGACTTCCGGCCTGGCGGACGTCGAGGCGCACAACCTCGCGCAGCCCGGCGACGTGCTCGTCGTGCAGGGCGTCGCGGGCATCTCGAGCATGGGCGGCGTATCCGCGTCGATCGGCAAGCGGCAGGGCGAGATCGCGGCGGTGGTCGACGGCGCCGTGCGCGACATCGACCACTCGCGCTCGATCGGTTACCCCATCTGGTCGGCGGGCGTGAGCCCGATCACCGGCAAGTGGCGCATCGAGACGATGGGCGTGAACCAGCCGGTGAAGATCGCCGGCATCGAGGTGAAGCCGGGCGACCTCGTCGTCGCCGACGAATGCGGCGTGTGCTTCGTGCCGTTCGCGCGCGCGGCGGAAGTGCTGGCGATCGCGCAGCGGCTCGCGGCATCGGAAAAGGGCCGCCTGCAAAAACTGGAGGCGGGCATTCCGCTCGCCGAGTACGTGAAGCTTCCACGCTAGGAGGAGCCCATGCCGTTGAGCAATGCTTTCTTCGCCACCTGGACGCCGCGCGCGTTGTCCGTGCTACGCATCGTCACGGCGTATCTGTACGTCATGCACGGCACGGCCAAGCTCCTCGGCGTGCCGCACGTCGCCAGCTTCGACAAGCTGCAGGTGTTCTCCCTCATCGGCCTGGCGGGCGTGCTCGAGCTGGTGGGCGGCGTGCTGCTGCTGATCGGGCTCTTCACGCGGCCGGCGGCGTTCATCCTTTGCGGCGAGATGGCCTTTGCCTACTTCATGGGCCATGCACCGAAAGGTAACGTGCTCGTGCCGATGCTCAACGGCGGCGAGCTCGCCGTGCTGTACTGCTTCGTGTTCCTCTATTTCGCCGCCGCCGGCGGCGGCGCGTGGAGCGTGGACGCGCTGCGCCGGCGCGGACGGGCCTAGGCGGCAACCCGCGCGCCGAGCATCCGCACCAGCGCCGCATTGGGGAGGCGCGCGCGCTCGCGCAGGGCCGGCACGCGCTGCGACAGGTTGGCGCGGATCGCTTCCCGCGTGTCCCACTTGCGGTCGATGCGGCCGATGAGCTGGCCGATGCCGATGCGCTCGAGCGGCGGCGTGTCCATGCCGAGGTCCTCGAGCAGGCCCGACACCTTGGAAGCGTAGGGCAGGGCGGAGAAAGGCGTGCCGCGCAGCGCGGCGAAGATGAGGAAGTGCAGGCGCATGCCGACGGCGAAGTCGAAGCGGCCCATGAGATCGAGGATCTGGCGCGACGAGTAGCGGCGGCGCAGGATCTCGGCCTTCTCGGGAAATCGCATGTGCGCCACGACGGCGTGGCTGTGCTGCACGTCGTACTGCTCCATCGGCACGAATACCACCTCGGCGTCGAAGCGCTCCACCAGGAAGTCGGCCGCGTTGGCGAGCAGCGCGTAGTACTGCTCGGGGTCGATGTCGGGCGCCGCCGGCCCCGGCTCGCGGACGGAGAAGCCGACGGTATGGCGGTCGAGCGTGACGCCTTCGGCCTTGAGCGCCTCGCTGGAAAGCGGCTCCGGCTCCAGGAGGAATGCCGGGTCCGCGGCGAGCTGGATCTCCGGCTTCACGCCGACGTCCTCGAGCAGCCGCAGGCCGAGCCGGTCGCGCACCGTGATGACCGTCGTCGGCGCGGCGTTCAGCGCGTCGCGCACCGCGAGGCGCGACTCGCGCCGCGCGAGCGGCCCCGCGCTGATGGAGTAGACGAGGACCGGGACGCCGACTTCGTGCGCGATCCACACCTCGCGCAGATAGTCGTCGACCTCGCCGTCGAACAGGATGCCGCCGCCGCCGAGGACGAGGAGGTCCAGCGCGCGGATCGCCGGCGTGATCTCCTTGCGCGTGAGCGAGCGGGCATTTATCGCGTGCTCGACCTTGTGGCGCGCGAGCGTGTCCGGCGGATTGCGGGAGAAGACCGTCACCTCGGCCGGCAGGCTCGCGCGCAAGGCGCCGAGGATGCCCTGCAGGATCGCCTCGTCGCCGAGGTTCATGCCGCCGTAGGAGCCGGAGATGCCGATGCGGAACGGGCGAGCATCGCTTGCCATTTCGTCCTCTCGCGCCGGGCGCCGCAAGCGCCGTGCCTTCCGGGGATACCGCGGTGTTCCTGCGGCTAGTCCGGCGTCAGTCGATGCGTACGCCCATCTCCTTGACGGCCTTGCCCCAGTAGTCCGCCTCGTCGCGCCAGCGGCGCGCAGCGTCTTCGGGCGTCCCGCCAACGACCGCGACGCCGAGCGCCTCGAAACGCGCCTTGGCGGCAGGTGCGGCGAGTGCGGCGCTGAACGCTTCGTGAAGACGCCGCACGATCTGCGGCGGCGTACCCCTCGGGACAGCGACGCCCCACCAGTTGCTCGCCTTGATGTCGGAGAGGCCTACCTCCGCGAATGTCGGTGTTTCCGGCAGAACGTCCAGCCGTCTTTGCGCGGCCACGGCGACGGCATGCAGCCTGCCTGCCTTCACATGCTGGGCGCCCAGTCCTGCGCCGCCCATGTAGAACTGCACCTGGTTCGCGAGCAGCGCGGTGATCCCGGGCGACGAGCCCTTGAACGCAATGTGAGTCATGCCGAGATCACGCGTGCGGCTGATCAGCTCCGCCGAAAGATGCGGCGTGGTGCCCGCGCCCGGAGAGCCGTAGTTGAGCTTGCCCTTGTGGGCGCGCGCGTAAGTCACGAACTCATCGAACCGCGCAGGCATTGGCGCGCTGAGGAAGATCACGGAAGGCACATCGACGAGCGTCGTTACGGGCGTAAGCCGCTCCAGCGGATCGAACCCCATCCCGCTGTAGAGGAACTGGTTGATGATGAAGTTGTTCGTGGCGCCGACCAGGATCGTGTAACCGTCGGGCTCGGCATTGGCGACGGCCGCCGTGCCGATATTGCCGCCCGCGCCCGTTCGGTTGTCGACGATCACCGGCTGGCCGAGCGCCTGGCGCAGCTCGTCGGTCAGCAGGCGGCTGATCACGTCGCCCATGGCGCCCGGCGCGTACGGCACGACGATGCGCACCGGCCGCTCGGGCCACTGCGCTGCGGCGGCCAACGGGACGAGCAGGCACAGGCCGAGGCATAGGGCGCCGAACAGGCGCTTCATAGATCGATCCTCATGAGGTCGTGCGCCATGGCGAGAGGCCCGGAGTAGTGCTTCCGGACGTCGCGCACCACGCTCTCCATGAACGCGGGGCCCACGAGATCGATCGGCATGTGCTTGGCGAGGTAATGCTTGACCACGGGGCTTGTCGTGTCGAAATGCCCGAAGTGCGTGGCGACGACGCTTTTCACCCCGGCGCGCGCTGCGAGCCTGCCGAGTTCGGTCGGCGAAGTGTGGGCGTAGGTGCCGATGTTGGTGCGCCGGCGGAACTCGAGCGCCTCTTCCGGGAACGTGCACTCGTGGATGAGGAGATCGGCGTCCTGCGCGAGCCGCTCCATCGAAGCGCAGGGCTTGGTATCGCCGCTGAAGGCGATCACCTTTCCGGCCGCCTCGATGCGAAAGCCGAAGCAATGCAGGATTTCGCTGGGGATGTGATCCACGTACTGCGCCTCCACCTTGACGAGATCGTCCTGGAAGACGATGCCGGGACCGAACTCCTTCACCTCCGGGCGCACCATCTCCATGGTGTCGGCGCGTTGCTTGTACTGCGCCCGGGCATGGATGTCGGCCTGGAACGCTCCCTCCTCGAGCAGGTGCGACAGGAAGCGTCGAGTGCCCGGGGGACCGTAGATCGACGGCTTCACGGTCCGGTTCTGCATCCAGGTGGCGATGACGAAGTAGCCGGTGTCTTCTATGTGGTCGAAGTGCAGGTGGCTGATGAAGACATGGTTGACCGTCGACGGATCGACATGGGCGCGCACGAGCTGGCGTGTCGTGCCGTGTCCTATGTCGAAGAGGTAGTGCCGGTCCTCGACGGTCAGCAAGATGCCGGAATGCCCGCGGTCCGGATCGACCAGCGCGGCACCGGTCCCCAGCATCACGATTCGCAATCGACGCATGGAGCGACGCTACCCCTTGCCAAAGCGCCCGGACAACTGCCAAATTTCACGGGATGAAACGCGGCACGAAGCAGGTGGCTTCCCTCGTTCGGGGACTTACGGTCCTGCGCGCGGTGCACGCCGCGCCGGGAACGTCACTGCACGAGCTGCACCGGCAGACCTCTCTGCCGAAGGCGACGCTGCTGCGCTCGCTGCGAACCCTTGAAGCGAGCGGCTTTCTGACCCGGCGGCTGGCCGATGGCGGCTACCTGCCCGCGGCGTTCGCCACGCCGGCCGCCGGTTCCCCCAAGTGGCTGCCGCTTACCGAAGCGGCGGGCCCGAGCCTGGAGGCGCTCAGCCATCGGATTCCCTGGCCGACGGACCTCGGCGTGCGGGACGGCACTGCGATGCTCGTGCTGGAGAGCAACCGGCGGCTTTCCTCCATCGGCGTCAATCGCACGCCGCTTGGCGCTCGCCCCCACATGCTGTGGTCGGCGATGGGGCGAGCGTACCTCGCGTTCTGTCCGGAGGCCGAACGCGACGAGATCCTGACCGCGCTGCGCGCCTCGAAGGCGCCCGAAGATGCACTCGCTCGACAACAGAAGAAGGTGGAGGCGCTTCTTTCGGAGACCCGAGCTCGGGCCTATGGCGTGCGCGATTCCCGCTACAACGTGCTCGACGCCGGCGCGCGCAGGCGCGTGGCAGCGATCGCAGTGCCGGTGATGCAGGCCGGCGCGGTCATCGCGTGCGTGAACTGCGTCTGGCTGGCGGACGTTATGGAGGAGAAGGACGTAGTGGCTCGTCATCTGGGCCATCTACGCGCGGCCGCCGCGGCCATCGCCAAGCATTTGCGAGGTGATGGGATTGCCGCGTCGTTTCACGGCGTGAAATCGCGCAGTTGAGCATGGAGACGCGCCAGGGGTACGTTGCCGGCTGACCTTCAGGGGGACGCATGCGCAATCTGATCATCGTTGCTTTCGTGGCGTTGACGAATGCGAGCGCCGGCCAGGCCGCCACACTGCCAGTCGACTGCGACGCGGGCGAGAAGCTTCAGGACAAGGTGCGCGCCGCGAAGCCGGGCGACGAGATCATGGTGAGCGGCACCTGCAACGAGAGCATCGCGATTGCGTCCGAGGTCACGCGAATCACCTTGAATGGGCAGGGCAAGGCGACGATCCAGGCGCCGGCCATGGTGCCGAAGGCGGCGCCGACCTTTCCATTCTTCATTCGGGGAAAGGAAATCACGATCAAGGGCTTCACGCTCAACGGCGGCTTCGACGGCGTCCACCTGTCGGGCGCGGCGGCGGGTGCCTCAGCCATCATCGACAACAACATCATCCTCGGGGCGCGGCGCTTCGGCATCCATCTCGACTCCGGCAGCGTGGGCCATATCGCCAATAACCGGATCGAGAACGTCGGCGCAGCGGGAATCGAGGTGACCGAGCATTCCGTCGCCCGCATCGGCTTCCTGATCCCGGCGTTTCCTCAGCTGGGCCCGAACACGATTCGCAATGCCGGCGCCGACGGCATCGTCGTCTCGCGCGGATCGAGCGCCTGGATCGTGGGCAACACCATCTCCGCCAACAAGGGCAGCGGAGTCTCCGTCAGCCGCGACTCTCAAGCCGATATCCTCGGCAACCTGATTGCCGGCAACGGCGCTGACGGGATTACCGCTCGCTACGGGGCGGCGATCAACTTCAGCAGTGAAGACACGTCCCGGCACGAAGGGCCGAATAGCACGGGCGGCGGGGAAAAGAATGCTGGCGTCGGAATCCGCTGCATGGTGGGCGGCTACGTCGCGGGGCCGTTGGGAACGCTCGCCGGAGTGAAGGGCGTGAAGGACATCGACGCCACTTGCATCGACAAGACGCTTCAACCCTGAGGCGACGCGATCCGGGCGGGCCTCAGCGGCGCTCGCCGATCCGAAGACGCTCGTCCGCCTCGGCCGCCATGCGCTGCACGATCGCACCCGCCGCTTCGACTTCGTCGATCAGGTCCACCGATTCTCCGGCCCAGACCGCTGCCGTGTCGAAGTCGCGCTCGTCCGCGGCGGACTGGTAGCGGCGGCGCTCCGCGGGCGCGGCCGCGGCGAGCTCCGCCTCGTGGCCGTGCCAGCGCTGCAGGAAGCCGTTGCGCAGCGCGCGGCCGGGATATTTTTCCGGCCAGGCAAGGCCGCGTACCAGGTCGAAGACGCGCGTGCGGGTCGTTTCGTCGCCGCGCGCCTCGCAGATCCGCCGCTTCGCTTCCGCATGGCCGAGCGACTCGAGCGCCGCATAGAAGCGCGTGCCGATGAGCGCGCCCTGCGCGCCGAGCATCAGCGCGGCAGCGAGACCGCGGCCGTCGGCGATGCCGCCGGCGGCGACGACCGGGATCGGCGCCACCGCGTCGACGACGGCCGGCACCAGCGAGAGCGTCGAGCGCCGGCCGCCGTGGCCGCCGCCTTCCGTGCCCTGCGCCACGATCACGTCGGCGCCGGCGCGCACCGCGCGCTGCGCTTCCTCGAGGTCCTGCACCTGGCAGATCAGCGCCGCCCCCGAGGCCTTGACCATGCGCGCGTACGGCTCCGGATCGCCGAAGGAAAGCATGACGGCGTCCGGTCCATAGCCGAGCGCGAGCTCGACGACACTGGGAGCCGCCGACCACGTGATGAAGCCCACGCCCCAGGCGCGCATCGTGCCCTGGCGGGCGAGGGAGAGCTCGGCGGCGAGCCACTGCGCGTCCCCATAGCCGCCGCCGACGAGACCGAGTCCGCCCGCGTTCGACACCGCGGCGGCGAGGCGTCCGCCGGCGATGCGCCCCATCGGCGCGAGCACGATCGGGTGCTGGAGGCCGAAGAGGTCGGTGAGCGCGGTCTCGATCATGCCGGGGCGATCAGCGCGTCGCAGCGCGCGATGTTGGCGAGATGCGAGTCGTGCATCTTCTGCAGCGCGTCGCGGGCGCTGGATGGGCCAAGGCGCGACAGCGCCGCCGCGATGCGGCGCGCGACCCACGCCTGGCCGCGATGGAGGAGGGCGAGGCGCGCTTCCCAATCGTTCACCAGCAGGCCCTTGTCGTAGAACTCGCCGGTGAGCCCGCTCGGCAGGGCGCCCGCGTCGAGGATGTGGTGGATGAGCACCGCGCAGTTGCGCGCTTCGTCGCGCTGCACTTCGCGCAGGCGCTCGTAGAGGACCGATCCCGGCGCGGCCTCGGCCATCCAGGCCGACAGCAGCCTCGCGCCGGCCCGCTCGGCCTCCAGCAGCTCATTGAGCAGCGCGCTCAATTCGGCGCGGGTCATGATTTCAGGCATCGGTCTTTCTCCCGTCGAGGACATCGCGCAGCACGACGGCGTTGTTGTGGGCTTCGTCGCGCGCGGCGAAAAGGAGCGTGATCGGGCCGCGGCGCCGCAGGTCCTTCAGCACGCGCAGCTCATCCGGGTGATGCGCCAGCTCGGCGCGGTAGCGGCGGCGGAAGTGCTGCCAGCGGCGTGGATCGTGGCCGAACCAGCGTCGCAGGGCGGGGCTCGGCGCCACCTCCTTCAGCCAGAGGTCCGCGCCGGCGCGGGCGCGGCTCAGGCCGCGCGGCCAGAGGCGGTCGACGAGCACGCGCAGGCCGTCTTCGCGGCTCGGCCTCTCGTAGACGCGCTTCAGGCGCACGTCATGCCGCATGCACCGCCTTGCCCGACACGTTGCGCTCGGCGAACTCCCAGTTGAGCAGGCGATCGACCACGCCGGCGACGTACTCGTCGCGGCGGTTCTGGTGGTCGAGGTAGTAGGCGTGCTCCCAGAGATCGATGACGAGGAGGGGCCTCAGGCCCCGGCGCAGCGGGTTGTCGGCGTTGGCGGTGGCGGCCACGCCGAGCGTGCCGTTGTCCTCGACCAGCCAGACCCAGCCGCTGCCGAAGAAGCCCGCCGCCACGCTCTTCAGCTCGGCGGAGAAGCGGGCGGCGAGGCTGCCCGGGTGGCTCGCCGGCTCGCGCGCGGGGCGCAGCGATTGCCAGAAGAACGCATGGTTCCAGGCCTGCGCCGCGTTGTTGAAGATGGCGCCGGAGCTGCGGCGCACGACCTCGTCGAGCGTGCAGCGCTCGAGCTCGGTGCCCTTCACCAGCCGGTTCAGCTTGTCGACGTAGCCGCGATGGTGCGCGCCGTGGTGGAGCTTCAGCGTCGCGGAGGAGATCACGGGCTCGAGCGCGTGGACTTCGAAGGGCAGGTCGGGCAGTCGGAATGTCATGGGCGTTCACCTTGGTTGAGAGTGCGGTCGCGCATCGGCGTGGGCAGCGGCTGGCTGTCGTGGTCATGCCCAGGCTCGGGATCCTCGCGCGGCGGCCGTTCGCCGCAGGCCGCGAGCGCAGCAGAGAGCAGCAGGGCGAGGAAAACGGATTCGCGGCGCATGCGGGCATCGTCGGCCGGCCACGAGATGAAGTAAAACGAAACTTATTCGTGTTTGAATCCAATTTGTTTGATACTTGATCCATGGACATCACCCTCGCCCGCACTTTCCTCGAGATCGCGAGCTGCGGCAGCTTCGTGCGCGCCGCGGAGCGCCTGCACGTCACGCAGACCGCGGTGAGCGTGCGCGTGCAGACGCTGGAGGAGCTCCTCGGCCGGCGCCTCTTCGTGCGCAACAAGTCGGGCGCGACGCTCACCGCTGCCGGCGAGCAGTTCATGCGCTACGCGCCGCTCTTCCTGCAGATCTGGGAGCGCGCGCGCCACCAGGTCGCGGTGCCGCCGGGCCGGCGCGCGGTGGTCGCGGTGGCGGGCGAGCTCAGCCTGTGGAACCCGTTCCTGCTCGACTGGCTGGTGTGGATGCGCTCGTCGGCGCCGCAGCTCGCGCTGCGCACGCACGTCGGCCTCGCCGAGGGGCTGATGGACCAGGTGAGCGAAGGCGTGATCGACATCGCCGTGCTCTACAGCCCGCAGCACCGGCCGGGACTGAAGGTCGAGCTGCTGATGAAGGAAAAGCTGGTGCTGGTCACCTCCGCGCGCCACAAGGCGGCGCGCAAGGGCGACTATGTGTACGTCGACTGGGGCGCGGAGTTCGCCGCGCACCACAATCTCACCTTCCCCGAGCAGTCGAACCACGGCACCTTCGTCGACCTCGGCCCGCTCGGCCTGCAGTACATCCTGAGGGCGGGCGGGTCGGGCTACTTCCGGCAGAACGCGGTCGCCCCCTATCTGAAGAGCCGGCGGCTGCGCCTCGTGCGCGGCGCGCCCGAATATCTCTATCCGGCCTACGCCGTGTATGCGGAGGAGGCCGACCCGAAGATCGTCACGCCGGCGCTCGCCGGCATGCGGCACATCGCCGCGCAGCAGACGCGCTCGCGCACCCGTGCGAGCACCTCACCCATGAAAGTTTCTCGGCTCAAGCACGATTAAGTTTCGTTTTACTGGTGGCTCGCACCGTCCGATCATGCCAGGCATGAGCGTCGAGCGCGTTCTCGCCACGACGAGGATGGCATGGGCGCCGGCCATGACTGCCCCCGAATATGCGGCGTTCCTCGGCGAGCTGCTCACCGTCGAGCACGACCGCATGCGCCTCCTGTCCGCCTACCTGCAGGAGCTCGACGTCGGTTCCCTCGAATGGGACGCGATCCAGTCGCAGCAGCTCCACGACATCCGCAACTGCACCGTCCTCGCCGCGCTCCTGCGCGAGGAGGGGGAGAAGCCAACCCCGGCCGTGGGCTTCTTCTACGGCCGGGGACTGGCGCTTCGCGACCGCCGGAAGCGGCTGGGCTTCCTCAGGCACGTGCAGGGATGGCTCGCCGCGCGCCTCGCCGCCGGCCTGCCTCGCGTGCCGCCGCGCGCGCGCCACGTGCTGCAGGAGATGCTGGATTCGCACCTCGCCACGCTGAGCGGCCGGTGAAGCTGAATGTCCTGTCCGACCTGCACCTGAGCCGCGGCACGCTGCCGGTGCCGCGCAACGATGCCGATGTGGTCGTGCTCGCCGGCGACATCGCGCGCCCGGCCGAGGCAGTAGCGTGGGCGGCGGCCTTCGACAAGCCGGTGCTCTACGTTCCCGGCAACCACGAGTTCTATGGCGGCAGCATCGCCGGCACGGTGGCCGAGCTCAGGCGGCTGTGCGCGCCGACGGGCATTCGGGTGCTGCACAACGACCAGATCGCGCTGTCGGGCGTGAGGTTTCTCGGCACCACGTTGTGGACCGATTTCATGCTGTTCGGCCAGAACGAGGAGCGTGCCGCGGCGATGCGCGAAGCGCAGCGCTTCATGAGGGATTTCAGCAGGATCGAACAGTTCACGCCGGCGGCTTCCGCGGCGCTATTCGCCGATCATGCGCGCTGGCTGAAGGCGCGGCTGGCCGAGCCCCATGACGGGCCGACCGTGGTGATCACGCATCATGCGCCTTCGCGCGCGAGCATCCATCCGAGGTTCGCCGGCTCCCTCCTCAACGCCTGCTTCGTTTCCGACGCACAAGCGCTGGTGGCGGCGAGCGGCGCGCGCCTGTGGATCCACGGCCACACGCACGACAGCTTCGACTACTGGGTGAGTGGAACGCGGGTGGTGTGCAATCCGCGCGGCTACGCCAGGGACGGGGTGAACGAGAACGCTGTCTTCGACCCGAACCTCGTGCTCGAGGTCGCGTAGCGGCCCGCTACGGGCTGCAATCGAGCGCGCGCGGGTCCCACGGGACGACGAAGCCGTCGCTCGCGGAAAGGACTTGCCTGCGCCGCAGCGGCTGCGACAGAACGGCTTCCAC
>DATMIG010000364.1:0-8126 GCA_035554335.1 Burkholderiales bacterium
GCCCGCTCGGGATGTCGAGCGCGAGCACGGGACAGCTCTGCTGGTTGGCGAGTTCGACGAGCTTCGCGTATTCGCCATCGATGTCGCGCGCCAGGCCGATGCCGAAGAGGCCGTCGACCACGAGGCCCCATCTGGCGGCCGGGACCTCGTCCACGCGGGTGGCGACGGTGACGCGGAAAAAGCGCTCGCGCAGCCGGTCGGCCGCGATGCGCGCGTCGCCGCCGTTGTTGCCCGGGCCGGCGAGCACGAGAATGTCCTTTCCCGCGGCCAGGCGGGCCGCCAGCTCGGCGGCTGCTGATCCGGCGCGCTCCATGAGCGGCGGCGTGGCGTCGCCGGCCGCGCGTTCGATGCGCCGGATGTCCTGCGTTAGGTAGATCGGACTAGACACCGGCGCATTCTAAGTGCGGGCGGGGTGAAAAAATCCACGCGTGCTGGGCCTCAGCCACGATCGCATCCTCATGTACCACGGCACGCCGCGTGCCGATGCGGCGGCGCTCGAGCGCCAGCTGCGGCTCGTCAGCCTGGCGTTTCCCGTCGTGCCGCTCCATGACCTCGCCAGCGGCAAGAAAGGTGCGCGCCCGCGCGTCGCGCTGACCTTCGACGATGGGCTGAGGAACAATGTCGACGTCGCCTATCCGATCCTGAAGAAACTTGGCCTCCCGGCCACGTTTTTCGTCTGCCCGGGACTCATCGACGGCGAACAGTGGCTGTGGAACCACGAGGCGCGGCAGCGCCTGCTGACGCTCGATGCCGCGGAGCGGGGTGAGCTGGCCGCCGCGGTCGGTGCACCCGGCGAGGTGGAGGCGTTCATCGAATGGATGAAGACGCTCGACATCGCGCGCCGGCGCGAAGTCGAAGCCGAGATCCGCAGCGCCACGCCGGGGTTCGGGCCGACCGATGCCCAGCGCCACGAATTCGACCTCGCCGGATGGCAGGAGCTGAAGTCGCTCGATCCCCGCGTCGTCACGATCGGCTCGCACACCATGACGCATCCGATTCTCACTTCCCTTACCGCGGAGCAGACAGACGCCGAGATGCGGCAGAGCCGCTTCGCGCTCGAGAAGCGCCTCGAGCGCGAGGTATCGCTCTTCTGCTATCCCAACGGCAACCTCAACGACGACGCGCTCGCCAGCGCGCGCCGCTATTACCGCTCGGCAGTCACCGTCGAGCCGGGCACCGTGCGCGACCAGCCCGATCCGCACCAGCTCCCGCGCTTCGCCGCCCACCCGCGCGGCATGAAGCGATTGGCGCGGCGGATGGTGTTCGGATAAATAGGGGCGGACCCTATTTATTTTTCAATTAGGGCCTGTCCCTGATTATTTTTTCGTCACGCCGATGAGAAGGTCCGGCAGCCAGGTGCAGAGCTGCGGGAAGAGGGTGATCAGCACCACGCACAGCACCATCATGAAGAAGAAGGGCAGCGACGCCCACGCGACGTAGTTCGAGTCGCGGCCGGTCATGGTCTGCAGGACGAAGATGTTGAAGCCGAGCGGCGGGGTGAGCTCCGCGATCTCGACCAGCAGCACGATGAAGATCGAGAACCAGATCAGGTCGAAGCCGGCCTTCTCGACCATCGGGATCACCACCGAAGTGGTGAGCACGATCATCGACACGCCGTCGAGCGCGGTCCCCAGCACTATGTAGATGAACGCCAGGATGGCGATCAGGCCGTAGGGGTTCGGGTTCATCGACGCCACCCACTCGGCAAGGATGCGCGGGATGCCGGTGAACGCCATGCACGAGGAGAGGAAGCTCGCCCCGGCGAGGATGAAGAGGATCATGCACGAGAGGCGCGTCGAGCCCATCAGGCTCGCCTTGAAGTTCGCCCACGTGAGCCCGCCCGACCACCACGCGATGGCGAGTGCGCCGAGCACGCCGTACGCCGCCGCTTCCGTCGCCGTCGCCCAGCCGATCACCATCACCCACACGATGAAGACGATGAGCAGGATGCACGGCACGAGCAGCCGGCTGCGGTAGAGCTTTTCCTTCAGCGAATACGTCGCCGTCTCGCGCGGCGTCTTGTCCGGGTTCATCAGCGCCCAGACGATGATGTAGCCGGAGAAGAGCGCGGTGAGCAGGATCCCCGGCAGGAAGCCGGCGAGGAACACCTTGATGATCGACACCTCCGCCGCCACCGCGTAGACCACCATGATGATCGACGGCGGCAGCAGGATGCCGAGCGTGCCGGCCGCCGCGAGCGAGCCGAGGCAGGTCTTCTCGTCGTAGCCGCGGCGCTTCAGCTCGGGCAGCGCCACCTTCGCAATCGTCGCGCACGTCGCCGCGGACGAGCCCGACACGGTACCGAACACCGCGCAGCCGAGGATGTTCACGTGCATCAGCCGCCCCGGCAGCCAGCCGAGCCACGGCGAGAGGCCCTCGAACATTTCCTCGGAAAGCTTCGTGCGGAAGAGGATCTCGCCCATCCAGACGAACATCGGCAGCGCGGCGAGCGTCCAGGACGCGCTCGAGCCCCAGAAGGACTGGAAGAGGTTCACGTCGGGCGGTGTGTTGGTGAAGAAGTGCAGCCCGAACCACGCCACGGCGGCGAGCGAGATGGCGATCCACACACCGCCCGCGAGGAGGAGGAGGAGCAAGGCGAGCAGGACGGCGGCCGATTCGAGCGGCGTCACAGCTTCTCCGAAAAGTCGCCCGCCGCGGCGCGGGTTTCCTCGGCGATCTGGTAGGCGGGCTTCTGGCGGCGCAGGACCGTGAGCGTCTCGTCCAGTACCGCCACGAAGAAGATCGCGATGCCGGCGACGAGCGAGAGCTGCGGGATCCAGATCGGCACCTTGATCAGGCCCTGCGCCACTTCGTTGAACTGCCAGCTGTCGTAGACGAAGCGCACGACCGCCCACAGCATGTAGGCGGTGAATATCGCGGTGATGCCGAGCGCGAGCACCTCCGCGCCCCAGCGTGCGCGCTGCGGCAGCCGGTCGAGGAACACGCCGACTCGAACCAGGTCGCCGGCGCGGAAGGTATGGCCGAGCGCGAGGAAGGCGCTCGCCGCGCAGAGCCAGGCCACGATGTCGTCGGCGCCGGGAATCAGGATGCCCGCTTCGCGACCGGCCGCCTGCGCGAGCATCAGCACGCAGATGCCGGCGATCGACGCCGCGGCGAGGACGCCGGCGCCGAAATAGAGGCGGTCGAGGAACCGCCTCACTGCCTTACTTGCTCTTGTACGCCTTCAGGATGGCCTGGCCGTCCGCGCCCGCGGACTTCTGCCATTCGGCGGCCATCTGCTCGCCGATCTTCGAGAGCGCCGAGCGCAGCTGCGGGCTCGCGTCGACCACGGTGACGCCGTTCTTGGCGAGCGCCTCGTCGCCTTCCTTCTCGCGCGCCTTCGACATTTCCCAGCCGCGCGGCTCGGCGGCGGCCGCCGCCTTGACGAGCGCGTCCTGCTGGGCCTTCGGCAGCCGGCTGAAGGCGCGCTGGTTCACGACGACCACGTTCTTCGGATTCCAGGCATTGGTCTTGGTGTAGTTCTTGACGAACTCCCAGGCCTTGGTCGCCGTGCCGGTGGCCGACGAGGTCACCATCGCCTGCATCGCGCCGGTGGCGAACATCTGCGGCACGTCGGTCACCTGCACCTGCACGCTCGTGCAGCCGAGGAGCTCGGCGAGGCGCGAGGTGAGCGGGCTGTAGGTGCGCATCTTCTGGCCCTTGAGGTCGTCCACCGACTTGAGCGGGTCCTTGGTATAGATGCCCTGGCCCGGCCATGCGACGGCGTAGAGGAGCTTGAGGCCGCGTCCCTGCAGCTTCTTCTCCAGCACGGGCTTCTGCGCCTGGTAGAACTTCATCGCGTTGTCGTAGCCCGGCGCGACGAACGGCACGTTGTCGGCGGCGAACACCGGGTCCTCGTTCGCGAACTGGCCGAGGAGGAACTCGGCGATGTTCACCTGGCCGGTCGACACCGCGCGCAGCATGTCCGGGTGCTTGATCAGCGAATTGTTCGAATGGACGGTGATGTCGAGCTGACCATTGGTGTTCTTCTTCACGTCCTCGACGAAGGCGCGCACGTTGCGCGTATGGAATTCGCCGTCGGAGTACGGCGTCGGCATGTCCCACTTGGTTTGCGCCTGCGCGGTCGCGCAAAGGGCCGTCGCGGCCAGAACGCCCAGTGTCTTCTTCATCGCGTCTCTCCTCCCGAAAGGTGGCCGATCTTAGCCTAGTTCATCGCGCACGGCCTTCGCGAGGGCGAGGCTCGCCGTGAGGCCGGGCGACTCGATGCCGAACATCTGCACGAGGCCCGGCACGCCGTGCTTCTTCGGTCCCTGGATCTCGAAGTCGGGCGCCGGCTCCTTCGGCCCGGCGGTCTTCGGCCGGATGCCGGAGTAGCCCGGCGCCAGCGCGCCGTCCGGCAGGCCCGGCCAGTAGCGGCGGATCGCGGCGTAGAAGCGCTCGGCGCGGCGCGGGTCGACGTCGTAGCCGATGCGATCCACCCATTCCACGTCCGGGCCGAAACGCGCCTGGCCGCCCATGTCGAGCGTGACGTGCACCCCGAGCCCGCCGGGCTCGGGAACGGGATACACCAATCTGGAAAAGGGCGAGCGCCGGGTGAGGGAGTAGTAATTGCCCTTTGCATAGAACTCACCGGGCGCCAGCTGCCGAGGATAGCCCTCGATCGATTGCGCCACGCTCGGCGCGCGCAGCCCGGCGCTGTTGACGAGGACCGAGGTCTTGAGCGTCATCTCGTTGGTATGCAGCACGATGCCGTCGGCCTCGACCTCGCCGCCGAGGAGCGGTGTCTTGAGGGCGAGCATCGCGCCGTGCGCTTCGGCGTCGCCGAGGTAGGCGAGCATCAGGGCATGGCTGTCGATGATCCCGGTCGACGGCGAATGGAGCGCGCCGACGCAGAAGAGCTCGGGCTCCATCTTCGCCACCGCCTCCTTTGCGATCCAGTCGACGTCCGTCACGCCGTTGGCATGCGCCTTCGAGCGGATGGCGCCCAGCTCTTCGAGCTGCGCCTGGTCGGTCGCCACGATCAGCTTGCCGCAGCGCCGGTGCGGCACGCCGTGCGCCGCGCAGTATTCGTACAGGAGGTGCTTGCCGGCCACGCACGCGCGCGCCTTGAGCGAGCCCTTCGGATAGTAGATGCCGGCGTGGATCACCTCGGAGTTGCGCGAGCTGGTGTGCGTGCCGATCGCGTCCTCCGCCTCGAGGACCACCACCTCGCGGCCCGCCATCGCGAGCTCGCGCGCCACGGCGAGGCCGACGATGCCGGCGCCGATGACGACCGCGTCAACGCGGTCCACGGGCGAGCCTCCTTTCGAATACGAGCGCACCGACGCCGGCGAGCGCGGCGACGCTTGCCATGGGGCGCGCCGTGCCGTCGAAGAGCGCGCCGAGCAGCGTGCTGAGGAGCGCGGCAATGACGAAGCCGATCGCGCCGATCAGCGACGAAGCGGCGCCGGCCGCCTGCGGAAAGGGCGAAAGCGCGAGCGCGGTCGCGCTCGGCAGGACGAGCGCGGTGCCGAAGAGGAGCACCGCGAACGGCGCGACCACCGTGAGCCAGTGCTGCGCGCCGGCCCAGGCGAACGCGGCGGCGGCCACGCCGCCGACGATGACGATCACGGTGCCGCTGCGCAGCAGCCGCGCCGAGCCGAGGCGCAGCACGAACCGGCTCGCGGCCCACGCGCCGAGAATCTGGCCGAGCATCACGCCGGCGAACATCCAGCCATAGGCGGCGACCGAGACGCCGGTGTGGGCGAGGGTGAAGGCGGAGCTCGCCACCCAGGACAGGATGCCGATCTGGCAGCAGAGGAAGACGAGGAGCGGGGCGACGAAGCGCCGATCGCCGATGATGCCGGCCAGCGTGCGCGCGATCTCGCCCGGGTGCGCGGAGCGGCGTTCGGCTGGCGCGGTCTCGCGCAATCCCGCCAGGACGGCGACGAGGAGCCCCGCCGCGATGACCGCGTAGGTCCAGAAAATCGCGCGCCAGCCGCCGGTCTGCGTCAGGAGCGCGCCGGAGATCGGAGCGAGGATGGGCACGAAGCTGAACACCACCATCATGCGCGCGAGCAAGCGCGCGGCCTGCTCGTGCGAATGCAGGTCGCGGACGATCGAGCGCGCGATCACCACGCCGCCCGCCATCGCGAAGCCCTGCACGAGGCGCAGCGCGGCGAGCTCGCCGATACCGGGCATGAAAGGCGCCGCGCCGGTGATGGCGAGCATGATGCCGAGCGCGGCGACGAGCACCGGCCGGCGCCCATAGCGGTCGGAGAGCGGTCCCCAGAGCAGCTGCCCGAGCGCCAGGCCGAGGAAATAGGTGGTGAGCGTGAGCTGCGTGGCGCTCACCGGCGCGCCGAACGAGGCCGCGGTGTCGGGCAGCGCCGGCACGTAAAGATCGGTGCCGAGGGCGGACAGCGCGACGAGAATTCCGAGGAGCAGCGTGAGCGCGAGCGAAGTCTGGTTCTTATTCAAGCTAGCATTGGATTCTAATGAACCAACCGACCACGCTCGCGAACTGGCGAGCCGCGCCCTTCAATCGCTGGGCGTTCCATCACGTCCGCGAGCTGATTCCCACCGCCGACATCCCCAACGATCCGCGCCGGATTCGCGAGCTGCCGGTGGAAAAACGCCGCCTGGACCTGCGCATCGACCCCGACAGCGGCGAGCCGTTCAACCTCGAGCAGTTTCTCGCCGAGACGCAGACCGACGGCTTCGCCGTCCTGCACCGCGGCCGGCTGGTTGCCGAGCACTACGGCAACGGCATGACGGAAGAGAAGCCGCACATCCTGATGTCGGTCTCGAAGTCGATGCTCGGCCTCCTGATCAGCGAGATCGGCCTGGATGCGAAGCGACGGGTGGTGGATTTCATCCCCGCAATGAAAGACACGGCCTACCGCGACGCCACCCTGCGCGATCTGCTCGACATGCGGGCTGGCATCGTCTGGGATGAGAACTATCTCGCCACCTCCGGTCCGATCGTCGAGTACCGCAAGGCGACCGGCTGGAATCCGCTCGGGCCGGGGGATGCGCCCTCGGACCTGAAATCGTTCTATGTCCACCTGCGGGAGACCGCGCCCCATGGCGGCCCGGTCCATTACGTCTCGCCCAACAGCGACCTCCTCGGATGGGTGGTCGAGCAGGCCACTGGCGAGCGCTACGCCGAGCTGATGGCCAGGCGAGTCTGGCAAAAGGCCGGCGCCGAGCGCAGCGCCTACATCACGGTCGATCGCCTCGGCGCTTCGCGCTGCGCCGGCGGCATGTGCGCCACGCTGCGCGACCTGGCGCGCGTCGGCCAATGGCTGATCGAGGAGCGCGCCGGCTGGCTGCGGGAGATCGAGACCGGCGGCGACGCCCAGGCCTGGGCGGCCGGCGACCTCGCGGAAGTCTTCCGCCGGCTGCCGATGCGCTATCGCTCGCAGTGGTACGTGCTGGAGGGCGCCGCGCCGCTGGTGTTCGGCTGGGGGATCCATGGCCAGCATCTGTTCATCGACCGCACCAACCAGATCGTGGTCGCGAGGTTCGCCTCGCAGGCGCTTCCAGTCGATCCGGCGCGCATGGCCCTCATGCTGCGCGCGGTGTCCGAGCTGCGGAAAACGCTCTCATGAGCGGCTGGCAGTTCTGGATCGACCGCGGCGGCACGTTCACCGACATCGTCGCGCGGAAGCCCGACGGCTCGATCGTCACGCACAAGCTCCTGTCCGAGAACCCCGAGCGCTACAAGGACGCCGCCATCGCCGGCATCCGCGAGCTGCTCGGCGGCAAGGAAGCCCGCATCGATGCCGTGAAGATGGGTACCACGGTCGCGACCAATGCGCTGCTGGAACGCAAAGGCGACCCGACGGTGCTCTTCATCACCAAGGGGTTCCGCGACGCCCTGCGCATCGCCTACCAGAACCGGCCGCGCCTCTTCGACCGGCACATCGTGCTGCCGGAGATGCTTTACTCCAAGGTGGTGGAGGTAGAGGAGCGCGTCGGCGCGCACGGCGAAATGGTGACGCCGTTGGATCCACAGGCGGCCCGTGCCCAGCTGGAAGCGGCATTCAAGGAAGGCTTCCGCTCGATCGCGATCGTGTTCATGCACGGCTATCGCTTCACGGACCACGAGCGCATCGTCGCCGAGCTCGCCAAGCAGGTTGGCTTCACCCAGATCTCCGTCTCGCATCGCACGAGCCCGCTCA
>DATMIG010000365.1:0-7721 GCA_035554335.1 Burkholderiales bacterium
CGGCCGAACTGGAGCCAGTGGTTGAAGTAGTCGCCCATGTTGTAGCCGCAGAACGCCAGCATCGCCATCGGATCGCGCCGCACGACGCCCACCTTGCCGGTGATCGCGGCGGTGGTTTCGGAGCCGAGCGTAGCCGCCATATAGACGCCTTCTTCCCAGCTCGGCGCTTCCACGACCAGCGGCACGGTGGAAGAGCGACGACCGCCGAAGAGGAACGCAGCGATGGGAACGCCTTGCGGGTCTTCCCATTTCGGATCCATCGACGGGCATTGCGACGCCGCTACCGTGAAACGCGCATTCGGATGCGCGGCGAGACGGCCCTTCTTGCCGTCTTCCGGCGTCCAAGGCTTGCCCTGCCAGTCGGTGAGCCGCGCCGGCGGCTGGTCGGTCATCCCTTCCCACCACACGTCGCCCTCGGGCGTGAGCGCCACGTTGGTGAAGACGACATTGCTGTGGAGCATCTTCATGGCGTTCGGATTAGTCTGCTCCGACGTGCCGGGCGCAACGCCGAACAATCCGTACTCGGGGTTGATGGCGTAGAAGCGCCCGTCCTGGCCGGGCTTAATCCAGGCGATGTCCTCGCCGATCGTGGTGACCTTCCAGCCCTTGAACGCCTCCGGCGGAATGAGCATCGCGAGGTTGGTCTTGCCGCAGGCGGACGGGAAAGCCGCCGCGACATAGCTCTTCTCGCCCGATGGCGCCTCGATGCCGAGAATCAGCATGTGCTCGGCGAGCCAGCCTTCGTCGCGCGCCATGACCGACGCGATGCGAAGCGCAAGGCACTTCTTGCCGAGGAGCGCGTTGCCGCCGTAGCCGGAGCCGAACGACCAGATCTCGCGGGTCTCCGGGAAATGGACGATCCACTTGTCCTTCTCGTTCGAAGGCCAGGCGACATCCTTCTGGCCCGCCGCGAGCGGCGCGCCCACGGAGTGCACGCACGGCACGAACTTGCGGTCCTCGCCGAGCCAGTCGATCACGGCGCGGCCCATGCGCGTCATGATCTTCATGCTGACGACGACATAAGCGGAATCGGTGAGCTCGACGCCCACTTGGGCGATGTGCGAGCCGATCGGGCCCATCGAGAACGGCACCACGTACATCGTGCGGCCGCGCATGCAGCCGTCGAAGAGGCGATTCAGCGTGGCGCGCATCTCGCGCGGATCGATCCAGTTATTCGTCGGACCGGCGTCTTCCTTCGACGCGCTGCAGATGAAGGTGCGGTCTTCCATGCGCGCGACGTCGCTCGGATGCGAGCGCGCGAGGAAGGAATGGGGACGCAGCTTCTCGTTCAGCCGGATGAAAGTGCCTTTGGCCACCAGCTCATCGGCAAGCCGGTCGTACTCCTCCTGGCTGCCGTCGCACCAGACGATACGGTCCGGTTTCGCCAGCTGCGCGACCTCGGACACCCACTGCTTCAGGCCTGCGTGACGAACCCACTTCGGGGCGCTGGATTGGTCGGTCGGGCCCGATGCCGGAGCGTTCATTCGTTCTGACTCCAAAAAGGCAAAGGCCCAGCGGGGCTGGGCCGGTGAATAGGGGACGCGGATTCTAGCATCGGCGGCTGCCGGGCCGTTCCCGCAGTGCACCCAGCCATTTGGATTACTCGTTACCGGTCAAAGAGATAGTTCCGCGAAATCCTATTTGCCGATACAGAACCGGCTGAAGATCTCGCCCAGAAGGTCGTCGGCGGTG
Organism: Burkholderiales bacterium; assembly: GCA_035554335.1. Classification (GTDB taxonomy): domain Bacteria; phylum Pseudomonadota; class Gammaproteobacteria; order Burkholderiales; family SG8-39; genus SCGC-AG-212-J23. The sequence continues at coordinate 1,693 of DATMIG010000365.1, forward strand.
AAGGCGCCCGTGATGCGCGAGAGCTCTTCATGGGCCAGCCGCAGTTCCTCGGCGAAGAGTTCCCATCGATTCCGCTCGAGCGTCGCCTGCCGGAGGTGATCCGCGGCGGCGGTGAGCGCTCGCAAATGCCGCTCGCGAGCGAGAAAAAGGGATTCGCCCGTAGCCGACCACCCGGCGGCGCGCAGGATGGCCTGTCGCAGCTCCGCCAGCCCAGCGCCCGTTTTCGCGGACACAGCGAGGCCGCCCGCCGGGGCCACGAACCCGGGCGCAAGATCCACCTTGTTATAGACATCGAGCCGCGTCGGCCCGCCTTCCACGTCCAGCGAATCGGCATCCGTTGCGGCGTGGACCACGAGCACCACATCGGCACGTTCAAGCTCCTGCTTCGTCCGCGCCATGCCGAGGCGCTCGACTTCGTCCTTCGATGCGCGCAGGCCCGCGGTGTCGACCACCACGAGCGGCACGCCGTCGATCTGGATGGGCTCGCGCAAGGCATCGCGCGTGGTGCCGGGAATGTCGGTGACGATGGCGCGCTCTTCGCCGGCGAGCCGATTCAGGAGGCTCGACTTGCCGACATTCGGCGGTCCGGCCAGGACCACGTGCACGCCGGCGCGCAGCAGGCTGCCCTGGCGACTGCGCGCAAGGATGTCCTGCAGCAGCGCCGTCACCCGTGCGAGGCGCTGTGCCGCGTCCTCGCGATGCAGGACGTCGAGCTCTTCCTCGGGGAAATCGAGCTGCGCTTCGGTCAGCGCGCGCAGCTCGACAAGCTGGCTCCGTACTGCCTCGATCGCTGATGAAAACTCGCCGCTGAGCGAGCGCAATGCGCTGCGCGCGGCCTCCCGGCTCGAGGCATCGATGAGGTCGGCGACTGCTTCGGCCTGCGCGAGATCGAGCTTTCCCTCGAGGAAAGCGCGCCGGGTGAATTCGCCGGGCTCGGCGAGCCTCGCACCCTGGTCGAGGCAAGCCGCGAGCAGCGCCTGCATGACGATCGGCCCGCCGTGGCCGTGCAGCTCGAGAACGTCTTCGCCGGTGTACGAGTGCGGCGCCGGAAAGTACAGCGCGATGCCTTCGTCGATCGGCTCGCCATCGCGGCCGACGAAGCGCGCATTCGTCGCCTGGCGGGGCGCAGGGAGCGAGCCCAGCATCCGCGTTGCGATGCGCGGCGCCGCCGGACCGGACAGCCGCACGATGCCGATGCCGCCGCGGCCGGGCGGCGTCGCCACCGCGGCGATCGTGTCGCGCGTTACCGGATCTCTTGGCTCATCTCTTCGCATGGGCAGGTTTGTCGCGGTTGAACAGCCGCTGGATCTGCCACTGCTGCAGGATGGAAAGAATGTTGTTGACGAGCCAATAGAGCACCAGGCCCGCTGGGAAGAAGAAGAAAAAGATGCTGAAGATGAACGGCATGAACTGCATCACCTTCGCCTGCACCGGGTCGGGCGGCGTCGGGTTCATTCGCGTCTGCAAGACCATGGTGACGGTCATCAGGATCGGCAGCACGAAATAGGGATCGAGCGCGGCGAGGTCGTGGATCCACAGCACGAAGGGCGCGTGCCGCAGCTCGATCGCGGCGAGCAGCACCCAATAGAGCGCGATGAACACCGGGATCTGCACGACGATCGGAAAGCATCCGCCCAGCGGGTTGATCTTCTCCGTCTTGTAGAGGTCCATCATCGCCTGGTTCATCTTCTGGCGATCGTTCGCGTACATCTCGCGGATCTTGGTGAGGCGCGGCGTGACGAGCTTCATCTTCGCCATCGACTTGTAGCTGGCCGCCGAAAGCGGGAAGAAGATGAGCTTGATCAGCACCGTGAGCAGGATGATCGCCACGCCCCAGTTGCCGGTCAGGGCATGCAGATGCTCCAGCAGCCAGAACAGCGGCCACGCGATGATGGCGAGCCAGCCGTAGTCGACGACGAGGTCCAGTCCGGGCGCCGCCGCTTCCAAGCGGCGCTTTTCCTGCGGGCCGGAATAGAGCCGCATGCCGACCTTTGCCTCGCCGCCCGGCGCGGCGTTGAGCGGCATGAGGATGCGCCCGGCGTACGTGCCGTCCTGGCGCTTTTCGATCTGGTAATCGTGCTGCACGCCGGCGGGCGCGAGCCAGGCGGAGACGAAGTAATGCTGCACCAGCGCGAGCCATCCCTCCTTCGCCTGCTTGACGTAATTCGCCTTGTCCTTGTCGAGGTCGGCCGGCGGCACCTTCTGGAATTTGTGCTCCTCGCTATACACCGCAAAGCCGGTGAAGCTCTGCGCACCGAAGGTCTCGGCGACCGCGTTGCGATTGCCTTCCGGCTTGCCGTCGTGGGTGATCTGGAAATAGCCGAAGGTCGCGAGGGGCGCGGCGCCCGGATTGCGCACGCGCAGGTCGAGGTCGATGACGTAGCTGTTGCGGTGGAAGCGGTAAACCTTCTCCACCTCGGCGCCGTCCTTCGCGACCGCCGTGAGGCGAACCTCCACGGTGTCGGCATTTGCCTCGAGCGAGCGCGGCCCGTTCACGGCGCGCCACAACGTGCGGTGGTTCGGACCGCCGTCGCCGGTGAGCCCGCTTTGCGCCTCGTAATGATGCGCGGGGCTGATCAGGACGAAGTCCTTGTTCGGATCGTTGGAGTCCTTGTGCTTAAGGAGCTCGAGCCGCTTCAGCGTGCCGCCCAACGTGTCGATCTCGGCGATCACGAGATCAGTCGTGACGCGGATCGTCTCGCCCTTCGTTTCGGCACCAGCCGCTGGAGCGACCGCCTGCGAAGGCGCCGCGCCCGGTGCACTGGGCGCCGCGGGCTTCGCTGGCGCTGGAACGCCCGGCTGCACGGCTTGCTGTTCCGCCACCGGCGCGGGCTTCGGCCGATGCTCGCGCTCCCACGATTCCCAGAGCATGAGCACGGAGAAGCCGAAGATGAAGAGCAGGATGAGGCGCTGGGTATCCATGTCAGGGCACCGGATCGTACCCGCCCGCATGCCACGGCCCGCAGCGGCACACTCGCCGCGCGGCAAGCCAGCTGCCGCGCAAGGCGCCGTGGCGCTCGATGGCCTGCTCGGCGTATTCCGAGCAGCTCGGGTAGAAGCGGCACGCCGGCGGCAGCAGCGGCCGCACCGTCCATTGGTAGGCGCGCACGGCGCCGCGCAGCGCTCCGGCGATCACGCGATCAGGCCGCATAGGAGCTTGCGCAGGTCGTCGACGGCGTCTGCCCACGAGCGCCGCGCGTAGGGCGGGCGCACGAGCAGGTCGATCGGGCCGAGGTGTTGTTGTTCAAGTCGGAAGGCTTCCCGGATGCATCGCTTGATGCGGTTGCGGTCGGAGGCTCGGGCGGCATGCTTGCGCGAAATCAGGATCCCGAGGCGCGGCGCTCCCGCTGGGCGTCGCGCGAAGTAGAACGTGTACCCGCCCGCCGTGCGCCGCTCGCCCTTGCGCAGCAACCGCTCGAACTGAGCCTTGCGCCGCAGACGGCGGCGCGCATCGAGACCGAATCGCTTTCGCGCCGCCGTTACGCGGACTACAGCGCGAGACGCCGGCGACCGCGCGCGCGGCGATTGCGCAGCACTTTGCGTCCGCCGGCCGTGCGGCTGCGCACGAGAAATCCGTGGCGCCGAGCGCGCCGGGTCTTGGAAGGTTGGTAAGTACGCTGCGTGGCCATGGCGACCGATCCGAAAAAGGCGGCTATTAGAGCGTGCGTACAAATGCGTTGTCAAATAAGAAAACTGCGCGCTTTCCCTTCGCTTTTGGCGGGCGCAAATCTGTGGATAACCCGACGGTGGCGGAGTAAAATTCCGACTCGTTTTAGGCCAACTAAAAGATGCAAAACCTCTGGGACGCCTGCTTGCGTCGGCTCGAGCAGGAACTGCCCGCGCAACAGTTCAATACGTGGATCCGGCCGCTGTCGCCCGACACGGGCGCGCCGAGCGACACGCTCACGCTCACCGCGCCGAACCGCTTCGTGCTCGAGCTGGTGCGTGAACGCTTCGCCGCACGTATCGAGCGCCTGGCCGCGGAAGCGAGCGGGCGCGAGCTCGGCCTGCGGCTGGTGCTGGCGCGCGGCGCCGATCCGGTCGCGCGCCCCGTCCCGTCGAGCGCCAAGCCCGCCGCCGAGCAGCCCGCCATCCAGGAGCGCTCGCGGCTGAATCGCGGCTTCACGTTCGACAGCTTCGTGACCGGCAAGGCGAACCAGCTGGCGCGCGCCGCCGCGATCCAGGTCGCCGAGAACCCGGGAATTTCCTATAACCCACTTTTCGTCTACGGCGGCGTCGGCTTGGGCAAGACGCACCTCGTACAGGCGATCGGCAACCAGGTGGCCGACCGCCGCCCGGATGCGCGTATCCGGTACATCCACGCCGAGCAGTACGTCACCGACGTGGTGCGCGCCTACCAGCAGAAATCGTTCGACGAGTTCAAGCGCTACTACCACTCGCTCGATCTGCTCCTCATCGACGACATCCAGTTCTTCTCGAACAAGGGTCGCACGCAGGAGGAATTCTTCTACGCATTCAATGCGCTGGTGGAGGCGCACAAGCAGATCGTGATCACCTGCGATACCTACCCGAAGGAGATCGCAGGCATGGAGGAGCGCCTGATCTCGCGCTTCGGCTGGGGGCTCACGGTGGCGATCGAGCCGCCGGAGCTCGAAATGCGCGTGGCGATCGTGCTGAAAAAGGCCGAAGCCGAGGCCGTCCCGGTGTCCGAGGAGATCGCCTTCTTCATCGCGAAACACATCCGCTCGAACGTCCGAGAGCTCGAGGGCGCGCTGAAGAAAGTGCTCGCTTTCGCGCGCTTCACGGGGCGCGAGCTCTCGCTCGACCTCGCCAAGGAAGCGCTGCGCGACATCCTCAACCTGAATAGCCGTCAGGTGAGCGTCGAGGGAATCCAGAAGACGGTGGCCGAGTACTTCAAGATCAAGATCTCGGACATGCATTCGAAGAAGCGCAGCCGCAACGTCGCGCGGCCTCGCCAGGTGGCGATGGCGCTCGCCAAGGATCTGACGCAGATGAGCCTGCCGGAGATCGGCGAGGCCTTCGGCAATCGCGACCATACGACGGTCCTGCACGCCTGCCGCACCATCGCGAGCCTGCGTGCGCGAGACACGTCGCTCAACCGCGATTACCTCGTGCTCGAACAGGTGCTGAAAGGCTGATGCCTTGGAACAACCTGTGTGCGGAAGTCGGGCAGATTGTGAATAACTCGGCGTACGAGCCGCGCCGGTGAAACTGTCCCCAATTCATCCCGCCTCGTCCACAGCTTTCCCCGGCGGTTGCTATCGAAGCAACGTACTGGCGGCAAAGCAGTTTCGGGAGTTGTCCGGAAAAAGGCGACGCTCTATTAGCTACTACTATTTAGGTAAAGAACAATGATCAAAGCAAAGCGAGACGAGCTGCTGGCGCCGCTTTCTGCCGTAGGGGGGATCATTGAGAGGCGGCATACGCTGCCGATCCTGTCCAACGTCCTGATCGATGGCTCCGCCGAATCGGTTTCGTTCCTGGCCACCGACATCGAGATCCAGATCAACGCGCGCAGCGGGCTCTCCGGTTCGAAGGATGCACGCGCGTTCACGGTCGGCGCCCGCAAGCTCCTGGATATCCTGCGCGCGCTGCCCGAGGATGCCGAGGTCACGCTGCAGCCGCAGGACAAGCGGCTGCTGGTGCGGGCGGGGAAGAGCCGCTTCAGCCTTCAGACTCTGCCGGCAGAGGACTTCCCGCGCCTTGCCAAGGCGACGGGCGAGGTGGCGCGCTTCTCGATGGCGCAAAAGGACCTGCGCCGCGTGCTCGGCCTCGTGCAGTACGCGATGGCGCAGCAGGACATCCGCTACTACCTGAACGGGCTCCTGATGGTCGTGGATGGCGGCGAGCTCAAGCTCGTGGCGACCGACGGCCACCGCTTGGCCTTTGCCGCCATGGACCTCTCCGCGAGCCTGGCGCGCCAGGAGGCCATCATTCCGCGCAAGACCGTCCTCGAGCTCAGCAAGCTCCTCGCCGACACCGATGAGGAGGTGAGGATCGAGCTCTCGGGCAGCCAGGCGGCCTTTGCCTTCGGCGCGATCGAGCTG
>DATMIG010000366.1:0-2389 GCA_035554335.1 Burkholderiales bacterium
CTGCGGCTGCTCGCGCCGCGCCGGGATGTCGAGCTGCGCGCCATCACTTCGCGCAAGGAGGCGGGCACTGCGGTCAGCGCGATGTTCCCGGGGCTGCGCAAGCATGTCGCGCTGAAATTCACCGAGCCGGGCGCGCAGGGACTGAAGGGGTGCGACGTGGTGTTCTTCGCGACGCCGAACGGCGTGGCGATGAACGAGGCGCGGGCGATCCTCGATGCCGGTGCGCGGATCATCGATTTCTCCGCCGACTTCCGCATCGATGACGTCGCCGAGTGGGAGCGCTGGTACAAGGTGAAGCATGGCGCGCCGGAGCTGGTCCGCGAAGCGGTGTACGGGCTGTGCGAAGTGAACCGGGAGCAGATCCGCCGCGCGCGGCTCGTCGCCAACCCGGGGTGCTATCCGACCGCGACGCAGCTCGGTTTCCTGCCGCTGGTCGAGGCCGGCGTCGTCGACACGGACCACCTGATCGCCGACGCCAAGTCCGGCGTGAGTGGCGCCGGGCGCAAGGCAGAGCTGCACCTCAGTTTTTCCGAAGCTGCGGATAATTTCATGGCGTACAACGTGCCTGGTCACCGACACTGGCCCGAAATCCGCCAGGGACTCGCCCAAATGGCGAAGAAGGAAGTCGGGCTGGTGTTTATCCCGCATTTGACGCCGATCATTCGCGGCATCCACGCGACGCTCTACGCGCGCATCACGCGCGAGGTCGACTTTCAGAAGCTGTACGAAGAGCGCTACGCGGGCGAGCCGTTCGTGGACGTCATGCCGGCCGGAAGCCATCCCGATACGCGCTCGGTGCGGGCGGTCAACATGTGCCGCATCGCGATCCATCGTCCGCCAGAAGGTGCCAAGGTACGCGACACGCTCGTCATCCTGTCGGTCATAGACAACCTGGTGAAAGGCGCAGCAGGGCAGGCGGTGCAGAACATGAACCTGATGTTCGGGCTGCCGGAGACCACAGGCCTGGATCAGCCGGCGGTCGTGCCCTAGCAGCAATGGCCCGCGACATCTCCGGCCGGTGGTGGAAAGTGCGCAAGCGCTTTGGCATCGCCGCGCCGCGGGTCGCGGTGCACTCGCCGATCCCGTGGTACCTGCGCTGGCTCGGCGTGGCGCTCCTCCTCGGCCTCTCGGCCGCCGCCGCGGCGTGGATCTACGACGCCGGCCGACGCTACGCCGGCTTCGACGAGAGCGAAGTGCAGGGGGAGCTCTCGACGACCAAACGGCAGCTGTCCGCGGCCCAGGCCGAGCTGGAGCAGCTGCGAGCCACAGCTAATGCCGCCGACCGGCGCCTGGCGATCGAGCGCACGGCGCAGCAGAAGCTCGCGCAGCAGATGCGCGTCCTCGAACAGGAGAACGCGCGGGTGAAGGAGGAGCTCGCCACCTTCGAAAGCATGCTGTCGTCCGAGACGCGCAGCGGCACCGTATTAACTATTTATCGCTTCACGGTCGAGCCGGACGTCCTGCCGGGCGAATACCGGTACCACGTGCTCCTCGTCACCCCGCGCTCACGGCGCGAGCGCGACTTCAACGGCCGGCTCGAGCTGGTCGTCAACCTGGTCGACGGGGGCCAGAATGCTATGATGACTTTCCCGGAGCCCAAGGACGCCTCGGCGTCCGAGTTCCGGCTGGCGTTCAAATACTTCCGCCGGGTGGAAGGCACTTTCCGGGTGAATCCCAAGGCGCGGGTCGAGAACGTCCAGGTGCGCATATTCGAGACTGGTTCCAACCAGCCGCGCGCGATCCAGACCGTAGGCCTCTAGGGTGAGGAAGGGAGCGACGATGTTCAACAAGCAGAGCAAGCCGCAGAACCGCATCGACAGCCTGATCGGCGCCACCACGCGCATCGAGGGCAACGTGGTCTTCAGCGGCGGATTGCGCGTCGACGGCGTGGTGCGCGGCAACGTCGCCGCTCTGGCCGAGCAGCCGGGCACGCTCGTCGTGTCCTCCGATGCCCGTATCGACGGTGAGGTCTCCGCCGCCCACATCGTGGTCAACGGGATGATCAACGGCCCCGTCCATGCCTCGGAAACCCTAGAACTCCAGTCGGGTTCTCGGGTCAAAGGAGACGTTTATTACACAACCATCGAAATCCACCAAGGCGCCGTGGTTGATGGCCGCCTCGTTCACCAGGCAGCCGAAATCAAGGGTGTCGAGCTGAAGCTGGCCTCAGGTGGGTGATGAGGGAGGATAATAGGAGCCTATGAACGCAGTGACGGAAATGCCGGCCCCGCTGAACTTCAGCGACAGCGCCGCTAACAAGGTCAAGCAGCTCATCGAGGAAGAAGGCAACCCGGAGCTCAAGCTTCGCGTCTTCGTCACGGGGGGTGGCTGCTCGGGCTTCCAGTACGGCTTCACCTTCGACGAGGTGAAGAACGAGGACGACGCCGTG
>DATMIG010000367.1:0-4324 GCA_035554335.1 Burkholderiales bacterium
GCCGAACGCCTCGCGATCCTCGAGCGCACGCTGCGCGAGCACCTCGTTCCTTCGCTGGCCGGGCGCCGATTCGTGCGCGCGCTGCTCGCGCGGCAGCGAGCCCCGGTCGCAGAGGTCGCCGAGCACGTCGGCCGCAGCCACCGCAGCTTCATCGACGTTTTCAGCGCCGAGGTCGGCATCACGCCGAAGCTCTTCCTGCGCATCCTGCGCTTCCAGCGCGCCTTTGCGCTCGCCGGCCAGGCGTGCGAGACCGCTTGGGCGCAGATCGCGCTCGACTGCGGCTATTGCGACCAGTCGCACCTGATCCGCGACTTCGTCGACTTCGCGGGCGTCACGCCGGCCGAATACGCTCGCCGCCGCAGTGCGCCGGTGAAATGCGACCACATCGCGCTCGTCCCAGGGTCAAATTCTTCCAATACGGACCTGCGGGCCGGCCCGATACTCCATCGGTGAAGGAGGCTCCATGAATGACGCAGGCGTTGCGGGCGTGTACGGCGTGCGCTACCAGGTCAAGGACGTCGCTCGTGCTATCGACTTCTATACGCAAAAGCTCGGCTTCAGGCTCGAACGAAAGCACCTGCCGGCGTTCGCGCAGGTGTCGATCGGCGAATTCAGGCTGACCCTCAGCGGACCCGGCGCTTCGGGTTCGCGCCCGATGCCGCAAGGCGAGGTGCAGGAGCCCGGCGGCTGGAATCGCCTCATGCTCGAGGTGGCGGATCTGTCTGCGGCCATCCGGGCGCTAAAGAACTCGGGCGTTCGCTTTCGAAACGAGATCGAAGCCGGTCCCGGCGGCAAGCAGATCCAGGCGCTCGACCCGGACGGCAACCCGCTCGAGCTGTTCGAGCCGGCGCATTAGCCCGCCGGGGTGCTCGAGGCCCTTCTCGGCGCGGTAGCCATCCTCGCCGGCGCAGTGGCCGCCGTTGCCGGCTTCGGCATCGGCAGCCTGCTTACCCCGCTGCTCGCGCTGCAGACCGGGACCAAGATCGCCGTCGCCGCAGTCGCCATTCCGCATTTCATCGGCAGCGCGCAAAGGTTCTGGCTGCTGCGCCGGCATGTCGACAGGCGCGTGTTGCTCTCTTTCGGCATCGCGAGGTGTTCGGCGCGCTGCTCGTCATTGCGGTCGTGGGCGAGCTCACCGGATGGGTCGAACGCGTGCGATGGGGACGGCGTGCGGCATGGTTCGCCGGCGCGCTTTCCGGCGCCTTCGGCGGATTGGTCGGCAACCAGGGCGGAATCCGCAGCGCGGCGATGCTCGGCTTCGACGCGCCGAAGGCTCCGGTCTACCTCGCAACGCAGTGGCGCGAGATCGCGGCAATCTGGCCGCTGGTCGCGATTGCTGCGGCCGGCGTGGTCGCGGGCACCGCGCTCGGCGCGCGGGTGCTGGGACGCATACCCCAGCGGGTATTTCGCCGCGTGGTTGCCGTTCTGTTGCTCCTGCTCGGCGTCTATATGGTGCTGGCTGGCGGGCGCTGAAGCGCCTTGGCGGGCAGGTAGAATCGATTCCTCCCGGAGACCGTCATGCTGCAAGCCGCCGACCTCACCATCCGTCTGCATGCCGACGACGACGTCGTCATCGCCCGCGTCGAGCTTCCCGCCGGCACCATGGTCACCAAGGAGAACGTGCGCGCCTCGGTGCGCATACCGGCGGGGCACAAGATCGCCGTGCGCGCCGTGCCGAAGGGCAAGCCGGTACACCGCTACAACCAGATCATCGGCTTCGCCACGCAGGAGATCGCGCCGGGCGATCACGTACACGTGCATAACGTCGCCATGGGCGACTTCCAGCGCGACTATGCTTTTTGTGCCCTAAAGAAGGACACCCCGTATGTTGCGCAACCCGCGACGTTCATGGGCATCAAGCGCCCGGACGGCCGCGTCGCGACGCGCAACTACATCGGCATCCTGACCAGCGTGAACTGCTCGGCGACGGTTGCGCGCATGATCGCCGAGCACTTTAAAAACCGGCTGGACGATTACCCGAACGTCGACGGTGTCGTTGCGCTCACGCACAAGAGCGGCTGTGGCATGGCGAGCGAAGGCGAGGCGACCGATGTACTCCGGCGCACGATCGCCGGCTACGCGCGGCATCCGAACTTCTTCTCTTCCCAGCTCGTCGGCCTCGGTTGCGAGGCGAACCAGATCAACTCGCTGCTCGCCGCGCAGCAACTGAAGCGCAGCGACAAGCTTCATACCTTCACCATCCAGGAGAAGGGCGGCACGCGCAAGGCAGTCGAGAACGGCATCGCGCAGGTGAAGGAGATGCTGCCCGAGGCGAACAAGGTGAAGCGCGAGCCGGTGCCGGCATCGCATCTCATCCTCGGCCTGCAATGCGGCGGCTCGGACGGCTACTCCGGCATCAGCGCCAATCCGGCGCTGGGTGCGGCGGTCGACCTGCTCGTCCGCCACGGCGGCACGGCGATCCTCTCGGAGACGCCGGAGATCTACGGTGCCGAGCATCTGCTCACGCGGCGAGCGGTCTCCAAGGAGGTCGGTGAAAAGCTGATCGAGCGCATTCGCTGGTGGGAGCAGTACACGCAGCGGCTCGGCAACGAGATGAACAACAACCCGTCGCCGGGCAACAAGGCAGGCGGGCTCACCACCATCCTGGAGAAGTCGCTGGGCGCAGTCGCCAAGGGCGGCACGACGAATCTCGTCGCGGTGTACGAGTACGCCGAGCCGGTCAAGGCGCATGGCTTCGTCTATATGGACACGCCGGGCTACGACCCGGTGTCGGCCACCGGCCAGGTGGCCGGCGGCGCCAACATGATCTGCTTCACCACCGGCCGCGGCTCGGCCTACGGCTGCAAGCCGGCGCCGTCGCTCAAGCTCGCGACCAACACGCCGCTCTTCACGCACCAGGAAGAGGACATGGACTTCAACTGCGGCACGATCATCGACGGCACGGAGTCGATCGCGCAGGCGGGCGAGCGCTTCTTCCAGCTGATCCTCGAGACGGCTTCCGGCCGCAAGACGAAGAGCGAGGAGTTCGGCTACGGCGACGACGAGTTCGCGCCGTGGCAGCTCGGAGCCACGATGTGAATCTGGCGGACGTCGCCATCGCCACCGCGCTCGCGTGGGGCGCGGGACTGCGGGCCTATGCGGTGGTCTTCGCGGTCGGCGTAGCGGGTGCGATGGGATGGATCGAGCTACCCGGTCACCTTGACGTCCTGCAGCACCCGATCGTGATCGCCGCCAGCGGCTTCATGACGCTGGTCGAGTTCGGCGCCGACAAGCTTCCCTGGCTCGACAGCGTCTGGGACGCGGTGCACAGCTTCATCCGCATCCCGGCCGGTGCGGCGCTCGCCGCAATGGCGTTCGGCGATTCGACGGGCGCGGTGATGGTCGCGGCCGGCATCCTGGGTGGCAGCCTCGCCGCGGCGATGCATACCGCGAAGGCCGGCGCACGCGCCGCGGTCAATCTGTCGCCGGAACCCTTCTCCAACTCGACCGCCTCGTTTACCGAGGATGCGCTGGTGCCGCTCGGCCTCTGGCTCGCCGTCGCGCACCCGATCGTTTTCTTCGTGCTGGTCGCCGCCTGCCTGGTCGCGGCGGTGTTCCTCGCCCGGCTTCTCTGGCGGGGCATTCGCCGCCTGACGGCCTAGCATGCCGCGCTTTTACATCGACGCGCCGCTGCGCGCGGGGTCGAGTGTCCTGCTCGCGGAGGACAGCGCGCACCATGCGGTGCACGTGCTGCGCGTGCGCACCGGCGACGAGGTCACCCTCTTCAACGGCCGCGGCGGCGAGTTTGCCGGCCGCATCGCCTCGATCGAGCGCCTGAAAGTGCTCTGCGACGTGCTCGCGCATCACGCCATCGAGCGCGAGTCGCCGCTCCGTGTCCTGCTCGTGCAGGGCGTGTCCTCCGGGGAGCGCATGGACTTCACGGTGCGGAAGAGCGTCGAGCTTGGCGTGGCCGAGATCCATCCGGTGCTCGCGCACGCCTCGGTCGCGCGGCCGAAAGGCGAGCGGGCGGCCGCCCGCCACACGCATTGGCAGAAGGTGGCGATCTCGGCGTGCGAGCAATGCGGTCGCAACCGGATCCCGAGCGTGCATGCGCTGGTGGACGCGGAGCGTTATTCCGGCGGCGAGGGCAGCCGGATCCTGCTTTCACCGGCGGCCGAGCTGAATTTCTCGCAGGCGTGCAAGGCGGGCGACGGCACCTTCACCATCGCCGCGGGACCGGAAGCAGGTTTCAGCGCCGAGGAAGAGCGCGCATTCCTGAACGCGGGGTACGTGCCGGCGCGCATCGGCCCGCGGGTACTACGGACAGAAACCGCCGGCCTGGCGGCCCTCGCCGCGCTTAATGCGTTGAAGGGAGACTTCTAGC
>DATMIG010000368.1:0-1947 GCA_035554335.1 Burkholderiales bacterium
GTGATCGGCGACGGTCCCGCGCGCCACTTCGAGGCGCAATTGGCGGACTACGTTCGCGCCGGCTTTCGCGACTTCAAGATCAAGCTCTCCGGCAACGTGGAGAGGGACCTCGACAAAGTCCGCCTCATTTCAAGCTCCGGCGTGGATGCCGAGCGTGTGCGTGCGGATGCGAACAATCTTTGGCGTGACGCCGACGAGGCGATGCGGGCACTGAAGGCGCTCGACTTCCCCTTTTGCGCGCTGGAGGAGCCTTTGCAGGCTGGCGACTACGCAGGCTTGCAGCGTGTGGCCCTCGAACTCGACACGCGCATCATTTTGGACGAGAGTCTGCTTCGTTCGTCGCAACTGGGCGATGCTGCCGGCTTCGCCGAGCGCTGCATCGTCAATCTACGGATTTCGAAGATGGGCGGCCTCATCCGCTCGTTGCGGCTCGCGCGCGAAATCAGCGAGCGCGGCCTCGGCCTCATCGTCGGCGCGCACGTCGGCGAGACGAGCGTGCTGACCCGTGCGGCATTGACGGTCGCGCACGCGGCTCGGGATCGTCTGGTCGCGCAGGAAGGCGCGTTCGGCACCCATCTTCTCGAGCGCGACGTGACGGACCCGCCGATCATGTTCGGCGCCGGCGGGATACTGGACGTATCCGCCGCGCCGTTCGCTGCGCGTCCAGGTCTCGGACTCGACATCAAACGCAGCCCTTGAGGATTCGCCGCAGCCTGGTCGTGCTGGGCGGCCTGCTTTTCCTGGCCGGCTGCCAGGCGCTTATTGCACGCTTTATCCTGCCCCGGGAGGGCATCCGCCCCGAAGAATGGAAGGTCGATATCGAACGCAACGTCTCGTTCGTCACTTCGGATTCCGTGAAGCTCGTCGCCGATGTCTACCACCCGCGCACCGGCGCACGCACGCCCACCGTGCTCGTGCGCATTCCATTCTCAAACACGTTCCGCAACGGCCTCGGTGCCGATGCGGTGGGCCATTTCTGGGCGAGCCGCGGGTACACCGCGGTCATCCAGGGAACCCGCGGACGGTACAAGTCCGGCGGCAGTCACTATCCGCTGCTGCACGAGCGGCAGGACGGCATCGAAACACTGCGGTGGCTCGCCCGCCAGCCGTGGTTCGATGGACGCCTCGGCATGTGGGGCGGATCGGCGTTCGGCTATACGCAATGGGCGATCGCGGACCAGACCGATCCGGGACCGCGTGCGCTCCTCATCCAGATTGCGAGCACGCGCTTCGGCGAGATGTTCCATCCGGGTGGCGCATTTTCGCTCGAGTCGGCGCTCTTCTGGGCCGTGCGCAGCCGTGGCACGATCGACCGCGACCCGGTGTTCGAGGAGCTCGAGCGGGGCTTTAACGGCTTTCCGCTCGTCGAGGCGGACGACCGCGCTGGCGGCGACGTGGGCTTCTTCAACGACTGGGCGCGGCACCAGCCCGACGACGAGTACTGGCGCGCCATCGATGGCGTCGGGCGCGCGCGGGATCTGAAGGCGCCAGTGCTGCTGATGGCCGGCTGGTACGACCCGTTCCTGCCGACCCAGCTCGCGGACTGGCATACGGTTCGCGCGGAGGCAGCACCTCACGCGGCGAATGCGAGCCGCCTCATCATCGGTCCCTGGACGCACGCCGACCCGGTGACTTTTCCCGACGGCACCACGGCCGGCGATTACCGCCCGGCAAGCCTCGCACCCAGCATTCCGTGGTTCGATCACCACTTGCTCGGACGCCCACTCGAAGAGTCGCTCGCCGCGCCGGTGCGCATCTACGTCATGGGTGACAACGTCTGGCGTAACGAGCACGAATGGCCCCTGGCGAGGGCGCAGTACACCTCGCTCTACTTGAGCAGCTCCAGCCCGGCCAATTCAGCGGAAGGCAAGGGGCGCTTGACGCCGGAACCGCCGCTGCGCGAACAAGTGCCCGATACGTTCGTCTACGACCCGCGTCATCCGGTTC
>DATMIG010000369.1:0-4045 GCA_035554335.1 Burkholderiales bacterium
TCGAAGACGAGCTGCGCGAGCTGGGCTACCGGGTCGGTGGTAAGGACGGCGAAACGGGCTGGTTCGCGAAAACCGGCGAACAACTGGACGTCGCCGTGCGGCCGTTCATGTTCTGGGACGGGGCGCAGCCGGCGCGGCGCATCCGGATCAGCTTCGACAATGGCAGCGTATCCCGGCTCGTGGACGGCGAAGGTCGCGACCTGCCCCTCGCACGGCTCGAGCCGCTGCCGATCGGCGGCATCTATCCGGCCGGCAACGAGGACCGCGTGCTCGTGCGCCTCAACGAGGTGCCGAAGCACTTCGTCGACGAGCTCGTCGCCACCGAGGACCGCAAGTTCTTCTCGCACCACGGCTTCGACCTGCGCGCGATGGGCCGCGCGGCGGTGAGCGTGCTACGCGCCGGCCGCACGCAGGGCGGCAGCACGATCACGCAGCAGCTGGTGAAGAACTTCTTCCTCACGCCGGAGCGCACCCTCACGCGCAAGGGCACCGAGCTGGTCATGGCGGTGCTGCTGGAAGCGCACTACAGCAAGCAGGAAATCCTCGAGACGTATCTCAACGAGATCTACCTCGGCCAGGACCGCGACCGCGCTATCCACGGCGTCGGGCTCGCCGCCCAGTTCTACTTCGGCAAGGAGGTGAAGGACCTGACGGTGGCCGAGTCGGCGATGCTCGTCGCGCTCGTCAAGGGGCCGGCGATCTACGACCCGCGGCGCCATCCGAAGCAGGCGCTCGAGCGCCGCAACCTGGTGCTGCGCGAGACGCGCGAGCTGGGTTTCATCAACGGCGAGCAGTACGCGGTGGCGCGCTCGACGCCGCTCGGCGTGGTGCAGAAGCCGCTCGTCGGCACGTCGCCCTACCCCGCCTTCCAGCAGCTCGTGCACCGGCAGCTGCGGCGCGACTACGACGAGAAGGACCTGCGCTCGGAGGGCCTGCGCATCTTCACCTCGCTCGATCCGCGCGTGCAGGGCGCGGCGGAGCGCGCGCTGGCGAAGAAGCTGGATGACTTCGATCGCACGAAGCGCTTCGGGCCGCCGGGGCTCGAGGGCGCCGTCGTCGTCACCGATCCGCAGAGCGGCGAGGTGCAGGCGCTGGTCGGCAGCCGCAACGCGCGCTATCGCGGCTACAACCGCGCCATCGACGCAGCACGGCCGGTGGGCTCGCTGCTGAAACCGGCTGTTTATCTCACCGCGCTGGCCGATCCGTCGCGCTATACGCTCATTACGCCGGTGGACGACGGCCCCTTCGTCTACAAGAGCCGCGGCGCGCCCGACTGGGAGCCGAAGAACTATGACCGCAAGTTCCACGGCATGGTGCCCCTGCGGACCGCGCTGGCGCAGTCGTACAACGCGGCGACGGCGCGCCTCGGCACCGACATCGGCGTCGACAAGGTGCTCGCCACGGTGAAGAAGCTGGGCGTCGATCGCGAGCTGCGGCCCTTCGCGTCGACCCTCCTCGGCGCGACCGAGATGAGCCCGCTCGAGGTGGCGCAGATGTACCAGACGCTCGCGAGCGGCGGCTTCCGCTCGCCGCTGCGCGCCATCCGCGAAGTCACCACGCAGGAAGGCAAGCCGCTCCAGCGCTACGCGCTCAATGTCGAGCAGGCCTTCCCGGCGGAGCCGGTCTACCTCATCACCGCCGCCATGCAGGGCGTGGTGCGCGAAGGCACGGCGCAGGGCCTGCGCAACTTCCTGCCGCCCGAGGTCAACGCCGCCGGCAAGACCGGCACGACCGACGAGCAGCGCGATGCCTGGTTCGCCGGCTTCACCGGCGACCGCCTCGCGGTCGTCTGGGTCGGCTACGACGACAACCGGCCGGCGCACCTTTCGGGCGCGGCATCGGCCCTGCCCATCTGGGGCGACCTGATGGCTGCCCTCGGCCCCGAGCCGCTCGCGCAGGCGAAGCCCGAGCGCATCGAGGACGTGTGGATCGACCCGCAGACCAACCTGCGCGGCGACAGCGGCTGCCCGGGCGCGGTCGAGCTGCCGTTCGTGCAGGGCTCCGCGCCCGCCGAGCGCGCCCCGTGCGCGAGCGCGGTAGGCGCGGCGGTCGACGCCGTCGACAATACGGTCAGGAAAGCCAAGAGCTGGCTGGAGCGCTTGTTCGGTCGATGAAACGCGCGGCAATCGTCTTACTCCTCGCCGGGTGCGCCGCGCAGACGCCCGCACCGGTAGTCACGACCACGCCGACTCCGGCACCGACGGAGACGCCCGTCCCCGCGCCTTCGGCGCCCTCCACGCCCGCGACGCCGACGGTGCTGCGTCCTGCGACGAAAGAAAGCACGGCGATCGCCAGCCTGATGGACAGCGCGCGCGCCGACACCGCCGCCGGGCGTCTATCGAACGCCGCGGCGACGCTCGAGCGCGCGCTTCGCATCGAGCCGCGCAACCCGCGCCTGTGGTCGGAGCTTGCGCGCGTGCGCTTCCAGCAGCGCGACTACGCGCAGGCCGAAAGCACCGCGCTGCGCTCGGAATCCTGGGCCGGCAAGGACAACCTCCTGCGCGCCGACAACTGGCGCCTCATCGCCGCCGCCCGCGAAGCACGCGGCGATTCCGCCGGCGCCCGGCAGGCGCGCGAGTCCGCCAGCCGCTTCGAAAAATAAGCCGATTCGTCGCGTTCCCGCGCGGCTCAGATGACGCCTCGACTGCCGGCGTTCCGGCAGTTTTACTAGGGATTCTTGTGCCGGCAGCAAGGTCAATTTGCGGAAACGCAGGACGGCACTCGCTTCATCCAATCGCGCGAAAGGGATCTTTGGGAAGGAGTCGCGATGAAGCTCAAGCCTGCGTCGATACTTTTCGCTGCCTTCGGCACGGTGGCAACCGTGATGACCGGCTGCGGCGGAGGCAGCTCCCCCTCGGATTCGAGCGCCGCCGACCGCACGGCGCTGGTCGCGCAGGGCCAGCAGACCTTCCGCTTCGACACCTTCGGCGACGAAAGCAAGTGGACCGACGTCCTCCAGATGCAGACCGTGGTTAGCTCGGTCTCGCCCGCCACGGCGCTATCGGTCGGCCTGAAGGTGGATGCCGACGCGATCCCGGCGAGCCTCGCGGCCGCCATCAAGGCGGGCCAGGTGGATCTCAACGATCCGGCCAACACCGTCGCGCTCGTCAAGCTGAACGCGGTCATCGGCGTGAAGGGCACGGTGGAGAGCATCAACGGCCAGGACAAGCTCACGCGCGTCGGATTCACCTGCGCGCTCTGCCACTCCACGGTCGACAACTCTTTCTCCGCCGGCATCGGCAAGCGCCTCGACGGCTGGCCGAACCGCGATCTCAACGTCGGCCTGATCGTCTCGCTGTCGCCGAACCTGCAGCCGCTCGCCGATGCGCTGGGCACCGACGTGGCGACGGTGAAGACGATCCTCACCAG
This sequence comes from Burkholderiales bacterium, assembly GCA_035554335.1. Taxonomy (GTDB): domain Bacteria; phylum Pseudomonadota; class Gammaproteobacteria; order Burkholderiales; family SG8-39; genus SCGC-AG-212-J23. The sequence goes on from DATMIG010000369.1 coordinate 3,370, forward strand.
CTGGGGGCCCGGCAAATACGATCCGCGGCTCAACTTCGACGGGCAGAACGGGCCGACGGTAATCCCGCCGGCGTACGGCCTCGCCGGCATCAACAGCATCACCTACACGGGCGACGGCACGGACATCCAGTACTGGAACCGCTACGTTGCGGTGACGCAGATGGGCGGCCATGGATCGTTCTCGGACGCTCGCATCGGCGTCAACGTCACGAACGGCACGGACGACCTGGTGAGCTCGAAGCTCGAGGGCCTGCAGGCCTATCAGCTCTCGCTGGCCGCGCCGACGCCGCCGGCGGGCAGCTTCGATGCCGCGGCCGCGGCGCGCGGCAAGCTGGTCTTCGAGACCCAGGGCGGATGCGCTACCTGCCACAGCGGTGCCGAGTTCACCGACGCCAACACCCACCTGCACCTGCCGAGGGATTCGATGGCCGAGCCGGAGACGCCGAGCTACGCGGCGCGCAGCGCGACGAAGCTCTACCGCACCTCGCCGCTGAAAGGCGTCTGGCAGCACGCGCCGTACTTCCACAACGGATCCGCCGCCACGCTGGCCGACGTGGTGAACACGTACAACACGAAGCTCGGGCTCGGACTGTCGGCGCCTCAAATGGCCGATCTGGTCGAGTACCTCAAGTCCCTCTGAAAATAGGGACGGACCCCGATTTAAAAATAATTAGGG
>DATMIG010000370.1:0-6774 GCA_035554335.1 Burkholderiales bacterium
GCAGCATCGCAACCGCGCCGAGTGCTTCGCCATGCTGAAGTCGCGGCTGTATGAGCTCGAGCTGAGGAAGCGCATGGCGGAAGCGGACAAGCTGGCCTCGACGAAAACCGACATCGAGTGGGGCCACCAGATCCGCTCCTACGTGCTCGACCAGTCGCGCATCAAGGATCTGCGCACCGGCGTGGAAAAAGGCGACACGCAGCGCGTGCTGGATGGAGATCTCGATGACTACATCGAGGCCAGCCTGAAGCAGGGGGTGTAGTGGAAAACGAAGACAACAAGCTCATCGAGGAACGCCGCGAGAAGCTGAAGGCGCTGCGCGCGCGCGGCCAGGCCTACCCGAACGACTTCCGCCGCCGGCACTTCGCGGCCGACCTGCATGCGCAGCATGGCGGCCAGTCGAAGGAGGACCTGGAGCAGGCGAAGGCGCCGGCGGTCGTCGCCGGCCGCATGATGCTGAAGCGCGTGATGGGCAAGGCGAGCTTCGCCACGCTGCAGGACGGCTCGGGGCGCATCCAGGTCTACATCACGCAGGACACGCCCGGCTACGAGGACTTCAAGCACTGGGATCTCGGCGACATCGTCGGCGCCGAAGGCACGGTGTTCAAGACGATGAAGGGCGAGCTCACCGTCAATGCGAAGGCGATTCGCCTGATCAGCAAGGCGTTGCGGCCGCTGCCCGAGAAGTTTCACGGCCTCGCCGACCAGGAGATGAAGTACCGCCAGCGCTACGTCGACCTGATCGTCACGCCGGAGACGAAGGAGATCTTCCTGACGCGCAGCCGCGTCATCCAGGCGATCCGCGACGAGCTGCGCGCGGAAGGCTACCTCGAGGTCGAGACGCCGATGATGCAGCCGATTCCCGGCGGCGCGGCGGCGCGTCCGTTCAAGACGCACCACAACGCGCTCGACATGGATCTCTACCTGCGCATCGCGCCGGAGCTCTATCTCAAGCGGCTGGTGGTCGGCGGCATCGAGCGCGTGTTCGAGATAAACCGCAACTTCAGGAACGAAGGCATCTCCACGCGCCACAACCCGGAGTTCACGATGCTCGAGTGGTACTGCGCGTACCAGGACTGGAGCTACATGATGGACCTTACCGAGCGGCTGATCCGCAACGCGGCCGGCAAGGACGCCATCCCGTACCAGGGCAAGACGATCGAGATCGGGCGGCGCTTCCAGCGCTTGCCGATCGCGGAAGCGCTGCGCCGCGAGGGCATCCAGGGCGACCTGCGCGACCGCTCGCTGCTGTCGGCGGAATTGAAAAAGCGCGGCGTCGAGCACCGCGACTCGCAGGGCTGGGGCTCGCTGCAGCTCATGCTGTTCGAGGCCGTGGGCGAGAAACACCTCATCCAGCCGACCTTCCTCACCGAGTTCCCGGCGGAGGTCTCGCCGCTTTCGCGCCGGCGCGATTCCGACCCGGAGCTCGCCGACCGCTTCGAGCTCTTCATCGATGCGAAGGAGATCGCGAACGGCTTTTCGGAGCTCAACGATCCCGAGGACCAGGCCGCGCGGTTCCTGGAGCAGGTGAAGCAGAAGGAAGCCGGCGACCAGGAAGCGATGTACTACGACGCCGACTACATCCGCGCCCTCGAGTACGGCATGCCGCCCGCCGCGGGCGCGGGGCTGGGGATCGATCGCCTGGTGATGCTCCTGACCGACAGTCCCAGCATCCGGGATGTCATTCTTTTCCCGCACATGCGGCCGGAGGCTTCCTAGTCGGCTTTACGTTCGTAACAACTGGTAACCAATGCTCACTGCCCCCGGTGAGCGCCGTCCGTAACCTGTGGACATTCGCGATACATACACACAGGAGAAAGACGCGATGGAAACCAGCACCAGCCGGCTGCACCCGCTCCTCACCGCGGCAGCCATTTCGGTCACCGTGTTCTCGGCCGTGGGAGTGGCCGCGATCGCGGGCCTGATCCCCCATTCCAAGGGCGGGACGAAGGAAGCGGCTCCGGTCGCCGCCATCGAAGCGCCCGCCGCGCAGCCCGCGCCGGCTGCGGCGCCGAAGCCGGTGAAGAAGCCCGTCGTGAAGCACACGCCCAAACCGGCGCCGGCGCCCACGGTCGCTTATAACGACGCGGCTGTTCCCCCGCCGCCTCCGGTGGCGCAGGCGCCGAGGCCGGTGGAAGCGCCCAAGCCCGTGCGGCAGCCCGGCGCCTACGGCGTAGTCGAGTCGGTGCGTGAAGTCGAGGTCAAGGGCGACGCGAAAGGCGTCGGCGCGGTCGGCGGCGGTGTCGCCGGCGCGGTGATCGGCCACAACATCGGCGATCACAACAAGCTCGTCACGGTGCTCGGCGCCGCGGGCGGCGCGCTGCTCGGCAACCAGATCGAGAAGCAGGCGCGCACTACCAAGCAGTGGGAAATGACCGTGCGCTACGAGGACGGCTCGACGCAGAGCTTCCAGTCGAAGGAAGCCCCGTCCTGGCACCAGGGCGACCACGTCCGGTACTACCAGGGCTCCCTGCTGCCGGTCTAGATCCGCAGGGCGACCAGCCCGCACATCACCGCGCCGGTGGCGACGAGCCGCCGGCGCGTCATTTTTTCCCGCAGGAAAACCGTCGACAGCAGCGCGGCGAAGATCACCGAGGTCTCGCGCAGCACGGCGACGAGCGCGATCGGGGCTCGCGTCATCGCCCAGAGCGCGATGCCGTACGCACCCACGGCGAGCGCACCGCCGATGACCGCGCGCGCCCACTTCTGCCGGAAGTAAGTCGCGATGGCGGCGCCGCGGCCGCGCGCGCAGCCGAAGAGCAGCAGCACGATGCCATTCGCGGCAAAGAACCAGAGCGCATAGCTCACGGGCGCGCCGGAAGCGCGCGCGCCCTGCCCGTCGATCAGCGTGTAGGTCGCGATCACCACCGCATTGGCGATGGCGAAGCCGGTGGCGCGCGGGTCGTGGCGGCCGGCGGCGAAGGCGAGGATGCCGACGCAGATCAGCACCACGCCGATCGTCTCCTTCATCGGCAGGACCTCGCCCAGCGCGATCGCGCCGATCAGCGCGACGATCATCGGACCGCCGCCCCGCATCACCGGGTAGGTGTACGACAGCTCGCCCCAGCGGTAAGCGCCCGCAAGAAAAATGAAGTAGAGGATATGGACGATCGCCGAGCCGACGAGCCAGGGCCACGACGCGCTCGCCGGTGCCGGCAGGAACGGCGCGACGACGAGCGCGACGAGGCCGGAGCCGACGGCGATGCTGATCGACCCGAGTTCCTTGTCGTCGCCCGACTTGAGGAGCACATTCCACGACGCGTGCAGCAGCGCGGCGCCCAGGACCGCGAGCGTGACGGGCAGGCTGATGTCCATCTAGCCGTTTGAAAACTGCATCAATGCAGAATGATCTGCTCGATGAGCGGCATCATCCGCTCGACCGCCGTGCGCCCTTCGCGGATCGCCTCGCGCGCGCGGTGGTACTCCATCGGGCCGAAGTTCGGCAGCAGCGGCGTGATGAGCACGTCCGCCGGCTCGCCGGCGAGGCGGCTGCGCGCCACGCGCTGCTCGACGATGTCGAGCGCGGTATTGAACACCTCGAAGATCGACGGGATCGGCGGCTGGTCGCCCTTCTCGCGCGAGGCGCGCAAGAGCCGCGCCAGCCACCCCGGCGGCGGCGCCGGCACGGCGGGCAGGTCGCGGCCCATGTTGCGGTAAGGGCCGAGCTTGCCCCACGAGAGGTCGATGGCGATCACGATCTCGGCGCCGAACGCGCGGCACATGGAGACCGGCACCGGATTGACGAGGCCGCCGTCCACCAGCACCGCGCCTTCGTGCACCACCGGCGTGAAGAGGCCCGGCGCCGCGATCGACGCGCGCACCACGTCGAAGAGCTTCCCGTGGCGCAGCCAGACCTCGCGGCCCGAGGCAAGCTCGGTCGCCACCGCGCCGAACGGCACGTCGAGCTCGCCGATGTCGCGGTCGTGGAAAAGACCGCGGAAGAGATTGAAGAGCCGTTGCCCGCGGATCAGGCCGCCCTTCCACGTCAGGTCCATGAGGCGCACGACCTGCGTCCAGGCGAGCCTCGTCACCCACTCCTCGAGCTGGTCGAGCTCGCCGGACGCGTACACCGCGCCGACCAGGGCGCCGATCGAGGTGCCGCAGATGAGGTCGGGCTTCACGCCGCGCTCCTCGAGCGCGCGGATCGCGCCGATGTGCGCCCAGCCGCGGGAGCTGCCCGAGCCGAGCGCGAGGCCTATTCTTGGTTTGCGGGCCACGCCCCCGCGAGTTTACTTCCCGTGGCTTAAACGCGCTCGAAGATCGCCGCGATGCCCTGCCCGCCGCCGATGCACATCGTGACGAGCGCATAGCGCTTCTGGGTGCGCTGCAGCTCGTACAGCGCCTTCACGGTAAGGATGCAGCCGGTCGCGCCGATCGGATGGCCGAGCGCCACGGCGCCGCCGTTCGGATTCACCTTCGCCGGATCGAGGCCGAGATCCTGGGTCACCGCCATCGCCTGCACGGCGAATGCCTCGTTCGACTCGATGACGTCCATGTCCGAAGGCTTGAGGCCCGCCTTCTCGAACACCCGCTTCACCGCCGGGATCGGCCCAAGGCCCATCACCTGCGGCTCGACGCCGGCGTGCGCATACGCGACGAGGCGCGCCATCGGCTTGTGGCTCTTCGCGGTCTTCGCGTCCATCAATACGATCGCCGCGGCCGCGTCGTTGATGCCCGATGCATTCGCCGCCGTCACGGTGCCGTCCTTCTTGAACACCGGCTTCAGCTTGGCGAGGTTTTCCATGCTCGCGTCCGGACGCACGTGCTCGTCGGTGGTGAACGGCTCCACGCCTTTGCGGCTCTTGAGCTCCACCGGCACGATCTGCTCCTTGAACAATCCCTGCTGGATCGCCTTCGCGGCCCGGCGGTGGGATTCCACGGAGTACTGGTCCTGCTGCTCGCGCGTGAAGCCGTACTTCGCCGCGATGTTCTCCGCCGTGACGCCCATGTGGCCGTGGCCGAACGGATCGTGCAGCGCGGCGCTCATCGCGTCGATCACCGGCGCGTCGCCCATGCGCTGGCCCCAGCGCCCCGCCGGCAGCAGGTACGCGGCGCGACTCATGCTCTCGGCGCCGCCGCCGATCGCGGTCGTGCAGTCGCCGAGCATGATGTGCTGCGCGGCCGAGACGATCGCCTGCAGGCCGGAGCCGCAAAGCCGGTTCACCGTCAGGCACGGCGTGCCGACTTTCACGCCGGCGTCGAGCGCCGCCACGCGCGACATGTACATGTCGCGCGCCTCGCCGTGGATCACGCTGCCGATCACCACGTGGCCCACGCTCGCCGGGTCCACTTCCGCTCTTTGAAGAGCCTCGCGTATGGCGATCGAGCCGAGCTTCGTCGGCGGGATGTCCTTGAACGCGCCGCCGTAGTCGCCGATCGCCGTCCTCGCCCCCGCCACCACCATCACATCGGTCATTGCAGTCTCCCGAACAAGTCGTGCTCATCCGCGCGCTCGATGAGCACGTGGCCGAATTCTCCTGCCTTGCCACCCGTGAACCGCACCACGCCATCGATGTCCGGCGCGTCGGCCGCCGAGCGGCCGACGCCCGGCTCGTCGATCAGCACCTTCTGCGTGGTGCCCACTTTCCGCTGCAGCCTGGCGGCGCTGATCTTCGCCTGCTTCTCCATGAAGCGGCGCCGCCGCTCTTCCTTCACCTCATCCGGCACCGGGTCCGGCAGCTCGTTCGCCGCCGCACCCTCGACCGGCGAATAGGAGAAGCAGCCGACGCGGTCCAGCTGCGCTTCGTCCAGGAATGCGAGCAGCTCGTCGAACTCGGCGTCCGTCTCGCCCGGAAAACCGGCGATGAACGTCGAGCGGATGGTGATGTCGGGGCAGATCGCGCGCCAGGCGCGGATGCGCTCGAGCACTTTCTCGCTGGACGCCGGGCGCTTCATCAGGCGGAGGATGCGCGGGCTTGCGTGCTGGAACGGCACGTCGAGGTAAGGCAGGAGCTTGCCCGCCGCCATGAGCGGGATCACTTCGTCGACATGGGGGTACGGATAGACGTAATGCAGCCGCACCCACGCGCCGAGATCGCCGAGCGCGCGGCAGAGGTCCGTCATCTTCGTCTTCACCGGCCGCCCGTTGACGAAGCCGGTGCGGTACTTGACGTCGACGCCGTACGCGCTCGTGTCCTGCGAGATGACGAGGATCTCCTTCACGCCCGCCTTCACCAGCCGCTCGGCTTCCTGCATCACTTCCGCGATCGGCCGCGAGACGAGGTCGCCGCGCATCGACGGGATGATGCAGAACGTGCAGCGGTGGTTGCAGCCTTCCGAGATCTTCAGATACGCGTAGTGGCGCGGCGTGAGCTTGATGCCCTGCGGCGGCACGAGGTCGACGTAGGGATCGTGCGGCTTCGGCAGGTGCTCGTGCACCGCCGCCATCACGCCCTCGGTATCGTGCGGGCCGGTGATGGCGAGCACCGACGGATGCACCTTCGCCACCACGCCTTCCTTCGCGCCGAGGCAGCCGGTGACGACGACCTTGCCGTTCTCCGCCAGCGCCTCGCCGATCGCATCGAGCGATTCCTCCACCGCCGCGTCGATGAAGCCGCAGGTGTTGACGATGACGAGGTCCGCGTCGCCGTACGACGGCGACGTGACATAGCCCTCCGCACGCAGCTGTGTGAGGATGCGCTCTGAATCTACGAGGGCCTTCGGACAGCCTAGCGAGACAAAGCCAACCTTAGGACTTGTCTTCGCCCTTGTCGCTCTTTTGGCCAGGGGGGAAACCGGGGAAGGAAAGGCCCGAGAACATGTTGCGGGCCTGGC
>DATMIG010000371.1:0-19219 GCA_035554335.1 Burkholderiales bacterium
GCCGGCCAGATCCGCCTGCACTTCCGCGCCGCGACCGGCACTCGCATCGAGGAGACCGCGCGCATCGCCGACCGCATCGAGGCCGAGATCCGCGAGCTGATCCCGCCCGGCGAGCTCGGCACCATCCTCGACAACCTCGGCGTGCCGAACTCGTCGATCAACCTCTCGTACTCGAACGCCGGCACCCTCGGCACGCTCGACGGCGAGATCCTGATGTCGCTCAAGCACGGCCACCGGCCGAGCGACGAGCTGCAGACGCTGCTGCGCGCGGAGCTGCCGAAGCAGTTCCCGGGCATCGAGTTCTTCTTCCAGCCGGCGGACATCGTCACGCAGATCCTGAACTTCGGCCTGCCGGCGGCGATCGACGTGCAGTTCTCCGGGCCGAACCTCGAGGCGAACTACAAGCTCGCCGCCGAGCTCACCCGGAAGATCCAGCAGATCCCGGGCGCGGTGGACGCGCACGTGCACCAGCGCATGGACGGCCCGGCGATCGATTTGCGCATGGACCGCACGCGCCTCCAGCAGGTGGGGCTCTCGGCGTTCAACGTCGGGCAGAACGTGCTGCTCTCGCTCTCGGGCTCGTCCCAGACGGCGCCCGCGTTCTGGTTGAATCCGCAGAACGGCATCGTCTACCAGATCCAGGTGCTCGCGCCGTCGTACTCGGTGGAGAGCCTCGATGCGCTCCTCAACATGCCGGTCGCCGCGACCGGCGCCGGCGCCGGCACCACGCCGACGCAGCTCCTCGGCAATCTCGTCGAGGCGAGGCCGGGCAGGCAGCTGCCGGTCGTCTCGCGCTTCAACATTTCGCCGGCGCTCGACGTCTTCGCCACCGTGCAGGGCACCGACCTCGCCAGCGTCGCGGGCCAGGTGAAGAAGCTGGTGGACGAGGTGCGGCCCAGGCTGCCGCGCGGCAGCCAGGTGACGATGCGCGGCCAGGTGGAGACGATGCAGAACTCGTTCGTCGGCCTGGGCCTGGGCCTGCTGATGGCGATCGTGCTCGTGTATCTCTTGATCGTCGTCAACTTCCAGTCGTGGATCGATGCCGCGATCGTGATCGCCGCGCTGCCGGCCGCCTTGGGCGGTATTGCGTGGATGCTGTTCGTCACCGGCACCACGCTCTCGGTGCCAGCGCTGACAGGAGCAATCATGACGATGGGCGTCGCCACGGCGAACTCCATCCTGGTGATCGCGTTCGCTCGCCAGCAGCGCGAGCTCGGCATCGATCCGGTCGCGGCGGCGCTCGCCTCCGGCGCGACGCGCATCCGGCCGGTGCTGATGACCGCGCTCGCCATGATCATCGGCATGATCCCGATGGCGCTCGGCCTGGGCGAGGGCGGCGAGCAGAACGCGCCGCTCGGGCGCGCCGTGATCGGCGGCCTGGTCTTCGCGACCATCTCCACGCTGCTCTTCGTGCCGGTGGTGTATGCCGGCGTGCACAACTGGCTCTTAAGCAGGAAAGAGAAATGGCTGACCCGAAACGAACCCTCCGCCGCGCAAGCGTCCTGACCGTCGCGGTCCTGGTGGGGCTCGGGCTCCTCGCCGGCCGCATGGTGTTCATCCGCATCTCGAACGCGAAGACGCTCGAGGCGCAGGTCGCCGAGCGCAACAAGTCCTACGTGCGCGTGACGCAGCCCTCGTCGACGCCGGAAGCGCAGAAGGTGGTGCTGCCGGGCACGCTGCAGGGCTACGTGCAGGCGCCGATCGCCGCGCGCGCGAGCGGCTATTTGAAGAAGTGGTACCGCGACATCGGCTCGCGCGTGAAGCAGGGCGAGCTCCTCGCCGAGATCGAGACGCCCGAGATCGACCAGCAGCTCTCGCAGGCGATCGCCGCGCGCCAGCAGGCGGCCTCCAGCCTCGCGCTCGCCTCCAGCACGCTCGAGCGCTGGGAAGCGCTGAAGAAGCGCGACGCCGTGTCGCAGCAGGAGCTCGAGGAGAAGCGCAGCGCCGATGCGCAGGCCAAGGCCAACCTCGCCGCGGCCGACGCCAACGTCGAGCGCCTGCGGCAGACGAAGGGCTTCAACCGCGTGGTGGCGCCGTTCGCCGGCGTGATCACGAAGCGCAACGTCGACGTGGGCGATCTCATCGACGCGGGCGGCGGCGCCGGCCGCGCGCTCTTCGTCATGGCGCAGACCGACCCGCTGCGCGTGTACGTGAACGTGCCGCAGTCCTACGCCCACCTCGTCAAGCCCGGCCAGGAAGTCATCGTCACGCAGCAGGAGCTGCGCGGCCAGAGCTTCAAGGGCGAGATCGTGCGCACCGCCGGCGCGATCGACGCGCAGACGCGCACCATGCAGGTCGAGGTGATGCTCGCCAACAAGGCCGGCAAGCTCCTGCCCGGCGCGTACGTGCAGGTCGCGCTGCCGCTCGCCGGCACCGGTGCGCTCACCGTGCCGACCAACGTCCTTCTCTTCCGCGGCGAAGGCCCGCGTGTCGCCGTGGTCGGCCCCGACGGCAAGGTGCAGCTGCGCGCGGTGAAGCTCGGCCGCAACTTCGGCCAGGTGATCGAGCTCCTCGACGGCGCCGGTCCGAACGACAAGCTGGTGCTGAACCCGGCCGATTCGCTGAACGACGGCGACGCGGTCGTCATCAGCCAGAAATGAAACGCTCGGCCGTCATCCTCGCGCTCTGCGCGGCGGGGTGCATGAACCCGCCGAAGTACGACCCGCCGAAGCCCGCGATGCCGGTGCAGTGGAAGGTCGAGGAGCCGTTCCGCGTCGCGCAGCCGAAGGACGACGCGCCGAAGGGCCCGTGGTGGGAAAGCTTCGGCGATCCGACGCTGAACGACCTCGCGCAGAAGGCGCTCGCCGGCAGCCCGACGCTCGCCGCGTCCGCCGCGCGCCTCGCGCAGGCGCGCGCCAACTTCACGTCGGTCTCGGGCCAGCAGTGGCCGCAGGTCAACGCCGTCGTCCGCGACGGCCGCACGCGCATCACGCAGAACCGGCCGCTCAACAACTACGCGGCGCCGAACTTCTCGACCGTGCAGACCGACATCGTCTTCGCCGCGCAGGCGAGCTACGAGATCGACTTCGGCGGGCGCGTGGCGAGCCTGGTGTCCTCGGCCAAGGCGTCCGCGGAGGCGGCGCAAGCGGATCTCGAGACGGCGAGGCTCATCCTGGTGGCGGACCTCGCCACCGCGTACTTCAACCTGCGCCAGACCGACATCGAGCTCGATGTCCTGGCGAGCTCCATCGGCCTGCAAAAGCGCTCGCTCGGCCTCGCCACCACGCGCCACCAGCTCGGCGCCGGCTCGGCGCTCGACGTGGCGCAGCAGCAGGCGCTGATCGATACGACCCTCACGCAGATCGACATCCTGCGCCGCCAGCGCGCGCTCTTCGAGCACGCCATCGCCACGCTCACCGGCACGCCGGCGCCGTCGTTCTCGCTGCCGCCGCAGAAGCTCGAGATGCGTCCGCCCGACGTGCCGATCGGCGTGCCGTCCGACGTCCTCGAGCGCCGGCCCGACGTCGCATCCGCCGAGCGCGCCATGGCAGTAGCCAACGCGCAGGTCGGCATCGCCAATGCCGCGTTCTACCCGAGCATCAACCTCGGCCTCACCTACGGGCAGGAAAGCCGCCGCTCGAACACGCTGCTCGACGTGCCGAGCCTCATCTGGACCGGCGGCATCACGCTCACGCAGCCGCTCTTCGACGGCGGGCGCATCAAGGGCAACTACGAGGCGGCGAAGGCGGCCTACGACGTCGCGGTCGCGAACTATCGGCGCGTGGTTCTCACGGCGATGCAGGAAGCGGAGGACGGCATCATCGGCCTCGCCGCGCTCGAGCGGGCTTCGAACCAGGCGAACGTCGCCGTCGAGAGCGCGCGCCGCACGCTCGACCTCGTCAACGCGCGCTACGAAGGCGGCGTCGCCGGCCCGCTGGAAGTCATCGTCGCCCAGCAGCAGCTCCTCAACGCCGAGCGCCTCGCCTCGCAGCTCGTCGGCCAGCGCCTGCTCACTTCGGTGTTCCTGGTCCGTGCGCTCGGCGGTGGCTGGCAGGGACGCGCGAGGCTCTCGGCCAACTAGTTGCGGATGAAATGCCGGGAATCTCCCGACACGCCCGAGGCGGACGCGTCGCGCGCGGCATGCGAGACTCGCTCATGATCTCCCAGCAGCTATGCAGCACCGGCGTTCCCGGCCTCGACGAAGTGCTGGCCGGCGGTCTGCCGTCGGCCTGCCTGCACCTCATCGAAGGTAGTCCCGGCGTCGGCAAGACCACGCTCGCCATGCAATTCCTCCTCGAGGGCAAGGCGCGCGGCGAGGCCTGCCTTTATGTGTCGCTGTCCGAGTCGCAGCGCGAGCTGGAGACCGTGGCACGATCGCACGGCTGGGACCTCGGCGGGATCTCCATCATCGAGCTCTCGGCGATAGAGCGGGCGATCGGCGGCGGCCGGGCGCCGGGCACGCTGTTCCACTCCGCGGACGTCGAGCTCACGCAGCTCACCAAGCTCGTCTACGAGGAGGTGCAGCGCGCAAGGCCGCAGCGCGTGGTGCTCGATTCGCTGTCGGAGATGCGCCTGCTTGCGCAGAGCCCGCTGCGCTACCGGCGCGAGATCCTCGGGCTCAAGCAGCGCCTGGGGGAGCTGGGCTGCACGGTGCTGGTGCTCGACGATCGCAGCTCGCAGGGCACGGACGTCCAGGTGCACAGCATCGTCCACGGCGCGATCTCGCTCGAGGCGGCACCGCTCAAGTACGGCATCTACCGCCGCACGCTTTCGGTCACCAAGGTGCGCGGCGTGCACTTCCGCGAGGGCAACCACGACTACGTCATCGAGACCGGCGGACTGCGCGTCTTTCCGCGGCTGGTGGCGTCGGAGCACCACGCCCCGTTCCGCAAGGAGCTCGCGAAGAGCGGGAACGCCGAGCTCGACACGCTCCTCGGCGGCGGCCTGCACTACGGCACGAGCAACCTGCTGATCGGCCCGGCCGGCAGCGGCAAGACCACCATCGCCACCCTTTTCGCCCACTCCGCCGCGGTGCGCGGCGAGCGGGTGAACTACTACGTGTTCGACGAGACGATCGCCACGCTCGCCGAGCGCGCCGCCGCCATGGGGCTCGACCTCGCCCCGCACCTGAAGTCCGGGCGCCTCAACATCCGGCAGATGGACCCGGCGCAGATCTCGCCCGGCCAGCTCGCCTGGGACATCTGCCGCGCGGTGGAGGAGCACGGCACGCGCGTCGTGGTGCTCGACAGCCTGAACGGCTATGTGAATGCGATGCCGCAGGAGGAGTTCCTGCACCTGCACCTGCACGAGCTCCTCGCCTACCTCAACCAGCAGGGGGTGATGACCGTCATGGTGCTCGCGCAGCACGGCCTGATCGGCGCGATGGGCACGCCGATCGACGTCAGCTACCTCGCCGACAGCGTGATCATCACGCGCTTCTTCGAGGCGCTCGGCGCCATCCGCAAGGCGATCTCGATCATCAAGAAGCGCAGCGGCCAGCACGAGGGCGCGGTGCGCGAGCTGCAGATGACCGCCGCCGGCGTGCGCGTGGGCGGGCCGCTGAACGAATTCCAGGGCGTGCTCACCGGCGTGCCCGCCTACCTCGGCGGACAGGGCGGCGGAGCCCTGCGCGGCTGAGCGTGGAGCGGTCCAGGACCCGCGCGCCGGCTGCGCGAGTTGTCTCGCCCAACGAGGTCGACGCGCTCCTTGCGCTGACCTTCCTGCGGGATAACGGCGTCGAGGCGCACGCCAGCGGCTCGATCGCGGCCGCCGCCCGGGAGCTCGACGACTCGTGCGGCTGCCTGGTGATCGTCGAGGAGGCGCTCGTCGAGGAAGAGATGCCGGCCCTGCGCGAGGCGTGCTCGCGCCTGCCGCCATGGGCGGACCTGCCGCTCGTCCTCGTCGCGCGCGACCCCGGGGCGCTGGCCGCGCTCACGGCGCAGCTCTTCCCCGACGCGGGCAACGTGACCCTCCTCGGCCGGCCGCTCGGCCCGATGACGCTCGTCTCGGCGGTGCAGACCGCGCTGCGCGCTTCGGCCCGCCAGCGCGAAGTCGGCGAGCTCCTCGCCGCACGCGGCGAGGCGGTCAAGCTGCGCGACGAATTCCTCGCCATGCTCGCGCACGAGCTGCGCAACCCGCTCGCGCCGATGAGGAACGCGCTCGAGATCATGCGCCTGCAGAAGATCGACAACCCGCTGCTGCAGGAGAGCGCGGCGATCCTCGGGCGGCAGGTCGACCACATCGTGCGCATGGTCGACGACCTCATGGACGTGGCGCGCCTCGAGCGCGGCAAGGTGATGCTGCAGACCTCGCGCGTCGACCTGAACCGCGTGGTCGCCGCGGCCGTCGAGTCGTGCCTGCCGCAGGCCCAGACACGCGGCCACCGCATCGCGCTGCATTTCGGCGCGCGCGAGCTTCCGCTGGACGCCGACGAGGTGCGCCTCGAGCAGATCGTCTGCAACCTCGTCAACAACGCCATCAAGTTCACCACCGAGCCGGGCGAGATCCGCGTCGAGACGCTGGCGCAGGGCGGCGAGGCGGTCCTCAGCGTCGAGGACCACGGCATGGGCTTCGAGCCGCACGTCGGCGCGCAGCTCTTCGCGCCCTTCCTGCAGGTGAATCCGACGCTCGCGCGCACCGCCGGCGGCCTCGGCATCGGCCTCACCATCGTGCAGCGCCTCACCGAGCTGCACGGCGGCTCGGTCAGCGCGTTCAGCGCCGGGCCGGGTCAGGGGGCGCGCTTCGCCGTGCGCCTGCCGCTCGCAAAGGGGCCGGTGTCGTCGACGACGGCGCCGCGCGCGCGCCCGCGCGCGACGAAGCCGCTGCGCGTGGTGGTGATCGAGGACAATGACGACATCCGCGATTCGTTGCGCACGCTGCTCACGCTGTGGGGCCACGAGGTGCGCACCGCCACCGACGGCAAGCGCGGCATGGAGCTGGTGAGGGCGGCGCCCCCGGACGTCGCGCTCGTCGACATCGGCCTGCCGGGCGTGAGCGGCTACGAGGTGGCGCGCCTCATTCGCGCCCGATTTCCCTCCCGGAACATCCGGCTCATCGCCGTCACCGGCTATGGCCAGGCCTCCGACCGCGAGCGCGCGCTCGCCGCCGGCTTCGACGTGCACCTGCTCAAGCCTGTGCCGCCGGAGGAACTGGAGCGCGCGCTGGCCGGCTAGTCAGGGCATACCAGTCGACCTTGCGTGTCGCGAGCATCACCGCCGCGAGCAGCGCGAAGAGCAGCAGCGTGCCGCCGAGCAGCGAATAGTCCTCCGCCTGCAGGAGCATATAGAGCATGCCGTACAGCCCACCGAGCGCCGCGCCCACGCCGCAGCCGATCAGCGGGCTGTGCAGCACCCGCACCAGGTAGACCGTGATCAGCCCGACGCATGCGCCCGCCGCGATGGCATAAGCGTGCGCGAAGGCGATGTGCTCGGACAGCGCCGTCAACAGCAGGACGAAGATCGCCAGCGCGAGGCCGACCAGCGCGTACTGCACCGGGTGCACCGCCACGCGGCGCAGGAGCTCGATGAGGATGATCGCGGCGAAGGTCAAGCCGAGGAACAGAAAGCCGTACTTCGACGCGCGCTCGAGGCGCTGGTAGGCGTTCGCCGGCTCGACGAAGGAGACGAACACCTGCTCGTTGAGGCGCGCGCAGGGCAGGGCGCAGCGCGCGCCCGCGCTGCTCTGCGCGAAGCGCGAGATCTGCCAGGTGGCGCTGAAGCCGCTGTCGCCGATCTCGTGGCGCGCGGGCAGGAAGCGCCCCTGGAACGACGGGTGCGGCCAGTCGGCGCGCATGGCGACGCGCGCGTCGGCGCCGAGCGGCGCGAGCGCGATGGCTTCGGAGCCGCCGAGCTCCAAGGTGAACGAGAACGCGACCGGCTCTTTCGACGCGAGCTTGAGATCCGGCAGCGGCACATGGACTCCGGCCGTCAGCGCGGCGTCATGGGTGCCGGGCTCGAACGTGCGCGCCCTCTCCGCGACCACGACCTCGCGCGCGCCGCGGATGCCGCCGGGATCGCTCACGCCGACGACGAGGCGCGGCGTGCCCCACTTGTATCGGCGCCCGGGCTGCTCGTAGTCGGCGCGCAGCGGCGGCTCGATCGTGCCCTGCGCGCTCAGCTTCGCGCCGTAGAGGCGCGCCTTGTAGATGCCGCGCGCCTTCTCCGTGATATCGGCATCCACCGTCCATTCCACGCTCGTGGCCGGCACGTAGATGACATCGCCGCCCTTGTGCTCGACGCTCGTCTCGTTCAGCTTGCCGGCGATCGTCTCGCGCTTCACCTCGGTGTACGACCACTCGTAGGGCACGACGAGGTACGGGCCGGCGACGGTCTGCTGCTTGCCCCAGCCGTCGGCGATACCGGTGACGACTTCATTGCGGCGCGCCTGCCGCTCGGCGACGAGCCCTTGGATCATGTTGACCGGCACGGCGAGGAGGAGGAGCAGGGCGGCGACGACGGCGATCTTGACGAGGTAGGTGGCGTTCATGGCCGCGAGTGTCGCGGCGTTCGCGGGCAGCGCCCGGGCGAAATCGGGCAGCACGCGGGCGATGACGGCCCATTTCGAGGAATTCGGGGACGGAGCCCGAATTCTTCGATGCGAAATGCCGCGGCGCCGGGACGGCCGCTCCGCGGAACCGGTTTAGAGTTCGCGCATGAGCGAACCCATCTGGAACCAATTCCTCACCGAGCGCGACAAGCAGGTCTTCGCCAGCGGCGGCTTCGGCTCGCGCCAGGGCTTCGGCAAGCGTCCCGCGATCCTGGTCGTCGACATGAACTACAACTTCTGCGGCGACAAGCCCGAGCCGATCCTCGAATCGATCAAGCGCTGGCGCAACTCCTGCGGCCTGGAGGCGTGGGAGGGCATCGCGGCGATCAAGCGCCTCCTCGCCGCGGGGCGCGCCAAGGGCCTGCCGGTGATCTACACCACCGGCATCCGCCGCGCGGACAACTGGGACGCGGGCGGCTGGGCGTGGAAGAACAAGCGCACCACCGAGCGGCAGAAGGCGCAGACCACCGGCGAGATCGGCGACACCATCGTGCCGGAGATCGGGCCGCAGCCGCAGGACATCATCATCTACAAGCAGAAGCCGAGCGCGTTCTTCGGCACCAACCTGATGAGCTACATGATGCTGCTCGGCGCCGACAGCATCCTCCTCACCGGCAGCACGACCAGCGGCTGCGTGCGCGCCACCGCGGTGGACGCCTTTTCCACCAACATCAAGACCACGATCGTCGAGGAAGGCTGCTTCGACCGCTCGCAGGCGAGCCACGCCATCAACCTCTGCGACATGCAGGCCAAGTACGCCGACGTGGTGAAGCTGGAAGAGGTGCTGCAGTTCGTGAACAGCCTGCCGTCGAATCTCTTCGACCTGCCGAAGCACGGCGCCTTCGAGGCGCCGAAGCTGGCCGCTTCGAAATGATCCGCGCGCTCTTCCTTGCCGCGGCGATCATCGCCGCGCCGGCGTTCGCGCAGACCTATCCGTCCAAGCCCGTGCGCTTCGTCGTGCCCTACGCCGCGGGCGGTGCGACGGATCTCATCGCGCGCGTGATCGGCGAGCGGCTCTCTGCACACCTCGGGCAGCCGTTCGTGATCGACAACCGCCCCGGCGCCGCTACGCTGCTCGGCGCGCAGCTCGTCGCCAAGGCGGAGCCGGACGGCTACACGCTGCTCATGGCGACCAGCACCACGCTCGCCATCAACGCCAGCCTCTACAAGAACCTGCCGTACGACCCGGTGAAGGACTTCGCGCCGATCAGCCTCGCGATCCAGCATCCGTTCGTGCTGCTGGTCGATCCGAAGCTGCCGGTGCACAACGTGAAGGAGCTGGTGGCGCTCGCGAAGTCGAAGCCCGGCCAGCTCGCCTACGCCTCCGGCGGCAGCGGCAGCTTCCCGCACCTCGCCATGGCGCTCTTCCAGTCGATGACCGGCATCGACGTGATCCACGTGCCGTACAAGGGCAGCGCGCCCGCGCTCACCGACCTGATGGGCGGGCAGGTGGCGATGATCTTCGACAACACCGCGCTCACCTACGTGAAGAGCGGCAAGATCCGCGCGCTCGCCGTCACGACCAAGGATCGCTTGAGCGTGATGCCCGATGTGCCGACGCTGCAGGAAGCGGGCGTGCCCGGCTACGAGCTCGCCGCGTGGCAGGGCGTCATCGCGCCCGCCGGCACGCCGCGGCCGGTGGTGGACAAGCTGAACGCGAACATCGTGAAGCTGCTGCACGAGCCGGAAACCATCGCGCGCCTCACCGGCGACGGCGGCCAGATCATCACCAGCACGCCCGACCAGTTCGCCGCCCACATCAGGAGCGAGATCGGGCGCTTCGCGAAGATCGTCAAGGACTCCGGCGCGAAGGTCGAGTAATCAACGCGTGGCGTTGACGCCGAACGTCATCGCCGAGGTGCCCGACTGGTGCGCGCCGATGTCCGGCGCGGCGTACAGGTCGTTGAAGTTCGGGATGCGCAGCGCCGTGCCGTAGCCGGCCGCGCCGGGCGCGAGCTGGTACATACCGCTCATGCCGACGCCGTTGCCGCCGGCGAAGATCGGCGCGCTGATCCGCAGGCCGTGCGACTCGGCGCCGCTGTACATGCTCAGGCCGCCGTTGTAGAGGTCGTAGTCGACGTCGTTGCCCGAGCCGCCGCGCTGGTCGATCGACATCCAGTTCGACTTCCAGATGTAGAAGATGTTGTTGCGCGAGACGGTGTTGGTGAGCGGATTGCCGCCGGTCCCCTGGATGCCGCCACCCGCGCCAAGCGGGTACGAGCCGCCCGGGTTCGGCGCCTGCAGCGAGGTGTTGTGGAACACGTAGCGGCGGCCGTTGCCGACGCTCGTGTCTGAGCCCGACTTGAAGAACTCGCCGCGGTCGTCGCTGTCGGCGCTGCTGAGATAGTGCTTGCGGCTCTGGTCGTAGACGTTGCGGAAGACGTAGAGCGGCCCCACCGAGTTGACGGTGCTCGCGACGCCGGTGCCGGTCTGCGTCATGTAGTTGCCCCACACGCGCACGTTGCGGTTGCCGCCCTCGATCTCGAGCGCGTCGTCCATCACGCCCTGCACCACGTTGCCGTAGATGTCGGTGTCGTAGTTCGGGAAGCCGGTGCGCGTGTAGTTGTCGGAGCCGCCGATGCCGTCGTTGTAGTAATGCCGGTAGTCCGAGCTCGTCACCTCGTTCCAGCGGATGACGTTGTTGCCGCCGCAGAAGTTGAAGGTCATGCCCTGCGGGCCGGCCGGGTGAACGGAATCCCAGCTGTTCGCGCCGTAGCGCGGGTCGTGGATGCGGTTGCGCTGGACGGTGACGCGCTCGAGGCTCGAGACGCTCTCGCAGCGCACGCCCGCGTCGTAGTCGACGCCGTAGTCCCACGAGCCGGTGGTGCGGAAGCGTCCCCAGCCGCTGATGTCGTTCTTCTCGATGACGAGGTCGTGCGCGCCGGAGAGCAGCTTGATCGCATCGGCCTGCGCGCCCTTCAGCGTGAAGCCGCGCAGGATGACGAACGGCGCGGAGATGGTGATGTTGTTCGCCGCGCCGTTCTGCACGTCGATGGTCGTGCCGCTGGACGGATCGGCCTGATAGAGCACATAGCCCGATGCGCTACCGCCCTGCGTGATGGCGAGCGGCGTGGTGCGCGTGCCGGCCGGCAGCGTGATGGTCTGCGCGATGGGAAGCTGGTCGGTCTCGGGCCACGTCGTCGCGACCAGGCCCGCCGTCATTGCCTTGCCCGCGACGCCCAGCTGGATCTCGTAGCTCGTGCCCGGCTCGAGCAGCACGAGGCTGCCGCGGCATTCGTTGTTGCCCGGATCGAGCCACAGGTCGACGCCCTGGCGGAAGGACGATTCGCCGCCCTTGCGGAAGAGCACCGAGCAGCCGGATGCGCCAGCCGGTGGCGTCCAGTAGAGGCCGATCGATTCGTAGGTCGGGACGGCGCGCGCGCCGTTCGCCGGCAGCGCCGTCGTGGCCGGCGTGGCGCCGCCCGAGATGAACGAAGCCGGTGAAGATTGCGTGGCAGTCGGCGCGCTGCTGCCGCTACCACCACCGCCACCGCCGCATGCCGCGACGAGGCCGAGCGCAAGAGCGCCCAGCAACCCGCGGGTCGATTCCCCCTTGTAGCGCATGAATCATCCCTGAGCTTTTCTTGAACACGCCCGGCCACTTCGTTTTCTTGTGTGGCTTCTCGTTGCGACCGATTTTAGGTAGCGCGCTACGGCGTCGACCTGGAACGAGACGGGCGGACCGATCGACGGATAAGCGGAAAAATTTCCGGAAAAACGTCGGGAGCGGGCGACGTTCTGTGCGCTTGTTGCTCGCGCGATGAAAGGAAACGCGCGACAAAGGAAGCCATGGACCTCTTCCTCGTCCTGCAGCTGATCCTGCTCTTCGCGGTGGTGGCGGTGGTCGCCGTCGTGATCGGCGGCGGAGAGTACGACGAGCGCGCTAGCGCGCGCACTCGTGCCAATAAATAAATACGGACGGACCCTAATTAAAAAATAATTAGGGTCTGTCCCTAATTGGGCGTGCATCGCCCCCGCAATTTTCTCCAAGCGCACCCGCCGCCCCGGCGCTAATTTCGCGCCATGGCTTCCATTCGCAAGGAGTTTTCCATCGCCGCCGGCGCCGACGCGGTTTGGCAGGCGCTGCGCGCGGTCGGCGAGGTGCAGCGCTTCGTGCCGGGCTTCGTCACCGATTGCCGCATGGACGGCGACGATGCGCGCATCGTCACGTTCGCCAACGGCTTCGTCACGCGCGAGCTCATCGTCGATGTCGACGACAAGGCGAGGCGCGTCGCGTACTCGGCGAGGAGCGAGCGGTTGCAGCACCACAGCGCTTCCTTCCAGGTGTTCGAAGAGGGGCCGGCGCGTTGCAGGGTGCTCTGGATCGCCGACGTGCTGCCCCACGCGGCGGCGGCGACCGTCGGCGCGATGATGGAGCAGGGCGCCGCTGTCATGAGCAGCACGCTCGCCGGGCATTCGCGAGCCGCATAGCAGATTCGCGAGTACAGTCGTGGCATGCAGGCCACGACGCTATTCGAAGGCGAGTCGCTCTCGGTCTACCGCTTCGTCTGCGAGGCCGGCCCGGCGGACCGGCCGTTCACCGAGATGCATCGGCGGCATTCGCTTTCCTTCGTGCGCCGTGGCAGCTTCGGCTGCCGCACGCTCGGCCGCACGCACGAGCTCGTCGCCGGCGCCGTGATGGTGGGGACGCCCGGGCGGGAATATATGGCGACGCACGAGCATCACGGTTGCGGCGACGAGTGCCTGTCGGTGAAGTTCTCGCCGGCGCTCGCGGAATCGCTCGGCGATGCGGTCTGGCGCCTTGCCTGCATTCCGCCCTTGCCGGACCTGATGGTGCTCGGCAGCCGCATCGACGAGGCAGCGCTCGCCTTCGCAGCCAAGTGCGCCGCTGCGGCTGCGGACGAGCGCGCGGTGCGTCCGATCAGCGCCAAGGACCGGCGCCGCGCCGTCGAAGCGGCGCTCTGGCTTGAAGCCCATGCCGCCGATGACGTGTCACTCGAGGACGCGGCGCGCGCGGCGGGCCTCTCTCCTTTCCACTTCCTGCGCGTCTTCTCCGCCGTGGTGGGCGCGACGCCGCACCAGTACCTCGTGCGCCTGCGCCTCGCGCGCGCTGCGCGGTTGCTTGCGGAGGAAGAGCGGCCGGTGACCGATGTTGCGCTCGACTGCGGCTTTGCCGACCTCTCCAACTTCGTGCGCACGTTCCGGCGCGCCGCCGGCGTGTCGCCGCGCGAATTCAGGAAGCGCAAGATTTTCCAAGATCGCGCCGCCGCCTGGACCTAGTCTCCTGCGCTGAAAGGAGACTTCATGTTCGACCACATCGGAATTCGGGTGAAAGACCTCGGCGCCGCCGCGCGCCTCTATGCCGCCATGCTCGCGCCGCTCGGCCACGTGCCGGGCGCGCGCGATACGACGTACGCCGGCTTCGGGCCGAAGGATCGGCCGGCGCTCTGGCTGCATGCGGATAAGGCGGGCGGCGGTTGCCACGTCGCGCTGAAGGCTGCGGATCGTGCCGCCGTCGACGCGTTTCACAAGGCCGGGCTTGCGGCCGGGGCGAAAGACCATGGAAAGCCGGGGCTGCGCACCGACTATGGACCGACCTACTACGCAGCGTTTCTCGTTGATCTGGACGGCAACAACATCGAGGCCGTCTGCCTGCGATAGGCAGTTGATCTTTGCGTCCGTCACCCGGACCTCGGGATAAAACCGGAGGATGGTCTAGGACAAAGAGCGTTAAGTTCTCCACGGAATTGAGCTAAGGTTTTCTCCGGACTCGTGCGCATCGCAAGGGGAGGCGAGTGGCGGAACGAGGATTGTCCCGGGGGGATTTCGTCTGGCTGATCGGCAGCTTCTGCCAGATCAACCGGCTGCCGTTCGATAGCGCGCTCCTCCTCCAGCGCTTCCCCGCTCCGCACTCCATGCGGCAACTTCTCGAGGCGCTTCGATCGCTCGGTTTTCGCACGGGCGAAGGCGTCCTCTCGCGCGCGGCGTTTCCCTGCATTGCGTTCCTCAATAATGAAAGGCCGGCGATCGTCATCAAGGCCGACGGCGCGGAGCTGCTCTACGTGGAGGCCGGCAGCCAGGCGCCGGCGCGCGCCGCGAGCGACCGCTTCGAGGCGCGGGCGCTGCTGCTGCGGCATGAAAGGTCCGAGGAGCAGGCATCCGGGCGCTTCGGCTTCCGCTGGTTCTGGAGCGAGCTCCTCAAGCACGAGCGCGTCTGGCGCGACGTGCTGCTCGCCTCGCTCTTCATCCAGCTGATCGGCCTCACCACGCCGCTCTTCACGCAGGTGATCATCGACAAGGTGGTCGTGCACCAGACCGGCAGCACGCTCGTCGCGATCGCGGTCGGGCTCGTGATGTTCCTCGTCTTCAACGCCGCCATGGGCTGGCTGCGGCAGTACCTCGTGCTGCACACCGGCAACCGCGTCGACGCGGTGCTCGGCAGCCAGGTGTTCCGCCATCTCCTGCGCCTGCACCTGCCGTACTTCGAGCACCGTCCGACCGGCACGCTCATCGCGCGGGTGCACGCCGTCGAGACGATCCGCGAGTTCATGGCCGGGGCCGCCGCCTCGCTGGTCCTCGATTTTCCATTCCTCCTGATCTTCGTCGCGGTGATGTTCGCCTACAGCTGGCAGCTCACGCTGATCGCGCTCGGCCTTCTGGGCCTGGTCGGCGCGCTTTCCATCGCGGTAGTGCCGCTGCTTCGCGCCCGGATCAACCACCAGTTCCTGCTCGGCGCGCGCAACCAGGCGTTCCTGACCGAGTACGTCGCCGGCATGGAGACGGTGAAGTCGCTGCAGATGGAGCCTCGCCTCGAGTCCCGCTACGACGAGCTGCTCGCCACCTACCTCTCCGCGGGCTTTGCGACGCGCCAGCTCTCCAATACGTACAATACAGTCGCCAACGCGCTCGAGCAGGTCATGACGCTCGCTATCCTGGTGGTCGGCGCGCTGCTCGTCATGCGGAACGACGGCTTCACCATCGGCATGCTGGTCGCCTTCCAGATGTTCGCGAGCCGCATGTCGCAGCCGATGCTGCGCCTCGCCGGCCTCTGGCAGGAGTTCCAGCAGGCCTCGATCGCCGTGAAGCGCCTCGGCGACATCATGGATGCGCCCGCCGAGCCGTATGCGCTCCTGCCTTCGCGCAGCGCCGAGGGCAAGGGCGAGATCCGCGTCGCCGACGTCTCGTTCCGCTACTCGTCCGACCACCCGGTGCTGTACAGGAACCTGAGCCTCGCCCTGAAGCCCGGGCGCCTTACGGTTCTCACCGGACCATCCGGCTCCGGCAAGAGCACGCTCGCCAAGCTGCTGCTCGGTTTCTACCAGCCGACGGAAGGGGCGATCACCATCGACGGCCGCGACCTGCGCCATCTCTCGGCGAACGAGCTGCGCCAGTGCTTCGGCGTCGTGCCGCAGGAGACCTACCTCTTCAGCGGCTCGATCTACGAGAACCTGCTCGCCGCCAATCCCAATGCGAGCTTCGAGCAAGTGCAGCAGGCCTGCCGCATCGCCGAGATCCACGACTTCATCGAAAAGCTGCCACAGGGCTACAACACCGCGCTCGGCGAACACGGCGTGGGCCTCTCCGGCGGCCAGAAGCAGCGCCTCGCTATCGCCCGCGCCGTCCTCAAGCGCCCGCGCGTGCTGATCTTCGACGAGGCCGCCAGCAATCTCGACGCGCAGACCGCCGAGCGCTTCGCGCAGACGGTGAACCAGCTCAAGGGCAAGGTGACCATCCTCTTCATCGCCCACCAGCTGCCGCGCGGATTGCAGGTGGACGAGGTGTTCACGCTGAACGCCGAAAAGGCGACGCAGATGCGCGTGGTGGACGAGGTGCAGACCTGATGCTCGATCCGGCCGACTTCTCGCCGCCGCTGCTGCGCATCCAGGAGAAGCCGGCACCGCCGCTCGCGGGCTGGATGCTCCGCCTCCTCATGGCGCTGCTCGCCGGCGTCGCGGCATGGGCGATTTTCGGACGCCTGGACATCGTGGCCGTGGCCGACGGCAAGCTGGTGCCGTCCACTTATCTGAAGATCGTGCAGCCTGCCGAGCAGGGGATCGTGAAGCAGATCCTCGTTAAGGAGGGCGAGAAGGTCGCCACCGGGCAGGTGCTCGTGCGCATGGATCCGGTGCTGACCGACGCCGACGTGAAAGCGCTGCAGGCCGAGCACGACAACAAGCGTCTCGCGCTGCGCCGCATCGATGCGCAGCTCTCCGGCACGCCATTGACCGCGGATAAACCTGCCGAGCTCTATGCGCAGGTGAGCGCTCAGTACACGGCCAACGTGCGCGCGTATGAGAACGCGCTCGCGCAGGAGCGTGCGCTGCTCGCCAAGGTGCGCCACGATCTCGAGGCGGCGCAGGCGACGAAGACCAAGCTCGAGCAGGTGCTGCCGCATTACCTCGAGCAGGAGAAGGCGTTCGAGAAGCTGTCGAAGGACGGCTTCGCCGGCCGCATCATGTACACCGACAAGCAGCGCGAGCGCATCGAGAAGGAGCAGGACCTGCGCACGCAGGAATTCACCATCCGCTCCAACCAGGCCCTCATCGAGCAGTCGGAGCAGAAAATCGCGCAGATCACCGCCGACTATCGGCGGCAGCTGCAGACCGAGCGCGTCGAGGTCGGGGCGCAACTGGAGCGCGCAACTCAGGAGCTCGCCAAGCTCTCTTACAGGAGCAATCTCCTGGAGCTGCGTGCGCCGCAAGCCGGCATCGTCAAGGATCTCGCCACGCACACGGCCGGCACGGTGGCGGCGCCGGGCACGATCCTGATGACGCTGGTGCCCGAGGGCGACAAGCTCGTCGCCGAAATCTGGGTGTCGAACCAGGACGTCGGTTTCGTGCGCCCCGGGCAGCCGGCGAAGCTCAAGCTCGCCGCCTTCCAGTTCCAGAAGTACGGCCTGGTCGACGGCAAGGTGCTGCACGTCAACGCCGACGCGACCGAGGCGCCTTCGCCGAACACGCGCTCCGACGCGCTCACCGGCCGCGACCGGCCGATGGGACCGCTCGCGTTCCGCGCCCTCGTCGAGCTAGCGGGCCAGGAGCTGGTCGCGGACGGCGAACGCTATTCGCTACAGCCCGGCATGCAGGTGATGGGCGAGATCCACCTCGGCACGCGCACTATCCTCGAGTACCTGCTGTCGCCGGTGCAGAAGGCCTTCCACGAGGCTGGGCGCGAACGCTAGGCAAGCGCTTTTGTCGTCCAGTGCGCCCACGCGAGCAGGGCGCTGTCGGAATCGAATGCGCCGACCATCTGCACGGCGAGCGGCAGGCCTTTCGCTCCCTTACCGTGCGGAATCGTCACGCACGGTAGACCGAGCATCGTCCACGCCCGGTTGAACACCGGATCGCCCGTGGTGGCGAGCGAAGCGGGCGCCTCGGATGGCGCGCTCGGCGTGAGCAGGAAGTCGACCTCGCGCAGCGTCTCGGCCAGCGTGCGGCCGACCGTGCGGATCACTTCGCGCGTCGCGTCGTACTCGGCGCGAGTGATCTTCCAGCCTTCCTGCAGGCGCGGCGTAAGGTTCTTGCTGAGCTGCGATGGGAAGTTGGCGTACTCCCAGCCAAGCGCCCGCGCGCTCTCGTAGTTCCCGACCACGCGGTAATTGTCGAAGATCTGCTTGCTGCCCGGCGGCAGCTCGAAGTCGCGCACGCGCGCCCCGGCTTGCTCCAGGCGCTTCGCCGCCGCTTCCAGGTTGTTCTGGACATGGGAGTCCGCGACGTCCCAGAGCGGCGTGCGGCAAAGGCCGATGCGCGGTTTTCCGTTCGGCGCGGAGGCGGCGGCGCGCGCGCTGAGGATCTCCATGGCGAGCTCGAGGTCCTCCACCCCGCGCGCGAAGATGCCGATCGTGTCGAGCGACTCGGCGACGAACTTGGTGCCGGCGCGGTTGATCGAGCCGAAGCTCGGCTTGATCGCGAACGTGCCGCAATACGCGGCGGGGCGGATCACCGAGCCGCCGGTCTGCGTGCCGAGCGCGAGCGGCACCATGTGGTCGGCCACCGCGGCGGCGGAGCCGCTCGAGGAGCCGCCCGGCGTGTGCTCGGCATTCAGCGGGTTGCGCGTCTGCGCGGGATTGTTCTGCGCGAATTCGGTCGTGACGGTCTTGCCGAGGATCAGGCAGCCGGCGCCGCGCAGCATGGCCACGCACGCCGCGTCCGCCTTCGGCCGGTGGCCGCGCCAGATCGGCGAGTTGTACTCGCTCGGCATGTCGGCCGTGTCGAAGATGTCCTTGATGCCGAACGGCACGCCGTGCAGGCGGCTCTGGCGCGGCAGGCGATCGAGCGCGCGGGCCTGCGCGAGCGCCTGCTCGCGATCGATGAACGCCCAGGCGCGGACCGCTTCCTCCCGCTCGCGGATGCGCTCGAGGCAGGCGGCGACCAGCGCCTCGCTGGTGGTGTCGCGCGATTCGATGCGGCGCGCCGCTTCAGCGGCGGTCAATTCATTGAGCTTTGGTTGCATGATTTTTGCGTGGTAGCCGCCGAGATGGCCAAACAGGCGAAAAAGCGCGTTATTGTGACCGCATTTAGTGCGATCGCCGCATGCGCGCTCTTCTTCGGTGCGTGCGCCGTGCTGGCGCTCTAGAGCTGCAGACCGAGACGCGCGGTTTGCTCGTAAGTCTCGAGGAGCAGCCTGGCGAGCTCCTCGGGTGTCGATGACATCGCCACCGATCCGGTCTTTTCGATCATCTCCCGGTAGTCCGCCGAATGCACGATCGCCGCGAGCTGGCGGTTTAGCGTGGTGATGACCGTGGGCGGTGTACCGGCGCCGGCGCAGACGCCGA
>DATMIG010000372.1:0-19588 GCA_035554335.1 Burkholderiales bacterium
CTCGTTCTTGTTGCCGACGGACGCGGCGCAGCGCCACGGGCTCGCCACCACGCGGCAGGCGAGCCGGCCGTTCACCGAGAACTCGACCGCGGCCACGCCGACGTTGTCGGCGGCGGTCGCTTCCACCGACACGGTCGAGCGGCGCGCGATCGTCGTGCCGGCGGAAGGCAGGCTGAGGAATACGCTCGGCGGCGTGGTGTCCACCGTGGGGGCGGGTGTCGGCGTGGGCGTAGGGGTTGGGGTTGGCGCCGGCGCGGCGCCGAAGAGCTGCTGGTAGACGGACGCCGATTGCGGAAAAGCCGTGGGCGCCGAGATCTGGTGGTCGCCGTCCGGCGCGGTGACGTCGAAGTAGACGTTGAACTGGACGTAGTTCCCCGGGTCGGCGATGAACTCCGACATCTTGCGGATGTAGTACGGGTTGTCGCCGCCGCCATGGCCGTCGGAGCGCGTATAGAGGCCCCATTCGGGAATGGCGAGCGGCTTGCCGTGCGAGACGGCGAAATTGCGCATGGTCTGCAGGTACCACGCGTAGCCGTTCCACGCCGTCTGCTGGCGCGCGAGGCGGCAGGCGCTATCGCACGTGCTGGGATATGGATAGGTGTTCGCCGCCCAGGACTGGTCGTAGAGGTCGATGCCGACGACATCGACGTAGGCGTCGCCCGGCCAGGTCGCATTCAGCCAGGCGGGGTCGGTCCACGTCGCGGTGGGATTCCAGACGAACTTCCACTGGCTCGCCGGCTGGGTGGCGCGCATGGTGGTAACGACGCGCCGAAAGCAGCCGGCGAAGGCGGCTTCGCGTCCCGAGCCCTGCGGTGCGCCCCAGGCATACCAATTGCCGTCCATCTCCCAGCCGAGCCGCAGATACGCCCAATGCAGGCCGTAGTAGGCGAGCTCGTTGGCGAGATTGCGCCAGTAGGCGTCGTACTGCCCGGCGGCGCACTGGTCGAGCGAGACGCCGGAGGTGGCGGGCAGCATCGGCACGCCGAGGACGAGATTGCGTCCGGCCTTCGCCCTGACCCATTGGGACCAGGGGCCGAGCTGCCAGGCCGCGCCGTCGATGTTGTCCCAGATGTCGCGCGCCTCGAACGCCTCGGCGAGCTGCACGGGCTTGCCGAGCCAGAGCTCGAAGGCGTCGACGTTGGCGGGTCCGCCCGGCGCATCCCAGCGATACACGCCGAGCTCGGCGGCACCGACACCGCCGCCCGACAATAAAAGAAAGATCAACGCCAGCGTTCGAGTCATGGTCCGTCGCCTATCAAGAGTCGCACCGGGCGCGCGATTGCGCACTGCTCCAAACAGCCTGCCCGGCCGCTGAACTGGGACCGCTGCAATCGTCAGAAAATTCACGGTCGATGTCCGACCCGACCATTGCCGTCATCGGCTGCGGCGCAGTGGCCGAAGCCTTCTACGTCCCGGCGCTGCGCAAGCGCCCGGGCCTCGCCCGCTCCCTGGTCCTCGTCGACCCGGACCGCTCGCGCGCCGAAGCGCTGCGCGAACGCCTGGGGGCTCGCGAGGCGCTGACCGACTACCGCGCAGCGCTCGGGCGCATCGCCGGCGCGCTGGTCCTCACGCCGCATCACCTGCACGTCCCGATCACGCTCGAGCTCGCGCGCCACGGCGTCGCGGTGCTGTGCGAGAAGCCGCTGGCCGAGACGCCCGCGGAGGTGGACGCCATCGTCGAGGCGAGCCGCGCGCACCGCGCGCCCGTGATGGTCAACCAGACGCGGCGGCTCTTCCCGGCGGCGCGCGAGGTGAAGCGGCTGATCGGCGCCGGCGCCCTCGGCGAGCTGCGCGAGATCCACTTCGAGCTCGGCGCGCCGTTCGACTGGCCGGCGGCCACGCCGGCGTACTTTCACGGCGGCCGCGGCGTCCTTTTCGATACCGGGGTGCACGTCGTCGATCTGGTCTGCTGGTGGCTGGGCGGCGAGCCGAAGCTCGTCGATTACGCCGACGACGCGCGCGGCGGCACGGAAGCGGTGGCGCGCGTGAAGCTCGCCCTGCGCGGCGTGGAGGCGCACATCCATCTCAGCTGGCTGACGAAGCTGCGCAACGCGTACCGCATCGCCGGCGCGAAGGCGACGATCGAAGGCGGCGCGTACGACTGGGCGAGCTTCACGCTCGCGGGACGCAAGGTGCATGCGAGCCGCGCCTGGCAGGGCTACGAGGATTTCGTCGGCGGGCTGCTCGACAACTTCGTGCAGGTGATCGCCGGACGCGCCGAGCCGCTGGTGACTGCCGCCGACGTGCGGCCGGCCATCGCGCTGATCGACCAGTGCTACCGGCAGCGGAAAAATCTGCACGAGCCGTGGCACGACGCGTGGCAGCGTCTGTTCGTGCAGGAAAGGAAGGCCGCCAATGGCTGATCGCGTGCTCGTGACCGGCGCCGGCGGCTTCATCGGCGCGCGGCTGGTCGAGGTGCTGCATTGCGCCGGTGGCTGGCAGGTCGTCGCCGGCGTGCGCCGCTGGTCGACCGCGGCGCGCGTGGCGCGCTTCGGCGTCGAGCTCGCGCAATGCGACATCCGCCATCGCGAGCAGGTGGCTCGCGCGCTCTCCGGCGTGACGCATCTCGTCCACTGCGCGGTCACGGGCGACGATCGCGCGACCATCGTCGAGGGCACGCGCGTGCTCATGGAAGCGGCGCTGGCCGCCGGCGTGAAGAAGGTGGTGCATCTCTCCACCGTGGATGTCTATGGCCGGCCGCAAGGCGAAGTCGCCGAAGACCGTCCGTATGCGATCACCGGCCGTGTCTACGGCGATTCGAAGATCGAAGCGGAGCAGGCGGTGCTGTCGCTCGCGGCGCGCGGGCTGCCGGTCACCGTGCTGCGGCCCACCCTCGTGCACGGCCCGTTCGGCGCGACCTTCACCGTCGCGTACGCCCAGCGCCTGCAGGCATCGCCGTGGCTCGTGCCGGCCTCGGCCGCGCAGGGCGTCTGCAACTTGGTCTACGTCGACGACCTGGCCGGCGCGATCCTCGCGGCGCTCGGCACGCGCACGGCGCCCGGCGAAACGTTCAACATCAACGGGCCCGAGCGGCCGACGTGGAACGACTATTTCCAGGCGCTGAATGCCGCGCTCGGCTTTCCACCGCTGCGGTATGCGGAGCCGGCCCAGGCACGCCTCGCGCAAAAGGCGATGGAACCCGTGCGCGCCGTGGCGAAGGCGACGCTGAAGCGGCTCAAGCCGCAGATCATGGCGGTGTATCAGCGCTCGGAGCTCGCGCGGCGCTTCATGAAGGCGGCCGAGGCGCGGGTGCGCAACACGCCGAACGCGAACGAGCTGGAAGCGTTCGGCCGCCGCGTCTCGTTCTCCAGCGCCAAGGCCGAGCGCGTGCTGGGCTACCGCCCGCGCTTCCCGATGGCCGAAGCGCTGCCGCTCACCGCCGCCTGGCTGCGCGCCAGCGGGTTCGTGCTTGCGCCGTGACGATCTCGCGCTAGACGAGCTCGCGGCGCGCGCCCGCAAGGGCACGCACGCCCTGCTGGCGACGCGCGTGCTGTCGGTGATCTCGACCGCCGTGTCGATCGCCATCCTGCCGCGCCTCATTCCGCCCGCGGACTTCGGCATCTGGGCCATGGCGACGCTCGCCTTCGGCGGGCTCACCATCGTGCGCCAGCTCGGCCTCGTCGCCTGCATCGCGCGCGCCCCTTCGCTCACGCCGCGCGAGCAGGATGCGTATTTCTGGACCAGCGTCTGGCTTTCGCTCGGCAGCGCGCTGGTGCTCACGGCCGCGGCGCCGGTGCTGGCGCATTTCTACGGCATGCCGCTGCTCGAGCCGATCACGTGGATCCTGGCCGGCGTGCTGGTCGCCGAAGGCCTCGGTTTCGTGCAGACGGCCATCCTGCGGCGCGAGCTGCGCTATGAAAAGGTGGCGTGGATCGAAGGCAGCGGCACCGTCGTCACCTTGTGCACCGTGGTGACCTGCGCACTGCTCTGGGGCAACGTGTGGGCCTTGCTCGCGGGGCAGGTCGCCTACGGCGTGTGGACCACCATCGCCGCGTGGTTCGCGTACGGACGCCTGCCCGGCCGGCCGGTGCTCGCCGGAAAGACGATCGATTTCCGCTTCAGCGTGCACCTGACGGCATACAACGTCGTCACTTATCTCGCCAACAACATCGCTCTGGTGGCCGGCTTTCGCCTCGGCGCGATGCACGTCGGCTTCCTGAACCGCGCGCTGCAGTTCTTCCACATCACCTATACGTCGCTGCTCGTCCCGGTCACCGACGTGGCCCTTTCGCTCCTTTGCCGCCTGCGCGGCGAAGAGGAGTACCGCCGCGGCTACGTGGCGATGGCGCAGCGCGCCTGGATGCTCGTGCTGCCGCTCGCGCTCGTGCTGCCGCTGATTGCCGAGGACCTGATGCTCTGCCTGCTCGGCGCGGCGTGGCTGCCGGCGGCGCCGCTCCTCGCCTGGTTCGCGCCCGCGATCATCGCGCGCGGCTTCGCTTCGCTGTTCGCGCAGCTCCTCGCCAGCCAGGGCCGCGGCACGGAGCTCCATCGCTGGGCGCTGGTCGACCTCGGCCTGCGCGCCGCGGGCGCTTTCGCCGGCGCGCCGTTCGGCCCGGCCGGCATCGCCGCCGGCTTCTCGCTCGTCAGCTTCTTCGTCACGCTGCCGTGCATGCTGTGGATCGCCGGCCGCAGTGGCCCGGTCGGCCTGCGCGAGCAGCTCGACGCGGTGCGGCCGGCGGCGCTGGTCGGCGTCTCGGCGGCGGCTGCCGCTGGCGCGATGTTCTTCGCCACCACGCACCTCGGCCTGCACGCCGGCTGGACGCGCTTCGTCCTCATCGGCAGCGCCGCCGCCGCCGCCGCGGCGCTCGCCACGCTCGTCATCGTGCCGGCGCGGCGCGCGCTGCTCGGCACCGGCATCGCCGAAGCTTTTCGCGGCGCTCGCTGAGCGCAGCCGGGCCCACGCGTCGGGCCGTGGCACCCGGTCGGCTGATCGCGCGCCAATGCTCGCGCGTCCTCGGGCAGCATGCGGGCCGCGATGCACCGCCAGCCCGCCGCATTTCTTCTCTCGATCCTGCTCGTCGCCTGTGGAGGCGGCGGAGGCGGCGACTCGTCGTCCTCCGGCGACAGCAAGGCGGCGGCCGCGGCGACCGCGATCCCGGAATTCACGCGCGGCTTCGCGCAGTTCAACGGCACGCCAAGCGCCATCGCGGCGGGCGACCTCGATGGCGACCGCGCCGACGATGTGGTGGTGGTGACGAGCGCACGCGACGAGGTCTACGCCTTTTACCAGCGCGCCGCCGGACCGATGGTGAAGTTCGCGCCGACCGCGCCGGCGAGCGCTGAAGACCGGACCGTGAGCACGGCACTGTGCGACGTCGATGGCGACGGCCGCAACGAGATCCTGGTCGGCTACGCGCTCGGCGAGCTCGACATCTAAAAGCCGGCTGCCGACGGCACGCCGGTCTTCTGGCGCACCGTGGCCGGCGCGCGCTCGGCGAGCATCCACTGCGCGGATCTCGACGGCGATGGCCGGGCCGATGTGGTGACGACCGGCAAGCCCGGCGTCGCGGCGCAGGTCTTCCTGCAGCGCGACGGCGTGCTCGTCGAGCAGGGCAGCTATCCCGCGAACGGGCTGATGGTCGGCAGCCTCGACATCGGCGATGTGGACGGCGATGGCAAGCCCGACCTCGTCTTCTTCGCCGCCTCGCCGGCGACGGCTCTCTACGCCCAGCTCCAGACGAGCGCCGGCCAGTTCGCTCCGGCGGTGCCGCTCGGCTTCCCGCCCGACGAGTTCGGCGATGTGACGGCGAACCGGTTGACCGTGAGCGGCCAGCGCAACATCTCCGCTTCCCTGAGCGCGACGCGCCTCGTGCTCTCGACGAGCGCCGGCGTGCAGTCGCTGGAGACCAGCGGTGCCGCGGGCGATATCCGCGTGCGCGACCTCAACGGCGACGGGCGTGCCGACATCGCGGTGGTCCACGGCGGCACGCTGGGGGTCTATTACCAGAACGCGGACGGCACCTTCACCCCCGAGCAGACGCTCGAGACCTACCCGACGGATTCGTGGACCGGCGCGCCGCTCGTCGCCTTCGGCGACTTCGATTCGGACGGCAAGGTCGACGTGGCCGTCGCCTCGCAGGCGGCGCTGCTCCTCTTCTTCCAGGAATAAACCGCTTCGTCGATCGCCGCCGCGAACGCGGCGGCGAGTGCGCGGCGATGCTGGATCACGGCAGCGCGGTGCGTGCCCGGCACGCTCGTCTCCCGCACGTGCGGCGCGAGGCGCCGCCAGCGGGCCGGCTCCGCCACGCGCCGGTCCTCTTCTTCGGCGAGAAAGCACCAGACGTCGACGTCGAGCGGCGGCGGCACATAGCGCGCCGACATGCCGCGCACGAACGCCCACCACGAAGCCACGCTGCGCGACGCGCCGGCATGGCGCAGGCGCGCGAGCAGCTCGCGGTACGCGCGCCGCGCGACATCCCGGGCGTCGTGGTGATAGAGGAAGCGCACGGCGCGCGTCGCCCGTTCCTGCAGCCGCGGCGCGCCGCGGCAAAGCCTCGCTACCGTGCGCAGCAATCGCCGCGCGTTGAGCGAGGGCGTCTCGACCAGGAAGACGCCCAGCACTTCGGCACCCTTCGCGCGCAGGAGATGCGCGAGCTCCCACGCGACATAGCCGCCGTTGCAATAGCCGCCGAGGATCACCGGCATGCCCGGGGCGAGCCGGCGCACTTCGCGCAGGTACCGGCGGGCGAGATCCTCGACCGTCGTGCCGCGCTCGGGCTCGCTCTCCGGATGCAGCAGATACACCGGCTGCCCGGCGGGCAGCAGCGCCGCGAGCTGGTGGGCGTAGAGGCCGCGCGCCTGGAAGTCGCCGTGGCAGAAGAAGAACGGCACGCCGGCCGCCACCGGCGCGGCGGCTGCCGAATCGCCGTGCAGGGTGCGCGCCATGCGCCGCACCGCCCGCAGGCGCGTCCACACGTTCGCCGAGTCGAGCTCCGGCTGGAAGGGCGCGATGCCGCTGGCCGCTCTCACCTGCGTCGCGCAGCGCCGGCGCGACGGCAGGCGCTGGCGCAAGACCTGGGCGATGCGCCGGATGGTGAGGCCGGAGAGCTCGGATTCGGGATAGGGCCGCCCGGCGAGCTCCTCGAGCTGGACGAGCATCTGCATGGCGCTGATCGAGTCGCCGCCCGCCTCGAAGAAATCCTCGTCGAGGCCGATGTCGTCGCGCCGCAGGCAGCGGCGCCAGAGCTCGCACACCTCGAGCTCGAGCAGGTCCTCGGAGACTTCGACGCGCGCGTTCATCGGCCGAGCTCGGCGACGACGCCGGCCCAGCGCCGGCGCAGCACGTCGAGCGAGAAGTTTTCCTGCACGTAGCGCCGCGCATGGCGGCCGAGCTGCGCGGCGAAGCCTGGATCGGCGAGCGCGCGCATCGCGAGCGGGAAGTCGCCGGCGTGATCGCAAACCAGGCAATCGCGCCCATGCCTCACCTGCAGGCCGGTGATCGCTTCGGCGGTGGCGAGCACCGGCACGCCGGTCGCCATGGCCTCCAGCACCTTGGTCTTGATGCCGGTGCCGCTGACGATGGGCGCGACGAAGCAGGCGGCGCGCGCGAGCCGCTCGGCGAGATCGGCGACATAGCCTTCGAAGCGCACCACCTGCTCGTCGAACAGGCGCCGCAGCCGCTCCGGCGCATGGCCGACGTGATGCAGCAGCGAAGGCGCCGCCGCCTGCTGCAGGGCCGGGAAGACCTCGTGCTGGTAGTACTCGAGCGCGTCGAGGTTCGGCTTGTAGTCGAGCGGGCCGACGAAGACCGGCGCGCCCGCTTCCTGGCGCGGCGTCCAGCAGGTCGCCGGAGCGGCCACGCTCATCGGCAGCGAAAGCACCGGCCGGCCGAGCTCGCGCGAGAAGCGCTCGGCCTCTTCCGGCGAGACGAGCGACACGGTGCTCGCCTGGCGCGCCCAGTAGAACTCGCGCCGCTTGATGCGCGTCGCCTCGGCGAGCAGCACCTGCCGCATGAGCGCGGCCGGAATGGCGCGCGCGAGGCCCGGCGCGCTGTCGCGGTAGTAGCCGAGCACGACGTCGGCCGACACATCGCCCGCCGCGGCGGCGAAGCGCTCATAGCGCGCGGAGAAGAGGTCGTCCATGTCGAGGTGCCACGGCACGCCGAGCGCGGCGGCGTAGGGCGCGACGCGGATCGTGTCGGCGATGGCGAAGTCGTACGCGCGGTAGAGCGGCCGCATCGCGCCGATGAGCGAACGCGACTGGAAGAGCGCCTCGTTGAGCGACGAGCCGCCGAGCACGGCGCGTGCGGCGTTGAAGAGCACGTCCGCCTTGCGCGGCGTGCCGAGCCAGGTGACGCGGCCGTCGTGGCGAAAGGCCGGGTCGGGCTTCGCGACGATGATCAGATCGACCGCATGGCCTTCGGCGGCGAGCGCGGCGATCGTGCTGCGGATCACCGCCTTGCGCCCGGTCATCGGCGGGCCGGGCGAGCGCGTCAGCACCAGCGCTACTTTTGCCATCGCGCCTCCGACGGCCATACGGCGCAGAAGAGGAAGAGCGCGGCGAGGATCTCGCTCGCGACGAGGTTGCCGCCCAGGAAGAGCCAGCTCACGCCGAGCGCGACTCGAAGCCGCAGCGGCGCAACGGCCCGGTTGAGCGCGTGCAGGACGAGGGCGCCGAACGCCATCGCGCCGGCGAGCCCGTACTCGAACAGCAGCTTGCCGTACGTCGGCTGGTGGAGGTCCACGCACGTCGCGCCGGCGCGCGACATGCTGCCCGGCCCATGGCCGAGGGCGAGGCTCCAGGCATCGGTGTGCAGTCCCTGCGCGAACGCCACCGCCGGATGGATGAAACGGCAGTACGCGCTCGAGCGCTCGTCGCCGAACTCGGCGATGCGGTTCACCGTGTACGAGAGATTGAGCGCGTCGCCGAGGACGAGGGCGAGCACGCCCGCGACGGCCGCCAGGGCGAGGATGCGCAGCACCGTACGGCGCTCGAGCGGAAAGGCGAGCGCTACCGCCAGGCAGAGCAGGCCCGAGCCGGAATACGAAAGCACCAGGCCGGCACCCATCAGCGCGATCGCCCATCGGCGCGCGCCGAGCGCGAGCTCGCAGACGATGCCGAAGGCGAGAGCGACCGAGAACATCGACGCCTCGCGCAGGAAGAAGCCGTTCGACTTGATCCAGTAGCCGTCGGCCTGCACCCAGCTCGCCACCGGGTTCACGGTGTTCCACTGGCCGCTCGTCCTTAGCGCCTCCGGGATGAGCGGCGTGTAGTCGAAGAGCCAGCCGGCATCGGTGAAGAACTGCGCGAAGAACTGCGCGATGCCGGCGGCGGCGACGAGCGCCGCGGCGTTGGCGAAGAGGCGCGCCGTCCAGCGCCACAGACGCGGGTCGGCGTGGCCGAGCCGCAGCGCGAAGGGCGCGTAGGAGAGCACGACCAGCATCCAGGCGCTCACCGACTGCTGCGGGCGCGGCTCGAACCAGGTGTTGACGAGAAAGCTCGCGCCCGCGACGCCGACCACGGCGACGAAGGCGGCCGCACGGAGGCGATCGACCTGCGCCGCGCCGACGAGGAGCATGAGCGCGACGAGCGCGTACACGGCCGCCATCGAGGCGGGCAGCGCCCAGTCCGCGGTCACGCGCAGCCCGAAGCGGTCGAGGAACGTCAGCGACGCCACGGCGAGCACGAGGCCGGCCTTGAGTACCGCGTCGGCTCGGGCGAGGGCCGGCAGCTGCCATGCCGGTCTAAGGACCGCGACGCTCATTACCGCTCGTTCATCACGACCCCGGCGATTCTGGCCGGGCCGCGCTCGAGCGCGCCGACCAGCCGATCGAGGTCGTCGAAGCGCGAGGCGTTGCGCCGCGCGACGAGCACGCTCGCCGTGCAGCGTGCCGCGACCACGCGGCAATCGGGCCCGCGGCTGGCGGCGCTCGTGTCGAGCACGACGTGATCGAACTTCTGCTTCAGGACGTCGAGCAGCGCCTCGAACGACGGGCGCTGCAGCAGCTCCGCCGGATTCGGCGGCAGCGCGCCGGCCGGCATGAACCAGAGGTTGCCGATCGCGTCGACGCGCTGCACGGCGTCGGCCGCATCGGCGAAGCCGGCGAGCACGTGGCTCAGGCCGGTGCCGGATTCGGCGCCGAGCAGGCGATCGAGCCGCGCGCCGCGCAGGTCGGCGTCGATGAGGAGCGTGCGCGCGCCGAGCTGGCTGAAGGCCACGGCGAGGTTCGCCGCGACATAGGTGCGGCCCTCGCCGGCGTGCGCGGAAAGCACGGCGAGCGCGAGCGGCGCGCTCTCGGGCAGCGCCTCGAGGAGGAGGCGGCTGCGCAGCTCGCGGAAGGCCTCGGCCTGCGCTCCGAACGGATCCGCGGCGAGGACGAGCTCGGCGGCCAGGCCTTCGGCGCCGGACGGATAGTCGAACTGCGTCGCGAGCGCCGCGCGCACATCGGCCGGCGTCGCGAGCTTGAGCGCCACCGCGGCCTCGCCGAAGCGCAGCCGGCGCGCCTCCTGGCAAGCGCACACGCGCACGATGTCCTCGTCGCTCAGCTTGCCGGCGTCGCGCAGGTAGGCGCCGAGCAGTCGGCGGCGAAGCGGTACGGCATTGATCGGCTGCGGTTTCATCTGGCGGGCAACGACACAAGGAAGGGCTGCTGCAGGCGCTCGGTGATGTCGGCGATGCTGCGCACGCGCCGATCGCGGCCTTCGGCGGCGAGCGCGCGCCAGGCGCCGAGCAACAGGCCGACGATCGCCGCCACGCACGAGTTGATGACCAGGTAGAGCGGCGACCAGAGCGGCGGCGTGGCCGTCTTCAGAACGGACGCGCTCGCCTGCGTGGTGTTGGCGCCCTCGAGCGCCGTCTGGCTCGCGCGCGAAAGCACGGCATCGTAGGCGTGCTGTGCGCTCGCCACGTCGCGCACGAGAGCCGCAGCCGCGTCGCGCTGCGCCTTGCGCTTGAGCACGAGCGCGCGCTGGCGCTCGACGGCGGCCTGCGTCTCCGCGAGACGCGCCTGGTTCACCTTGACCGCCGCGTCGAAGCTGCCCGCCGCGCGCCGCATGGCGGCGTCGAGGCGCTTCTTCGCGTCGGCGAGCGCCTGGCGGGTGGCGAGGACGGCGTGGTGCTGCTCGCCGAATTGCGTGCGCAGCTCGGCGAGCCGGCCTTCGAGGCGCACGGTTTCCGCGGTGAGCGCGGCGACCTCCGGGTCGGTGCGCACCTCGCGCATGTCGCCCGGGGCGGCACCGGCCTGCTTGCGCGCGTTGGCCGCCTCGGCGACCGCATCCTGCAGCGCGACGAGCTGGGTGGTGAGCTCGGCGAGGCGCGCCGACTCGACGTCGTCCTCGCCCACCAGCACGCCGTTCTTCTTCTCGTACTCGGAGAGGCGGGCCTTCGCCGTATCGAGCTGCTCGCGCAGCGCCTTGGCGCGCTCGGCGAAGAAGGCGTTGAACTGCTTCGCCGGATCGACCTTCAGGCGCAGCGACGCTTCCATGTACGAGCGCACGAAGGCGTTGGCCATGGTGGCGGAGAAGGCGGCGTCGTTCGACGTGTAGCCGATCGTCATCACGTTCGAGTCGCGCGACGGGCGCACGTCGAGGCCGCGCAGCATGCGCGCCGCGAGCCAGGACTCGAAGCTGCCCTCGCCGTGCGTGCGGCTCTGCCACTTGTCGCGCCAGGCGGCGTCGCGATCGAGGCCGGCGATGCGCAGCGCGCCGATCGCCACCTCCTCGCTCTTCATGATGTCGACCTGCGTCGCCATGTGCGTGGAGAGGCTGCCGGCGGGCCGGAAGGCGCCCTGCGCGGCGAGCGGGTCGGCGCCGTTCATGTCGACGAGCAGGGTGGCCGTCGCCTCGTAGCGCGGCGGAAGGGCAAGCGAGATGGCGAGCGCGGCGCCGAGGACGGCGGCGAACGTCACGGCGACCGTGCGCCAGCGCGCGCGCAAGACGAGGAGGAGCTCTTCGATGCGCATCAGAAAATGCCTTCGCGGATGAACACCACGTCATCGGCGGCGACGACGTCGGTCGGGCGCGCCGGTATTTCCTGCCAGGTGCCGTCGGGGCGCTTGCGGCGCAGCTTCGCGAGCCGCTCGGAGCCGCGCGGCGTGACGCCGCCGGCGAGCGAGATGGCCTGCATCACGGTCATGCCCGGCTCGAGGCGGAAGCTGCCGCCGTGCGTCACCTCGCCATAGACGTACACCACGGGCGCCTTCGGCACGAATACCGAGTCGCCGCTCGCGAGGGCGACGTCCTCGACGTCGCGGCTGCCGCGGATGATGGCACCGAGATCGACGTTCAGCGTTTCGGTGCGGCCGTCGCGGGTGCGCTTGACCACCAGCACGTCGGAGGCGCTCGGCGCGAGGCCGCCCGCCATCGCCACCACGTCGGAGAGCCGCGCGGTCACCCCTTCCAGCGTGTAGCGGCCCGGACGGGCGACGTGCCCCAGCACCGAGACCTGGCGGCTCCTCGCCTGCACGATGGCGACGTTGATCTGCGGCTCGAGGAGGTAGTGGCCGCTCTTCAGCTTTTCCGCGATCAGCGCCGATGCCTTCTCCGGCGTGAGTCCCTGCAGCGCGACCACCCCGGCGAGCGGCATGTGGATCGTGCCCTCCTCGGAGACGCGCGTCTCGGTGGTCAGCTCGGGATAGCGGAATGCCGTGATGCGGACCGTGTCGCCCGCGCCGATCACTTCCTGCATCGACTGCGCGTGGGCGACGCCGCCGACCAGCATCGCGAGCCACAGCGCCAGGCGAAGGATGGACAGGGTGCGCGCCTCAGGCCACATGGATCGACTTTTTCGGCATCAGCGTCACGCGATGGAAGCCGTAGGCGCGCAGCACGGCCGCCTCGAAGTGGCGCAGCGTGAAGAGGCGCGTGGCTTCCGCGCGCGCGGCCTGGCCGACGCGCTCGCGCTCGCCGGCGTCGCGCAAGAGCAGTATCAGCCGCTCGACGAAATCGAGGTCGCCCGCGCAGATGAAGCCCGTCTCGCCGTGGCGAACGAGGGCCCGGTGGGCGAGCGTGTCGGAGGCGAGGCACGGCACGCCGGCCGCCATCGCCTGCGCGAGCGCGCGCAGCCGCACGGCGGTTGGCGAGATGTGCAGGTAGGCCGTGGCGCTCGAGAGAAGGCGCGCGGTGGCCGCGTCGTCCTCGGCGTCGAACACCTGCACGCCGGTGGCCTGGAGCTGCGCGCGCTCCCAGCGGCTGACGGGCCCGAGCCAGGCGATGGCGACGCGCTCCTCGCGACCGTTCAGCAGCACGGCGAGCCGGCTCACGCCATCGATCGCTTCGATGCCGGCGCCGCCGGCCAGGATCGCCGGGCGGGCGCTCTCGGCGCGGCTCGCCTGCAGGTAAAGGGCGTCCACCTTGGGCGGCAGGACTTCGGCCGAACGCTCGAGCAGGCGCGACAGGATGTGCGCCTCGCCCGGCGAGGCGAGCAGCACGCCGCGCTGCAGCGGCGCGAGCTCCGCCTTCAGCATGCGCCCCACCAGCACGCTTTTCCACGCACTGAGATGCGACAGCCGCGGCGAAAAGAGGAGCCGCGTGGAGCGAGGCAGGCGCGCCGCCACGGTGCTTTCGCGAAGCGCGCGCGAGCCGAGGAGGCAGGCGATGGCGCCGTGGAGATGCACGGCATAGAAGGAGCGGGCGGCCGCGAGGGCGGCGAGCTCCGCCTCGAGCGCGTGCAGGCGCGCGAGGATCGGGCCGGGCCATTGCAGCATCCGCACTTCGACCTGCTCGAGGCTGCGCGCCGGAAAGCCGGGCCGCAGCGGCAGCATGACCTGGTGCAGCCCGAGCTGGGCGAGCGCCTGCACGATGCCTTGCAGGCTTTCCGCGCCCGCGTCGCCGGCGACGTGCAGCACGCAGACGTCGGTCGATTCCATCAGCTCGCTCCGTCGCGGGTGATGACGACGAGGACGGTGCGCACGAGGATCTGCAGGTCGAGCCAGATCGAGCGGTTCTGCACGTACTCGTCGTCGAGCTGCACGCGGCGCTCGTAGCTCACGCGGTTGCGGCCGCTCACCTGCCAGAGCCCGGTCATGCCCGGCAGCACGGAGAGGTACTGCCAGCGCGCCGGGCCGTACAGGCGCAGCTCGGTGAGCGTGATCGGCCGCGGGCCGACGAGCGCCATGTCACCGCGCAGCACGTTCAGGAGCTGGGGCAGCTCGTCGAGGCTCGAGCGCCGCAGCCAGCGTCCGACCGCCGTGATGCGCGGGTCCTTCTGCAGCTTGAAGGTGCGCCGCCATTCCTCGCGCAGCGCCGGATCCCGGTCGAGGAGATCGCGCAGCACCCGCTCGGCGTCGACGCACATGGTGCGGAACTTGAAGCAGCGGAACACCCGCCCCGCCGCGCCCACCCGGAAATGCGCGAAGGTGGCCGGCCCGCCGTCGCGGCGGATGAGCAGGACGCAGGCGAGCATCAACGGGCTGAATGCAACGAGAAGAGCGAGCGCGATGATCCGGTCGGCGGCGCGCCGCAGGCGCTCGGCGACGCCGAGGCGCCGGCCGCCGGCCGCCATATGCAGCGGAACGTCCGAAGGGACTGGAAAGGACGATAGGGCGGGCGATTCGTGTGTCACTGTGGGATGCCAACAATTGCACGTGCGCAAAGAGTACGGACCCGCTCACCTTCGTGTGTCCGCCGTCGGACGCTTTACGGTCAATGCGTTCGGGACAGGCTTCGCCGCGACGCGACACTGGCACGGAAGTTGGCGATACGGCCGAAGCGCGGTAATCACGATGCAGCCAGAGGGAATGACGCGAACCGGAATGAGCTACACGCCGTAAGAGCCATGCGACAGGCGACC
The DNA here is from genome assembly GCA_035554335.1 of Burkholderiales bacterium. GTDB lineage: Bacteria > Pseudomonadota > Gammaproteobacteria > Burkholderiales > SG8-39 > SCGC-AG-212-J23. The sequence continues at coordinate 14,729 of DATMIG010000372.1, forward strand.
GTCCTTCCGCACCCCGTAGGCAGCGTGGCTCATGCACCGGTCGGCGCATCGGCGGCCGGCAATCGCATCCTCGCCGGCCTCGCCCCGGACGATCTGCGCCTGCTGCAACCGATCGAGGCCGTGCGCTTCGCGCCTCGCTATACCGTGTTCGAGGCGGGCGACGCGCTGAGGCACATCTACTTCCCGGCCGGCGCGGTGGTGTCGCTCGTCCAGGACAACCGTCGCGGCGCGATGCCCGAGATCATGCTGGTCGGCGCCGACGGCGTCGCCGGCGTCGGCCCGCTCCTCGGCGCGACCGTCGCGCTGCATCGCGCGGTGGTGCGAATAGGCGGCCACGCCTATCGCGTGCCGCTCGCCTGCGCGCGGCGGGCGTTCGACGCGAGCGAGGCGTTCCGCAACCGCATCCTGCACTTCGCCGAGGTCGTCATCCGGCAGCTATCGCAAAGCGTGGTCTGCAAGCTGAGCCATACCCTCGAGCAGCAGTTCTGCCATCGCCTGCTGGCCTATGCCGACTACGCGGAGCGCATGCCGCTCGAGCTGACCCACGAGCAGATCGCCGAAGCCCTCGGCTCGCGGCGCCAGGGCATCACCGAGGCCGCGCGCCGGCTGCAGCGGCAGCGGGTGATCGACTATTCGCGCGGCCGCATCTCCATCCTCGACCGCGCCGCCCTGGAGCGCGCCGCCTGCGACTGCTACCCGGCCGGCAAGACCGCCGCCGGCTGAGCCGGCGTTGCCGCCGCGCCCGCGGCGCAGTAGAGTAGGGGCTGTTAGTTTGGGGCCCAAACAAATGCGGCGCAGCGTCCAGCTTGCCTTGACGGTGAACGGCGAACCGGCCGAATCCTCGGTCGCGCCGTACAAGACGCTGCTCGAGGTGCTGCGCGAGGACCTCGGCCTCACCGGCACCAAGCACGGCTGCGAGCTCGGCGAGTGCGGCGCCTGCGCGGTGCTGGTCGACGGCGAGCCGCAGCTTTCCTGCCTGACGCTCGCCCTCGACTGCGAGGGCCGCTCGGTCCAGACCATCGAGGGCCTCGCCCGCGGGCCCAACCTGCATCCGCTGCAGGCCGCGTTCGCCGACTTCGGCGGCTCGCAGTGCGGCTACTGCACGCCGGGCGTGATCATGACCGCCAAGGCGCTGCTCGACCGCAACCCCAACCCCTCGCGGGAAGAAATCAGGCAGGCCACCGCGGGCAATCTTTGCCGCTGCACCGGCTACCAGCAGATCACCGAAGCGATCGAAGACGCCGCCGCCCAGCTGAGGAATGAAAAAGCGCTTTGACATCGTCGGCAAGCCGCGCCGCCGCGTCGACGGCCGCGCCAAGGTCACCGGCCAGCTGCGCTACGCCGACGACCTCGCCCTGCCGCGCATGCTGTTCGCGAAGCTGCTGCGCTCGCCGCACCCGCATGCCGTGGTCGAGGCAATCGACACCGAGCGTGCGCGCCGACATCCGGGTGTGCATCTCGTGCTGACCGGCCAGGACTTCCCGGTGCCCTTCGGCATCATGCCGGTCTCGGTCGACGAATATCCGCTCGCACGCGAGCGCGTGCGCTACGTCGGCGATCCCATCGCCGCCGTCATTGCGGTCGACGAGCAGACGGCGGTCGAGGCGCTACGGCTGATCGACGTGCGCTACACGGTGCTACCGCCCGTTGCGAGCGCGGAAGAGGGCTTGCAGCGCCCGGAGCCTCGCATCCACGACTACGGCGAGCAGGGCAACATCCATCGCAACCAGTCCTACGAGTTCGGCGACGTGGGCGAGGCGCTTGCCAAATCCGAGCTGGTATTCGAGGACACCTTCTTCTACGAAGGCAACACGCACCTGCCGATGGAGCAGCAGGCTTCGCTCGCCTTCCTCGACGGCGAAGGCAAGCTGCAGATCTCGTCGAGCACGCAGAACCCGCACTACCTGCACCGCCAGCTCGCGCGCGTGCTGCAGATCCCGGAAAGCCAGATCCGCGTCGTCGCCACGCCGAACGGCGGCGGCTTCGGCGGCAAGTGCGATCCGGGCGGGCACGAGTTCGTGGTGGCGAAGAGCGCGCTCATCCTCGGTCGCCCGGTGAAGATCGGTCTCACGCGCGAGGAAGTGTTCTACGTCCACCGCGGCCGCCATCCGGTGCTCTTCAAGATGAAGACCGGCGTGACGAAGGACGGGAAACTCACCGCCATGCACCTGCAGACGCTGCTCGACGGCGGCGGCTACGGCTCGCACGGCCCGGCGAGCACCTTCTATACCGGCGTGCTCACGCCGGTGACATACCACTATCCGCGCTTTAAGTTCGAGGCGTGCCGCGTCTTCACCAACAAGCCGGCCTGCGGCCCGAAGCGCGGCCACGGCACGCCGCAGCCCCGCTTCGGCCAGGAAGTGCAGCTTGACAAGATCGCCGACAAGCTCGGCATGGATCCCGCCGAATTGAGGTTGTTGAACGTTTCAAAGCCGGATTCATTGACCGCCAGCTGGCTTCGCATCGGCTCCAACGGCCTCGCCGACTGCATCCGCAAGGTGACCGAGATGTCGGGCTGGAAGGAAAAGCACCGCAAGCTCGGCCGCGGCCGCGGCGTCGGGCTCGCGTGCAGCACCTACATGAGCGGCGCAGGTGTGGCGATCTACTGGAACAAGATGCCGCACTCCGGCGTGCAGATCCTCCTCGATCGCTCGGGCGCCGTGATCGTCTATTGCGGCGCGACCGAGATCGGCCAGGGCTCGGACGACGTGCTTGCCGGCCTCGTTGCCGAGGCCCTGGGCGTCGACATCGGCGCGGTGCGCGTCGTGACGGGCGACACCGGCATCACGCCGGTGGACCTCGGCTCGTACTCGAGCCGAGTCACCATCATGGCCGGCAATGCGGCGCTCCAGGCTGCGGAGCGGCTGCGCGCCACCATTGCGGGCGTCGTTTCCGAAACACTGGGAACCGTGCCCGATCGGATAGTGTTTTCGCAGGGGCGTGTGTTCGCCGCCGACAACGCCGGCCCGGGCATGACGTTTGTCGAGGCAGTGCATGCGGCGGAAGCTCAGCTCGGCACGCTCTCCGCCGTGGGGTCGTATGCGCCGCCGAAAGCGCCGGGCAAGTACAAGGGCGCGGGCGTCGGTCCGTCGCCGGCGTACAGCTTCACGGCGTGCGTCGTCGAAACCGAGGTCGACGAGCGCACGGGGTGGATCCACGTGCCGAAGATCTGGATCGCGCACGACATCGGCCGCGCGCTCAACCCGACGCTCGCGCGCGGCCAGGTGATCGGTGGGGTGTACATGGGGCTCGGCGAGGCGCTCATGGAAGAGCAGTCGTTCCGACGGCTGCCGGAAAAGCTTTCCGGCGCGCTCGTGCATCGCGCACCGTCCATGCTCGACTACAAGAGCCTCACCGCGCTGGACATGCCCGACGTGGAAGTCGCTTTCATCGAAGACCCCGACCCCAACTGCCCGTACGGCGCGAAGGAAGTCGGCCAGGGCCCGCTGCTGCCCGTGATGCCGGCCGTCGCCAACGCGATCTTCGACGCGGTCGGTGTGCGCATCGACGAGATTCCAATCACGCCGGACAAGGTGCTGCGCGCGCTGCACGCGCAGGAGAAGCGCGTCGGCCCGACGGCTTTCCCGACCGTGCCGTATCCGGCGCCGACGTTCGTCCTGCCGCCGTGGGAAGGCGGCGATGGCAAGGAGGTAAAGCGCGATGCTGCGGCTGCCGTGGTTTGAGCATCGCGCGCCGCGCTCGGTCGCCGAGGCGGCGCAGATCCTCGCAGCCGAGGGCCCGCGCGCGATGCTGATCGCCGGCGGCACCGACCTCCTGCCGAACATGAAGCGGCGCCACCAGGCGCCGCAGGTCCTCGTCTCGCTCGCGCGCGTGCCGGAGCTGCGCAGGCTCAATGGCACCTTTGGCGCAGCGCTGACGCTGAGCGAAGTGGCGAACCATGAGAAGACGCCAGCTGCCCTGCGCCAGGCGGCGATCCAGGTCGCGACGCCTCACATCCGCAACATGGGCACGCTCGGCGGCAACCTGTGCCTCGATACGCGCTGCACGTACTACAACCAGACCTACGAGTGGCGCAAGGCGATCGACTTCTGCCTGAAGAAGGACGGCAACACCTGCTGGGTCGCGACGGCGAGCAAGCGCTGCGTCGCGGTTTCGTCCACGGACACGGCGCCGGCGCTGATCGCGCTGAACGCGGTGGTGAAGCTCGTCAGCGCGAAAGGCGAGCGCGAGATCCCGGTCGAGGCCCTCTACCAGAACGACGGCATCGACTATCTATCGCGCACGCCGGAGGAGATCCTCACGGAAGTGCGCGTGCCCTCGGGTTCCAATGGCGGCTGGAAGAGCACGTACTGGAAGCTGCGCCGGCGCGGGTCATTCGATTTCCCGATCCTGGGCGTGGCCGCCGCGCTGAAGCTGGACGGCGACGTGGTAGCGGAAGCGAGGATCGCGCTGGGCGCGGTCGCATCGCGGCCATTCCTGGTGGAGAAGGCGGGCGCCTTTCTCAAGGGCAAGCGCCTCACCGACGAGGTGATCGCCGAAGCGGCGGGGATGGTGGCGAACCGCGCGAAGCCCATGGACAACACCGACATGGACCTTTACTGGCGCAAGGAGGTGGCGGACGACTTCGCCGCCTATGCCCTGCGCGAGCTGCGCGGCGACGACCTGCGCGCCACCCGCCTGCGCATCGCCCGGCAGGCGCTCTAGAATCCCGTCTCCACTCACGGAGGAGGGGATATGAAGCGATCGTTGGCAGCAGTGACGGCCATCGCCGCGCTCGCGGCGTGCGCGCAGATGAAGGGCATGATGCCGGGCGGCGGCTGGGAAACGCTGATCGACGGCGAAAAGGGGCTCGACAATTTCAACGCCGTCGGCGACGCGAACTGGCGCCCCGAAGGCGGC
>DATMIG010000373.1:0-3570 GCA_035554335.1 Burkholderiales bacterium
AAAAATAGGGACGGACCCTAATTAAAAAATAAATAGGGTCTGTCCCTAATTAAACGCGTTCCCAGTTGAACTTCGGCTTGGCGCCGGAGCCGTAGACTTTCAGAGCGCCCTGTTCGCCGACCGCGTTCGGGCGGTTGAAGATCCAGTTCTGCCAGGCGGTGAGGCGGCCGAAGACGCGCGTCAGCATGGTTTCCGGGCCGGCGAAGCGCAGGCTCGCTTCCATGCCGGTGAGGGCGTCGGGCGAGAGGCTCGCGCGCTCCTCGACGGCGAGGCGGATTTCGTCTTCCCAGTCGATGTCGTCCGGCGTCGAGGTGACGAGGCCGAGCTCGCGGGCACGAGCGGCATCCAATAATTCACCTCGGGGTAACTCCGGCGCGCGGCCGCAGAACCGCGCATCGAGGCGCGAAAGGCCGTTCACCATCGGATAAGCGTCGAAGTTGAGGTGCGAAAGCCCGATCTGCGATCCCTCATTTTCCTTTGGCGCGTCCAGCATGAAGCTGCGATCGGCGGCGAGCGCGAGCTCCATCAGCGTGCCGGCGAAGCACGAGCCCGGCTCGATGATGGCGAAGAGCGAGCGCGAAGAGACGTCGAGCCGCGCGAGCGTGCGGCGCAGGTAGCCGACGGTCTCGCGCACGAACCAGTCGGTGCCGCTCGCCTTGAGGAAGCCGTCGAGCTCGAGCGCCTGCTTCGGATCGCCGCGCGTCTTGAAGATCCAGAGACCGACGTCCAGCTGGTTCGTCCTCAGGTCGAGGATGGCGCGGTCCAGCTCGCGCGCGAGGCGCAGCGGATACCAGTCGGCGCTGCGCTCGGCCTTGACGTCCTTCGGGCCGTCGATGGTCAGCGTGGCGACGCGCTTTTCCTTGTCGATCGCGACGTGGACGATGCGGCTCTCGCCGAGCGGCGTCAGCGGCACGCCCTTGGCGTCCTTCGGGCGGTCGGAGAGGAGGGCGAGCTTTTCGGCGCGCTCCTTCACCGCGGCGGCGAATTCCTGCGGCTTGGCGATGCGGTTGACGAGGCCCCATTCCTTCGCGCGGTCGGCGCGCACGCCCTCGGCCGTGGTGCAGAAGAGGTCGGCGAGGTCGCGGCGCACCTTGCGCTTGTCGACGAGCCGCGTGAGGCCGCCCGTGCCCGGCAGCACGCCGAGCAGCGGCACCTCCGGCAGCGAGACGGTCGACGAGCGATCGTCGACCATCAGGATCTCGTCGCAGGCGAGCGCCATCTCGTAGCCGCCGCCCGCGCAGGTGCCGTTCAGCGCGGCGATGAACTTGAGGCCCGAGTGCCGGCTCGAGTCCTCGATGCCGTTGCGCGTCTCGTTGGTGAACTTGCAGAAGTTCACCTTCCACGCGTGGCTCGAGGTGCCGAGCATGTAGATGTTGGCGCCCGAGCAGAACATGCGGTTCTTGCCGCTGGTCAGCACCACGGCGCGCACTTCCGGATGCTCGAAGCGGATGCGGTTCAGCGCGTCGTGCAGCTCGATGTCCACGCCGAGGTCGTAGCTGTTGAGCTTGAGCTTGTAGCCGGGCGCGAGGCCCTTGTCCTCCGCGACGTCGAGCGCGAGCGTGGCAATCGCGCCGTCGAAGGAGAGCTTCCAGTGGTTGTAGCGGTCCGGCGAGGTTTCGAAGCTGACTGGATTCATGTCAGTGCCCGTTTGAGTTCGGCAAGGGTTTGTCGCACCGTCTTGCCGGAAGTATCTACCGTGGCGTGCGCGCGGCCGTAAAGGCGGTCGCGCTCGTTGAGCAGCGCGCGGATCTCGTCGAGCGCGGCGGAGCGCCCCTTGAACGGGCGCATGTCGCCCTGCGCGATCACGCGCTGCATGTGCTCTTCCGGCGCCGCCGACAGCCAGACGCAGCGGCAACGCTGAAGGAGGAGCTCGTAGTTCGACCGGTCGGTGACGAGGCTGCCGCCGGTCGCGATCACCGCGCGCTCGTGCTCGTCCAGCACCCGCTCGAGGGCGCGGCGCTCGAAGCGGCGGTAGGCGTCCTGGCCGTACATGGCGAACACCTCGCCGAGCTTCGCGCCGGCTTCCTTCTCGACTTCGCGGTCGAGCTCGATGAAGGGCACGCCGAGCTCCGCGGCGAGCTTCGCGCCGAGCGTCGACTTGCCGGCGCCGCGCAGGCCGAGCAGGGCGACCGGCTTCGCGCGCGGCTCTTCCTCGCGCACCAGCGTCTCGACCGGCACGCCCATCGCACGCGCCACTTTGCGCAGAAGCAGCACCGAGATGTTGCCATCGCCGGCTTCCAGCTGGGCGAGATAGCGCTCCGAGACGCCGCACGCGGCGGAAAGGTTCTTGCGGCTCATGCCGTGCTGCGTGCGCCAGGCGCGCACCCGCTCGCCGAGCTGCGCGAGGTAGGCGGCTTCCTGTGCCTGCGTGGTGACGGGGGCGTTCATGCAATATAGTGCTTGACCCAGATTCTAAGGTGCAATATATTTTCGAGTCAATGCGAATCACCATCCTCATCGGCACGATGACGGGCACGGCGCAGCTTTGCGCGCAGGAGATGGAGCTCGCCCTCGGCGACGAGAGCACGCAGATCGAGGCGCTGCTGATGGACGGCCTGGACGCGTCCGTTTTCGAGCGCGAGGGCGCATTCCTCATCTGCACCTCCACCTACGGGCAAGGCGACGTGCCGGACAACGCGCGCGCGCTGTACGAAGACCTGCAGAAGAAGCGGCCGGACCTCTCGCGCGTGCAGTATGGAGTGTTCGGCCTGGGCGACAGGACCTACGCCGAGACCTTCAACTACGGCGGCAAGCGATTCGACGACATCCTCACGGAGCTGGGCGCGACACGCATCGGTGAGCGCTACAAGCACGACGCATCGAGCGGCGTGCTGCCGGAGGAAATGGCGGTCGAGTGGTGCCAGGCATGGGCCGCTCAGCTTGGGGAAGGGAACAGAGCCGCCGCATAGCGCGTCCAACGCGCATGCGCGCGTTGAAGTGGGTAGGTCTCGCTGTACTCGTTCTCCTGACAGCGATGGTGCTGTTCGTGATGTTCGGCCTCGGCACGCTGAAGGGCCCGATCCAGCGGGCGGTGTCCCATGCGACCGGGCGCGAGCTCATCATCGAAGGCGAGCTGAAACCGGTGTGGAGCTGGGTCCATCCGCGCTTCCGCGCCGGCAAGGTGCGCTTCGCCAATCCGGACTGGGCCGACGAGGACTGGATGTTCCAGGCCGAAGCCGTCGAGGCGAGCGTGCGGTTGCTGCCGCTGCTCGTCGGCCGCGTCGTGCTGCCGGAAGTGCATCTCGTGCACCCGGAGATCGACCTCGAGGTCGACGACGAAGGCCGCAAGAACTGGATTCTGAGCGACGAGAAGAAAGAGGGCGGCTCGCGCATCGCCCTGCAGCAGCTCACCTTCGATCGGGGGCGCCTGCGCTTCGCCGACGCCGGACGCGACATCGACCTGGAAAACGAGCTGTCCACCGACGCGGACGGCGTGGCGGTCGAATCGAAGGGAACGTACAAGGGCCTGCCCGCCAACGTGAAAGGCCGCGGCGGCCCGGTGCTCGGCCTGAAGGACCAGAACGACCCCTGGCCGATCGACGCCGGCGGCAAGATCGGCGATACGAACGT
>DATMIG010000374.1:0-13967 GCA_035554335.1 Burkholderiales bacterium
CTCGGCCGATGTGCGCGAGCGCTTCGCGCGGCTCGGCGTCGAGAACGTGACGATGAATCCGGCCGCGTTCGCCCGCTTCGTGAGCGACGAGATCGACAATGCGGAACGGATCGCCCGCATCTCCGGCATCAAGGCACAATGAATCAAGGAGGTCTCGCATGAGCAGTGTCGCGCGCCACGCGCGTCCACCCGAGCTCGTCGGCATGCCGCTCGAGGAAATCGCGCAGAAGTACGTCGCCCGCTTCCGCGACCGCAAGGCCGACTGGGCCGCGTTCGAGGACGCGAAGATCGAAGGCTACAAGCGCGCCCAGCACCGCTTCATCGGCGCCGGCGGCTCCGGCAAGCACGGCGACACGCACGCCATCCCGCCGCGCGGCTTCACGCTGTCGATCATGTACGTCGAGCCCGGCCAGGGAAACGCCGCGCACACGCACGAAGTGGAGGAAATCTTCTTCGTGCTGCAGGGCTACCTCACCGCGTTCATCCAGGACGAGAGCGGCAAGCGCATCGACATCAAGCTCGGGCCGTGGGAATGCATCGCCTGCCCGCCGGGCGTGATCCATGGCTACATCAACGAAAGTCTGGAGCCGGTGTACTTCCAGGTCATGCTCGGCCGCGCGCGGCCCGAGACGATGGGCTATGCCGACGACGATCTCTACCAGCGACGGGGTGACCATCTCAAATGAAGCTGCGCAATTCCTTCCTGCTGCTCGGGCTGCTCGTCGTCGCGCCGCTCGCCATCGCCCAGAGCTATCCGTCGAAGCCGATCCGCCTCATCGCGCCGTTCGCGCCGGGAGGCGCGCTCGATCTCATCGCGCGCGGCGTCGGTGCAAAACTCTCCGAGAGCCTCGGCCAGCCGGTGGTGGTCGAGAACAAGGCCGGTGCCTCGGGCGCGATCGGCTCCGAGCTCGTGGCGAAGTCGGCGCCCGACGGCTACACGCTGCTGCTCGGCGCGACGACGACGCACGGCATCAATCCGGCGTTCAACCCGAAGAGCCTGCCGTACGACGCGGTGAAGGACTTCACGCCGGTGAGCCTGGTGGCGACGATCCCGCACGCGCTGATCGTCAATCCCAGGCTCGGCGTGAATTCGGTGAAGGATCTCGTCCAGCTCGGCAAGCAACGTTCACTCAACTTCGGCTCCGCCGGCAACGGCTCGCCGCACCATCTCGCCGCCGAGCTCTTCAAGTCGCTCTCCGGCATCCAGGCCGTGCATGTGCCCTACAAGGGCTCGGGCCCCGCGCTCGCCGACCTGATGGCGGGCAACATCGACTTCATCTCGGTCGAGTACACCGCCGCCGAGCCGCACGTGAAGAACGGCAAGCTCAAGGCGCTCGCGCTCGCCACGGCGAAGCGCGTGCCGGGCATCGACCTGCCGACGGTCGCCGAAGCCGGCTATCCCGGATTCGAGGTCACGTCCTGGTACGCGATCTTCGGCCCGGCCGGCATGCCCGAGGCAGTCACCTCGAAGCTCAGCAGCGAGATCCACAAGGCGGTGACCGCCACCGACCTGCGCGAGCGCCTGCAGGGCCTCGGCACCACGCCGATCGGCTCGAGCGCCGAGGAGCTCGCCGCGTTCCAGCGCGCGGACATCGCGCGCTGGACGAAGGTCGTGAAGACCGCCAACCTCAAGCCCGAGTGAAGCTGCCCGCCTTCGACTACGCCGCGCCGGCGACGCTGCGCGAGGCGCTCGATCTCCTCGCCGCGAATCCGGGCGCGAAAGCGCTCGCCGGCGGCCAGAGCCTGATTCCGACCATGGCGTTCCGCCTCGCGACACCGCCGCTGCTGATCGATCTCGCCCATCTGCGCGAGCTCGAGAAGATCGCGATCGACGCGAACGGCGTGCATCTCGGCGCGCGCGTGCGTTGGCGCGACATCGAGGACCATGCCGCGCTCGCCAGGGCGCAGCCGCTGCTCGTCGAGGCGATCTCGCACGTCGCGCACTACCAGGTGCGCAACCGCGGCACGATCGGCGGCAGCCTGGCGCACGCCGACCCGGCCGCCGAGATGCCGGGCATCGCCGTCACCTGCGATGCGCAGATCGTCGTCAACGGCGCACGCGGACCGCGCACCATTGCCGCCGCGGACTTCTTCACCGGCGCGCTCTCGACTGCGTTGCGCGACGACGAGCTGATCGTCGAAGTACGCCTGCCCGGCTGGCCCGCGAACCGGCGCTGGGCGTTCGAGGAGTTCGCGCGCCGGCGCGGCGACTTCGCGCTCGCCGGCATCGCCGCGTACTACGACCTCGATGCCAACGGCCGCGCCGCCAACACGCACATCGGCGTCATCGGCGCATGCACCCGCCCGCGCCGCGTCAAGGCCGCCGAGTCTGCCGTCAACGGCCATGCACTCACCGAGAAAACCATCCAGGCCGCCGCGCGCGCGCTCGAAGGCGCGCTCGACGATGCGCCGACCGACCTGCATGCGAGCGCTGCCTACCGCCGATCGCTGGCCGGCGCGCTGCTCGAGCGTGCGCTGACGAGGACGCTATGAAAAAAGCCCTGCTGCTTCTCTGCTTCTTCGCCGCCCACGCCGCCGCGCAATCGTTTCCGTCCAAGCCGGTGCGCTGGATCGTGCCGTTCCCGCCCGGCGGCGCGACCGACATCATCGCGCGCATCGTCGCGGCGAAGATGAGCGAAGCGTGGAAAGAGCCCGTGGTGGTCGAGAACCGCGCAGGGGCGGCCGGCGCGATCGGCTCGGAAGCGGTGGCGCGCGCGGCGCCCGACGGCCACACCATCCTGATGGGCACGACATCGACGCACGCCGTCGGCCCGGCCGTCAATGCGACCCTTCCCTACAACCATCTCACCGACTTCGCGCCGGTCACGCTGGTGGCGACCTTTCCGAACGTGCTGGTGGCGCATCCGTCGACCGCCGATTCGCTGCAGGACCTGATCGCGAAGCTCAAGGCGAATCCCGGCAAGTACAACTTCGGCAGCTCCGGCGCCGGCAGCTCGACGCACCTCGCCGGCGAGCTCTTCAAGCTGCAGACGCAGACCGACATCAACCACATCCCGTACAAGGGCACCGGACCGCTGCTCAACGACCTGATGGCCGGCCACGTCGCCTTCGCCTTCGACCAGGTGACCGCGGTGATGTCGGCCGTGAACGGCGGCAAGATGAAGGCGCTCGGCGTGGCAAGCCTCGAGCGCAGCGCCGCGCTGCCCGGCGTGCCGGCGATCGCGGAGGTGCTGCCCGGCTTTGAAGCGACGGCGTGGGTCGGCATTTTCGCGCCGGCCCGAACGCCTCCTGAAACGATTTCCAGAATCCAAGGCGAAACCGCGCGCATCGTTGCCCTGCCGGACATCGCCAAGCGCTTGACCGAGCTCGGCGCGACGCCCGTGGCGAATGCGCCGGCGCAGTTCGCCGGCTTCGTGAGGCAGGACACCGAGAAGTGGAAGAACCTGGTCGCGACGGCAAAGATCCGGGTCGAGCAATGAAGACGCGTTTCGAGCTGAACGGGCACGCCGTGGAAGCGGAGGTGCCCGCCCGCACGACGCTCGCCGACTGCATCCGCCACGAGCTCAGACAGACCGGCACGCACGTCGGCTGCGAGCACGGCGTGTGCGGCGCATGCACCGTGATCGTCAATGGCGCGGCGGTGCGCTCGTGCCTGATGCTGGCGGTGCAGGCGAATGGCGCGAAAGTGACCACGGTCGAAGGCTTGTCCACCGACGAGGCGCTGTCGCCGCTGCAGGCCGCGTTCCGCAAGCACCATGCGCTGCAATGCGGCTTCTGCACGCCCGGGATGCTGACGACCGCGCACGCGCTCCTCACCGAGGAGCCGGACGCGGACAAGGAGCGGATCCGCGAGGTGCTCTCCGGCAACATCTGCCGCTGCACCGGCTACATCGGCATCGTCGAGGCCGTGTACGAGGCGAGAAAGGCATACCGCAAATGATCGGCAAACCGGTCGAGCGCTTCGAAGACCTGCGCCTGCTGCGCGGCAAGGGCTCGTACGTCGACGACCAGCACATCGACGGCATGGTGCACGCCGCGATCCTGCGCTCGAACGTCGGCCACGGCCGCATCCGCTCCATCGAGGTCGCCAGAGCGCGAGGGATTCCCGGCGTGCATGCGGTCTTCACCGCCGCCGACGTCGCGAAGGACGGCCCGGTGCCGAGCATTCCGCTGCGCCTCGCGCCGCTGCCGGAGCTGGTGCCGTACGAGCAGCCGGTCATCGCCTCGAAGGAAGTCAATTACGTCGGCGAGCCGATCGCCGTCGTGGTGGCCGACACGCTCGCCGTCGCCGAGGACGCGCTCGACGCGATCGAGGTCGACATCGAGCCGCTGCCCGCGGTGGTGGATTGCCACCGAGGCCGGCTCGCGATCAAGTACACCGCCACCAAGGGCGATGCGCTGAACGCGAAGGCCCCCTATCGGAGGAAAGAGCGCTTCGCGGTGCAGCGCCATACCGCGGTGTGCATGGAGCCGCGCGGCCTGCTCGCCAGGTGGGACGGCGCGCGCACCAAGCTCACCGTTTCGGGCGCAGCCAAGGTGCCGTTCTCGACGCGCCGCATGCTCGCCAAGAACATGGACCTGCCGGAGGACTGCATCGACATGCTGGAGCCCGACGTCGGCGGCGGCTTCGGCGTGCGCGGCGAGTTCTATCCGGAGGACTTCCTCATCCCCTTCGCCGCGCGCCGGCTCGGCGTGCCCGTGAAGTGGACCGAGGACCGGCGCGAGAACCTGCTCGCCTCCAACCACTCGCGCGAGATGGACTGCGAGATCGAGATCCTGTGCGAGAAGGACGGCCGCATCGTCGCGCTGCGCGGCGAGGCGTGGGTCGACATGGGCGCCTACATGCGCGCCAACGGCTCGATCCCGCCGCGCAACGTCGCGCAGTTCCTCTCCGGCCCGTACGCGATCCCGCACATCCACATGCAGTCGTCGGCGCTGCTCACCAACAAGACGCCGGTCGGCACCTACCGCGGCCCGGGCCGCTTCGAGGCCGACTTCTTCCGCGAGCGCCTGATGGACATGGCGGCGAAGGACCTCGGCATCGATCCGGTGGAATTTCGCCGCCGCAATCTGCCGCAGCCCGACGAGATGCCCTACCCGCTCGCCACCGTCACGCCGCCGGAGAAGAAGGAGAGCCTGGACAGCGGCGACTACGCGCAGGCGCTCGAGCGTTGTCTGGCCGAGTTCGGCTACGAGCGGAAGAAGCAGATGAACGGAAGACTGGTCGACGGCCGCTACCACGGCGTCTCCGTCTGCTCTTTCATCGAGGGCGGCGCCGCCGGGCCGCGCGAGAACGCGCGCATCGAGCTCGACGACAAGGGCGGCGCGACGGTGTACATCGGCTCGGCCAACGTCGGCCAGGGCCTCGAAACGGTGTGCGCGCAGATTGCGTCCGAGGCGCTCGGACTGCCGATGGAAAAAATCCGCGTGCTGCACGGCTCGACCACCTATCTCAAGGAAGGCTTCGGCGCCTTCCATTCGCGCTCGGTGGTGATGGGCGGCTCGGCGATCCTCGACGCGGCGAAGAAAATCAAGGAGACCGGCGCGCGCAGCGCGGAGGGTACATTCGCCGGTCACCTGCACACGTACTCCTACGGCGCAGCCGCGGCGCACGTCGCGGTCGATCCGCGCACCGGCCACGTGCAGCTCGTCGACTACCTGATGGTCGAGGACGTCGGCCGCGTCATCAATCCGCTGACCGCCACCGGCCAGGCGATCGGCGCCGTGGTGCAGGGCCTCGGCGGCACGCTGCTCGAGCACCTGCAGTACGACGAGGAGGGCCAGTTCCTCACCGCCTCGCTCGCCGACTACCTGATGCCCGGCGCCGACGAATTCCCCAACATCCGCGCCATCATCACCGGCAACTCGCCCTCGCCGAACAATCCGCTCGGCGCGAAAGGCGCCGGCGAAGGCGGCATCGTGCCGGTCGGCGGCGTGGTGGCGAACGCGGTCGCCGCGGCGCTCGCCCCGCTCGGCGTCGAGCCGCGCGCGCTGCCGCTCTCGCCGCCGAAGGTCTGGGAGCTGATCCAGTCGCGCAAGTAGCAGTGACGGACGTTCTCTTCGTCTGCACCGGCAACATCTTCCGCAGCCTCACCGCGGAATACGCGCTGCGCCGCGAGCTCGGCGCCCGCAGCCGCATCGTCGTCGCCTCGGCCGGGACGCAGGACTATCCGTACGTCGTGCGGCCGAACGTGCGCGAATACCTGCTCGGCAAGGGGATCGACGTGAGCGCGCACCGGCGGCGCACGCTGAGCCAGGACATCCTGCGTGGCGCGAAAACGGTGATCGCGATGAGCACCGACCACCAGCGCTTCATGGTCGAGCGCTTCGCGTATCGGGCGCCGCTCTTCCTCGAGGCGTGCGGCGGTGCGTGCGAGGCGCTGCCGGATATCGAGGAAGTGGTGCTCGACTACCAGACCAACCCGGCGGCCGTCGACGCGCATGTGCGCATGACGATCGACCGGATCATCGAGGCGATGCCGCGCCTCGCGCTCTCGTTGCGCGGCTAGCTCAGGAGTGGCGCTCTAGCCGGTAGCGCAGCACGTGGTCGCCGTGGCGCGCGGCGCTGCGGCCGAGGCCGATCCAGCCGCGGTCGCCGAGCAGCGCCTCGCTGCGTCGCAGCCGCACCTCGCGCGAGCCGTCGGCCATCAGGAACGTGCCGTTGGAGGACTGGTCGACGATCACGAAGTGGTCTTCGCGCGTGAAGATGCGCGCATGGACGCGCGACGCGTTCTCGGTCGCGACCACGATGTCGTTGGCCGCATCGCGCCCGATGCGCAGGACCGCGCCCGGCTCGACGATGTAGCTCTCGCCGCCGATGCTGAGCTTCAGCACCCACTTCGCGCCCTGGTCGCCGCTCGGCTCGGCCGCTTCCACCTTGGTGACGTCCGGATCCGAGCGCCACAGCACTTCCCACACCTTCACCTGCGAGACGCGGCCGCGCACCGGTGTCGTATAGAGCTCCCGGCAGCGCGTGCGCAGGCCCGGCGACAGTGCCTCGATGGTCCGCTGCGTGGTGAGCACCTGCGCGGGATTGGCCAGTGAAACGACGCGCGCGCACACGTTCACCGTGTCGCCGAACACATCGCTGTCCTTGAGGACGACCGGACCGTAGTTGAAGCCGATCTTGATCTTCATGGCCGGCCACGCCTCCGAGGCCACCTCGCCGGACGCTTCCTGCATGGCGCACGCGGCGCGGAAGGCGGCATCGGGCTGCTGGAACTCGCAGACGACGCCGTCGCCCAGGTTCTTGACGATGACGCCGCCGGCCGTCTTCACCACCTTGTCGAAGCTCGCGAAGAGGTGGTTGATCAGCGCGAGCGCCGGCGTATCGCCCACGCTCTCGTAGATCGCCGTGCTCTCGCAGACGTCGGCAAAAAGGATCGCGCGCTGCGCGGTGGTTTCGCCCGCTTTCACCTGCTGCTCACCTGGGACACTCCCTCCGGGCGCAATGATAACGGCTAGACCTTGTAGCCGTGCTCGCGGAACCAGCGCGCGGCGCCCGGATGCAGCGGCACGTCGCGCGGCGTGGCGTCGGTCTCCTCGCCCAGCGCGCCGATGCCCTTGAACGGCGCCCAGGCGTTGAATTCCTCCCACACGATCTCGTCCTGCCGCGCCGCGATGGCGTCGACGATCTTGTAGGCGTCGTCGTCCGGCAGGTCGGTGCGCGCATAGAGCGGCCAGGCGCTGTAGTCGATGCACGCATGGTCCGCCTCGAGGCCGCGGTATTGCCCCTTCGGCATGACGACGCGGCGCCAGCCGATCTCGCCCAGCTTCTTGAACACTTCCGGCTCGAGCGTGAGCGGCTGGTATCCGGCGGCGAGCGCGTGCTCGAGCCAGAGCGCGAGGCCCTCGTCCATGACGATGTCGACCGAGCCTTCTCCGATCGCCTTCAGCCGCCGCGCGTCGCCCGGGCCGCCGTTCAGCTGCAGGCTGCCGCCCCAGCTCTCCACGTCCTGCATCGAATACCCGTACACGCCGAGCACCTGGTTGATCAGGTCGCGCGTCGAGTGCGTCTTGTCCTCGCGCGTCGAGATACGCACCGGCAGCCTGCGCGCTTTCACGTCCGCAAGGGACTTGAGGCCGAGGCGCGGGTGCGCGGCAAAGACAAACCGGTCCCACGACGGATAGTTGGCGATGATGCAAAGGGGCAGCGGCGTGCCGAAGAGGCCTTTGCCGCGCACCGCCTGCGTCAGCATCGCCGACGGATTGACGATCGCCGCCTCGAGCTCGCCCCGCGCCACCGCGTGCGCGAGGATCGGCGAGCCGCACGACATGCGCAGCCACGGCTTGTACTTGTCGCCGGAGCCCGAGCCCACGGTGATGCAGATGTCGCGGTTGCCGTAGTACGGCGTGGCCGGGTTGCCCGCGATGTGCAGGCCGATTTCCCACAGGAATTTGGCGCGGATGAAGTTCGCGCCCTTGGGCAGCTTGGGGTTCCAGACCGGTTCCATTCTCTTTCCTTGCTAGACGAGCACCGGGGGCGCGAGGTCCTCCGGACGGTCGATGTCGCGGATCACGCCCGGATCGCCCACCGGGATCTTCACGAGCTGGCGCTCATTTTCGGCGAGGACGCGGCGCGCGCCCTCGTCGCCTTCGAGCTTTATCAATTTTTCATGGAAGCGGCCGGCGATGCCGACCGGATGTCCGCGGCGGGCGCGGAAGTAAGGCGCAGCGAGCGCGGCGCCCTTCTCGAGCGCCTCGCGCACCGCGGCGATCGACGTGCGGCGAATGAACGGCATGTCGGCGAGCGCCACGATGTAGCCGTCGCGCGGGCCGGCGGCGCGGGCCGCGCAGGCGAGGCTCGCGCCCATCCCTTCGTTGGCGTTTTCGCACACCGCGACGCGGCAGCCTTCCTGCTCGAACGCGCCCACCGCGGCGCGATCGCGCACGACGACGAAAACTTCGGGCAGCTCGGCGCGCAGCGTGCGCGCGGACTGGACGGCGATCGGCACGCCGTGCGGCAGCGCGTGTCGCAGCTTGTCGGAGCCGAACCGCGATGCCGAGCCTGCCGCGAGCAGCAGGCCGACGAGCTTCAAGTCTGCTTCACCTCGCACGCGGAGGCGTCGAAACGGCGCTGGGGCTTGGCCGCCCACGACGGCTCGGACACGCCGTGGCGCACGGCGGTCATCTCGGCGAGGATCGCCACCGCGATCTCCGGCGGCGTCTTCGAGCCGATGTACAGGCCGACCGGCCCGCGCAGGCGCGCGATCTCGTCCGCCGAGACGTCGAACTCCTTCAGCCGCTCGCGCCGGGCATCGTTGTTCTTCTTCGAGCCGATGGCGCCGACGTAGAACGCCGCCGACTTCAGGCCTTCCATCAGCGCGAGGTCGTCGAGCTTCGGGTCGTGCGTCAGCGCGACGAGCGCGCTGTGGCCGTCGAGCTCGAGCTCGCGCACCACGTCGTCGGGCATGCCGCGATTGATCGGCACCGAGGGCAGGTCCCAGCTGTCGGCGTATTCCTGGCGCGGGTCCACGACCACCACGTGGTAGTCGAGCATGCGCGCCATCTCCGCGAGGTAGCGCGTGAGCTGGCCGCCGCCGATCAGCACCAGGCGCCAGCGCGGCCCGTGCACCGACGAGAGCATCTTGCCGTCGAATTCCAGCACGTCCTGCCAGCGCCCGGGCTCGAGCGTGGCGCGGCCGTTCTCCATGTCGAGGTTGCGCTTGACGAGCTGCTGGTGCGTCACGCGATCGAGCAGCTCGGCGATGCCGCTCGCTTCGCTCAGCGGCTCGAGCACGAGCTGCAGCGTGCCGCCGCACGGCAGGCCCCAGCGCGTCGCTTCCTGGTTGGTGATGCCGTAAGTGATG
Organism: Burkholderiales bacterium; assembly: GCA_035554335.1. Lineage (GTDB taxonomy): Bacteria > Pseudomonadota > Gammaproteobacteria > Burkholderiales > SG8-39 > SCGC-AG-212-J23. Next base: position 9,771 of record DATMIG010000374.1, read on the forward strand.
AGCTCGGGCTTGCTTGCGGCGGCGAATTTCTCGCGCACCTTTTCGACCAGGTCGTCCTCGACGCAGCCGCCGGAGACCGAGCCGACGATCTGCCCGTCGCCGCGGATCGCGACCATCGCGCCGATCGGACGCGGCGCCGAGCCCCAGGTCTTGACGATCGTGCCGAGCGCCACGCGCTCGCCGCTCTTGCGCCACGCTTCCGCGGTGCGCAGGACTTCGATATCGACGCTATCCATGCGGAAATGTTATCGCAACGCGGCAGCCCCTATCGCCCGCGCCATCCGTAATAACAATATTCGCGCCATGGCCAGCCGCGATCTCGCTCACGATGGCGAGGCCGAGGCCGCTGCCGGTGCCCGCGGTGCCCGGCACGCGGTAGAAGCGCTCGAGCACGCGCTGGCGCTCCGCGTAAGGAATGCCGGGACCGTCGTCCTCCACCTCGATCACCGGCAGGCCGTCGCGGCGCCCGGTGCGCACCGTGACGCGAGCGCCGCGCTGCGAGTATTCGATCGCGTTGTGCACGAGATTGGCAAGCGCCTCGCGCAGCAGGAACGCATCGCCCTGCACACTTACCGGCTCGAGCTCGAAGCCGAGGTCGACGTCGCGCGCGAGCGCCTGGTGCACCCACTGGTCCGCCTCGCCCTCGGCAATGCTCTTCAGGTTCACGTCCGCAGCGTTGCCGCGCGCCCCCGGCTCGGCGCGCGCCAGTGCCAGCAGCTGGTTTGCGAGGCGCGCGGTGCGCGTCGTCGCCTCGTGCACCTGCGCCAGCTCGGCGCGCACCGGATCCGGCAGTGGCCGCGCGAGCGCGAGCTCCGTGTGCGCCTGCAGCCCCGCGAGCGGCGTGCGCAGCTGGTGCGCGGCGTTGGCGAGGAACCGCTGCTGGTTGCGGCTTGCCTGCGCGACTTCGCCGAGCAGGCCGTTCAGCGCCGAGACGAGCGGCCGCGCTTCTTCCGGCGTGCCGGCGGCGTCGATCGGCCGCAGATCGCCCGGCGAGCGCTGCTTGATCTCCTCCGACAGGCGCGCGAGCGGACCGAGGCCGCGCTTCACGCCGAACCAGACGATGAGCACCGTGGCGATGGCGATCAGCATCTCCGGCAGCAGCGTCGAGAACAGGATGTCGCGCGCCATGCGCTTGCGCTTCACCGTCGTCTCCGCCACCAGCACGCGGCACGACGCCGCGCCGCATTGCGCCGGCACCGCGACGGCGCGGATGCTTTGCCCGCGGTACACCGTGTCATAGGTGACGATGCTGTCGGCGCCTTCGCCCGGCGGCGGCGGCAGCCCCTGGTCGCCGGCGATCACGTCGCCGCTCGGCGCGAGCACCTGGTAGAAGACCGTGTCGTAGCTGTCGCGTCGCAGGACCTGGTCGACGGCGGTGGGAAGCTCGAGCCAGTAGTTGTTGCCGCCCGTGCGGATATACGCGCCGAGCGAGATGCCGACGTCGATCAGTCCCTGGTCATACGCCGCGGTGGCGGGCTCGATCGACGGGTAGTACGCGACCAGCGCGCCAAGAAGGAGCAGCGCCGCGATGGGCGGGAGCAGCATCCGCAGCAGATGTGCGCGGAGGCTGCGCGCTGCCACGACTAGTTTGCCTTGCTCTCTTTGTATTCTTCGAGCATGTAGCCGAAGCCGCGCACCGTGCGGATCTTGATGCCGGCCGGCTCGAGCTTCGAGCGCAGGCGCGAGACGTACACCTCGATCGCGTTCGGCGACAGATCGTCGCCCCAGCCGGCGACGGCCTGGATGATCGCCTCCTTCGAGACGATCTTCTCCACCTTGCCGAGCAGCACCTCGAGCACCGCCCACTCGCGCGCGGCGAGCTCGAGCGGCTCGTTTCGCAGGAACGCGCGTCGCGCCACGGTATCCAGCGCGAGCGGGCCATGCACGATGCGCGGTCCGCCGTGCGCCTGCGAGCGGCGCAGGAGCGCGCGCACGCGCGCCGTCAGCTCCGGCATGGCGAACGGTTTCACCATGTAATCGTCGGCGCCGAGGTCGAGGCCGTGCACGCGATCCTCCACCGCGTCTCGCGCCGTCAGCACGAGCACCGGCATCGGGCCATTGCGATCGGGCGAGCCGGCGCGCAGCCGGCGCAGCACCTCGAAGCCGTCCATCTGCGGCAGGCCGATGTCGAGGATGACGAGGTCGAAGCGCTCCTGCGACGCGGCGAGCACCGCCTGCTCGCCGCGCGAGGTCACATCGACCGCGTGGCCCTCGGCCTCCAGGATGCGCCGCAGCCCGGAGGCGAGAGGCGCGTCGTCTTCGACGATAAGCAATCTCACTGGTGGAAATGCTACGATTTCCTTCCCCTGAAAGAAACCCCGAGGAGAGAGGAGACCCGCATGTCGGTACGCGTATCCATGAAAGTCAACGGCAAGCCGGTATCCGCGGAGGTCGAGGAGCGCACCCTGCTCGTGACGTTCATCCGGGAGAACCTGCGCCTCACCGGCACCCACGTGGGATGCGACACGGCGCAGTGCGGCGCGTGCACCGTGCACCTGAACGGCAAGGCGATCAAGAGCTGCTCGATCGTCGCCATGCAGGCCGAGGGAGCGGACATCCTGACCATCGAAGGCGTAGCCCACGCCGACGGCACCTTGCATCCAATGCAAGCGGCGTTCAAGGAAAACCACGGCCTGCAGTGCGGCTTCTGCACCCCCGGCATGGTGATGAACGCGCTCGATTTCGCGAAGAGCCACCCCAGCCCGACCGAGCAGGAGGTGCGCGAGAGCCTGGAGGGCAACCTCTGCCGCTGCACGGGCTATCACAACATCGTGAAGAGCATCATGGCCGGCGCCCGCGCCATGGCCGCCACCAAGTGATGGAGGCTTTCGATGAGCACTTCATTGATCGGCGCGCGGGTTGCGCGCAAAGAGGACTATCGCTTTCTCACCGGCACGGGCCAGTACACCGATGACGTAGCCCTCGCAGGGCAGTCGTATGCCGCGTTCGTAAGATCGCCGCATGCTCATGCGGCGTTGAAAAAGATCAACGTTGAAAAAGCGCGCAAGGCGCCCGGCGTGCTGGCCGTTTATACCGGCGCGGACCTGGCGGCAGCCAAAGTCGGCGGCCTACCCTGCGGCTGGCTGATCACCGACGTCAAAGGCCAGCCGATGAAGGAGCCGCCGTATCCGCCGCTCGCGCAGGGCAAGGTGCGGCACGTCGGCGAGCGCGTGGCCGTCGTGATTGCTGAGACGCAGGCGCAGGCACGCGACGCCGCCGAGCTGATCGAGGTCGATTACGCGCCGCTGCCGGCGGTGGCCTCGGCGGCGAAGGCGAAGGGCGGACCGGCCATCCATGAGATCGCGCCGGACAACACGTGCTATGTCTGGGCGCTCGGCGACAAGGGCGCGGTCGACGCCGCATTCGCCAAGGCCGCGCACGTGACGAAGCTCGACTTCGTCAACAACCGCCTGGTGCCGAACGCCATCGAGCCGCGCTCGGCGAATGCCAGCTACGCGCGCCACGACGACAGCTACACGCTCTACGTCGCGAGCCAGAACCCGCACGTCGAGCGGCTGCTGATGACCGCGTTCGTGCTCGGCTTGCCGGAAAGCAAGGTGCGCGTGGTCGCGCCGGACGTGGGCGGGGGTTTTGGCTCGAAGATCTACCTCTACCCCGAAGACGTGGTGGTGACCTGGGCGGCGAAGCAGCTCAACCGCTCGGTGAAGTGGACCGCGGACCGCTCGGAGTCGTTCGTCTCCGACGCGCACGGCCGCGACCACGTCACGACCGCGGAGCTCGCGCTCGACAAGGACGGCAAGTTCCTCGCCATGCGCGTGCGCACCACCGCGAACCTGGGCGCGTACCTGTCCACGTTCGCCTCGTGCATCCCGACCATCCTCTACGCCACGCTGCTCGCCGGGCAGTACACGACGCCGGTGATCTACTGCGAGGTCACGGCGGTGTTCACCAACACCACGCCGGTCGACGCCTATCGCGGCGCCGGGCGGCCGGAAGCGACCTACGTGGTCGAGCGCCTCGTCGAGACCGCGGCGCGCGAGCTGAAGATGGATCCGGCCGAGCTGCGGCGAAAAAACTTCATCCGCCAGTTCCCGTACCAGACGCCGGTCGCGCTGCAGTACGACACCGGCAACTATGAAGCCACGCTCGCTGCCGCGCAGAAGATGGGCGACGTCGCCGGCTTCAAGGAGCGCCGCGAGCAGTCGCTCCGGCGCGGCAAGCTGCGCGGCCTCGGCT
>DATMIG010000375.1:0-2859 GCA_035554335.1 Burkholderiales bacterium
GACCCCGAATTAGACCCGGTTTCGCTCGACGAGCTGCCGCGCGATGATGATGCGCTGCATCTCGTTGGTGCCTTCACCGATGCACATGAGCGGCGCATCGCGCACCAGGCGCTCGATGGGGAATTCCTTCGAGTAGCCATAAGCGCCGTGGATGCGCATCGCCTCGAGCGCGTTCTCGAGGCCGGCCTCGGAGGCGAAGTACTTCGCCATGCCGGCTTCCATGTCGCAGCGCCGGCCTTCGTCGTAGATCTTCGCCGCCTGCTCGATCAGCAGGCGCGCCGCTTCGACGCGAGTCGCCATCTCGCCCAGCTTCAACTGGATCGCCTGGTGCTCGGCAATCGGCTTGCCGAAGGTCTTGCGCGTCTGTGCATAGCGCACCGACGCATCGAGCGCCGCCTTGGCGATGCCGGCGCCGCGCGCGGCGACGTTGATGCGGCCGAGCTCGAGGCCGCTCACCGCGCAGTAGAAGCCCTGCCCTTCGCCGCCGACCAGGTTCGCGGCCGGCACGCGGAAGTTGTCGAACACGAGCTCGGCGGAGTCGATGCCCTTGTAGCCGATCTTTTCCAGCTTGCGCGACGCGCTGAAGCCCGGCCCCTTCTCCATGATGAACATGGACAGGCCCTTGCGCGGCGGCTGGGCGTTCGTGTCGGTGCGCGCGAGCACGGCGAGGACGTTGCCCTCGATGCCGTTGCTGATCCAGGTCTTGGTGCCGTTGACGACGTAGTGGTCGCCATCCTTCACCGCGCGCAGGCGAATGGCGCTGAGGTCGGTGCCCGCGTCCGGCTCGGTGAGCGCGAGGCCGCCGCGCAGCTCGCCCGACGCCATGCGCGGCAGGAAGCGCTCCTTCTGCTCCTCGGTGCCGAACTTCTGCACGAGGATCGCCATCATCAGGTGCGAGTTGAAGATGCCGGTGAGCGACATCCAGACTTCCGAGATGCGCATCACGATCTTCGAGTAGGTCGACGCCGAGAGGCCGAGGCCGCCCCACTTCGGGTCGAGCACCGCGCCGAAGAGTCCCATCTCCTTCATGCGCGCCACCAGGGCATGCGGATAAATGTCGTCGTGCTCGAGGCGCATGGCCTGGGGCGCGACCTCGCGCTCGAGCCAGCGATCGATCGCGTCGAGCAGCGCCGGGTCGTCGGCGGAAGCGTTCATGCCAATATCATATTGTATGGACAAGAGGAGGAGTCCCGCGCCCGCCCGGTATCTCCGCATCGCCGGCGACCTGCGCCGCGCGATTGCCGCCGGCCGCTATCCGGTCGGCGCGCAGCTCCCGACCGAGCATGCGCTGTGCCGCAGCCTCAACGTCTCGCGCTTCACGGTGCGCGAGGCGATCCGCGTCCTCGCCGCCGCGGGGCTGGTCAAGCGCAAGCCTCGCGCCGGGACGGTGGTGGCGGCGCTTCCCGACGACACGCGCTACCGCCACAGCATCGGCTCGGTGCGCGATCTCGTGCAGTACGCACAGACCACCGGCTTCCAGTACATGTACGTCGGGCGCGTGCAGCTGACGCGCGAGCAGGCGCGCCCGCTCGGCGCGCGCACCGGCCAGGAATGGATCTACGCCGTCGCGCTGCGCCGCGAGGTCGGCGGCGCGAAGCCGCTCGCCCTCACGCGGCTCTATCTCAACCCGGCGCTGAAAGGCATCGAGCGCGCGCTGCGCGGCGAGAAGGGCGCGGTGTACTCGCTCATCGAGCGCGAGTTCGGCCTGCGCATCGAGCGCGTCGAGCAGGTGATCAGCGGCATCGTGCTGGACGACGAGGACGCGGAGAACCTGGGCGTCGCGCCCGGCACGCCGGGCCTCTCGATCCGGCGCAGCTATTTCGACGAAGGCGGCCGCCTCCTCGAGCTCGCCGACAACCTGCACCCGGCCAGCCGTTTCGCGTATCGCATGGAGCTGCGCCGCTAGTAGACTTACATTGTCCGTACAAATGATCCGCGCGCTCGCTTTCCTCCCTCTTGTTCTGCTGGCCTTGTGCTCCACCGCGTGGGCGCAAAGCTATCCCGCCAAGCCGGTGCGCATCCTCCTCGGCTTCCCGGTCGGCCAGGCGACCGACGTGCTCGCGCGCATCGTCGCGCAGCGGCTCTCGGCGCAGCACGCGCAGCAGTTCTACGTCGACAACCGTCCCGGCGCCGCCGGCATCATCGCCACCGAGATGGCGGCCAAGGCCGAGCCCGACGGCTACACGCTTCTCGCCAGCTCGAGCGGACCGCTCGCCGTCAATCCCGGCCTCTATCCCAAGCTGCCCTATGACGTGCCGCGCGACTTCGTCATGGTGGCCGGCTTGGGCATCGTGCCGTACGCGGTGGTGGTCAACCCCGCTTCGCCGATCAAGGACATCAAAGGCCTGGTCGATTACGCGAAGGCGAATCCCGGCAAGCTGAACTACGCCTCCGGCGGCAGCGGCGTGACGAACCATCTCGTCACCGAGATGTTCAAGGCGGCGGCCGGGATCGACATGCAGCACGTGCCCTACAAGGGCGGCCCGGCGGCGCTCACGGATCTCGTCGGCGGCCAGGTGGACGTCATGTTCGAGACGATGGTCGCCACGCTGCCGCTCGTGAAGGGCGGCAAGCTGCGCGCGATCGCCGTCTCGAGCGCGAACCGCGCGGCGGCCGCGCCGGAGCTGCCGACCATTTCGGAGAGCGGCTATCCGGGCTTCACCGGCGTGCCGTGGGTGGCGATGGCCGCGCCGATCAGGACGCCGCGCGCGATCGTCGCTGCGCTGAACGCCGACATCAATCGCATCCTCGCCGCGCCGGAGGTGCGCGAAGGCTTCATCGCGTCGGGCAGCGAGCCGATGATCATGAACCTCGCCGAGCTCGACGCTTTCGTGAAGGCGGAAACGCAGAAGTGGGGCC
>DATMIG010000376.1:0-13358 GCA_035554335.1 Burkholderiales bacterium
GCTCGGCGCGCTGAAGCTGCCCTCCGGCGAGCTGCGCAACAAGAAGAGCATCAATCTCGTTTACGTGCGGCCCGGCTTCCGCGGACAGACGGCATGAGCTTCCAAAGCGACATGGAGGCCGGCATGCAGCGCATGATGCACGGGATGCACGTGCGCTATAGCGGCGATCCGGACGTCGATTTCCTAGCGATGATGATCCCGCACCACGAGGGCGCGGTGGAGATGGCCCGGCTCGCGCTGGTGCATGGCCGCGATCCGGCCACGCGCCGCCTCGCCGAGGACATCATCGCCAGCCAGACGGTCGAAATCGCGGCGATGAAGAACCGCCTCGCGATCCTGAAGGGTGAAAAGAAAAACGCCGAGCCCGGTTTCCCGGAGCTCGGCGGCACGAGAGGTCGATAAGACGTCGCAGCGATAAACCCGCTTCAGCTGGCGCCGCTTACTTCTTGGTATCGCTGGTGGCGCCGGACGAGCTCTGGTTCTGCGTGCTCGATCCGCTGCCGTACTGCTGCGAGTTCTGGTTCTGCGAACCCGACTGCTGCGTGTTCTGCGACTGGTTAGCTGAGCCTTGCTGCTGGCTCGACTGGGTCGGCGAGCTGGAGCTGCCACCCGCCGCCGACGAGGACTTCTGATCGCTCGACTGCTTATCGCTCGACTTCGAGCCGCTGGAGCTCGAGCCGGACGAGGCGTCGCGATCCTTGTGCTTCTCCTTGCCTTTCGCCCAGCCTTTGCCCGGCGAGTTCGGGTTCTTGTCCTCGGCGCCACGCTGCGTGGAGGTATCTCCGCCGGCTGCGCTGCTCTGGCCCTGCGTGCTGCTGGAGGACCCGTACTGCTGCGAGTTCTGGTTCTGCGCGCCCGACTGCTGGGTGTTCTGCGCCTGGTTGGCCGTACCCTGCTGCTGTGTCGACTGGTTGTTGTCGCCCGTCTGGGTGTTGGTGCTGCTGTTATAGGTCCCGTGCGGTTGCACCCGCACCGAGCCCTGCGAGGCCGCGAGCTGGCTGAACGAAATGGCGAACATGCCGGAAACGAGAACCGGTAAAAGCTTCTTCATGGATCCTCCTGATGGTTTAAGGGGGCTACGTGAGGCTTCTTGCTGCAAGCGGCGTGCCCTTATCACGCAAGGGTTTTAGGGATATTGCTCGGACTTTTCCGCCACGACGCGGCTGCCCTCCATCACGCGCAGCGTGACCTCGTAGCGATCGTTCGGCGAAACATTCACGGAGCTCGACGCAAGCCGGGCGTGACCCTGACGGTCGAGGCGCACCGTGCCGCCCTGGCTGCTATTGGACAAGTTCCCCGCCGCGCCTTCGCGGCGCACTTCCATCTTGTAGTGCAGCTCCTTGCCGGCCGGGCCGGTCACTTCGGGCTCGACCTTCAGGTTGCCGCCACGCAAGGACGCGCCGAGGTCGACCTGATAAAGCGAGTCGGCTGCCGTCGCGCCAAAAGAAAGGAATGCGAACGCTGTTGCAACGAGCTTTTTCACGGGAAGCACCTCCTGCGGCCTCCGTTGCAAAGCTCGTGCCGCGAAGTCTCAGAAACGGTAGCTCAGCCCCGCGCTGAAGTAGACGCCGCCGCGCTGCGTGACGAACGGGCTTTTGGCCGCGGCGTCGCTCAGGTGGTGGTGCTCGAGGTTGCTGGTCAGCGACCAGCGCGGCGTGAGCTCGTAAGCGCCCTGGATGCCGATGATGCGCATCAGGTAGCCGCTCTCGTTCACGCCGTAGTAGCTCTGAAAATTCCTTTCGTTCGCGAACGTCGCCTGCGCGAATACCGCCGCGAGGACGCCGTACTGGCCGAAGACGCCCATGTTTCCGCGCACGTCGAGCGCGGCGCCGCGATCGCTGTCGAGGTGCTGGCGCACGCGCACGAGGGCGTTGAGCGGCACGCGGCCCATCGTGCGGTCGATCTCCGCGTGCAGGCCGAGGGAGGCGTCCGGCGAGCCGTCGCGCGGCCCTTGCTCGTAGTTGAGCTGCGCGCCGACGTCGAACAACCGCTGCACGTTCCAGCGCGCGCCGCCCTCGAGCAGCCCCTGCGTGGTGCGGGCGAACCAGCGATCGCCGTAATAGCGCAGCACCGGATGGACGTCGATGGTGCGATCCGACGAGCCGTCGAACTCGGGGCGCGTGCGAACCGCGGCGCCGATGAGGGTGAAATCATCGTCCTTCGCTAGCGCGAGGACAGGAAGGGCAAGCAATAGGGCGAGCAGGATGCGCATGGCGCGCTTTTATAGCCTCCGGCGCCAGTCGAGCGCAATCGCGAACGCCGCGCCCCACATGAGGTGATCGGCGAGCTGTGGCCAGAAGTCCAGCGCGGCCACGCGCGGGAAGAAGAGCGGGGCGATGACCTTCAGATCGACGAGTGCAATGAGTACGGCGGCGAGCAGGGTCCATTCGAGGGCGGCGCGCCGGGGCAGGAGGCGCCACAGCACGAGCGACCAGAACCCGGAGACCACCGGATGAACGATGGTTGCCGCGGCGACAAGCCTTGCGGTCGACGTCTCGCCGGGCAGCAGCATCGAGCCGGCGGCACGGGTCGGCTCCAGGACATCGCCGCCGGTGACGAGCCCCCAGGCCGTGGAAGGCACGCCGCTGAGCAGCGTGGCGGCTAGCCAGGCTCGCGCGAGGTCAGCGGAACTGCGGCGGTCGCTTGGCAATGAAAGCGGCGATGCCTTCGCGCGCATGCGCGCCGCGCGCCTGGTCGGAGATGGCCTGCGCCTCGAGCTCCATCTGCGTCTCCAGCGATTCGCTGAAGCTGTGCTGGAGGAGGCGCTTGGCGGCACCGAACGCGTGCGTCGCCCCGGCGGCGAGCTGCGCGGCGAGCGCCTGCGCTTCCGCGTGCAGCTGCGCATCGGCGACCACCTTGGTGACCAGGCCCCAGTCGAGCGCTTCCTTCGCCGACAGCACGCGATTGGTGAGCGCCATCTCGAGCGCGCGGCGCATGCCGACGATGCGCGGCAGGAAGTAGGTCGAGCCGCCGTCGGGACTCAGGCCGGCGCGCGTGTAGGCGAGGGTGAACTTGGCCGACTCCGCGGCGAGCACGATGTCGGCGAAGATGGCGAGGCTGAGGCCCGCGCCGCCGGCCGAGCCGTTCACCGCTGCGATGACCGGCGCTTCCATCCGCGCGAAGCGCGAGATCGCGAGATGCAGCTCGCCGGCCAATTGCTTCAGATGTCCCGGCAGGCGCTCGCCCTGCTGCGCGAAGTGCTTGAGATCGCCGCCGCCGCAGAACATCTTGCCGGCCGCGGTCAGGATGACCGCGCGCACCGATGGGTCCTCGCCGGCGCGGATGGAGGCGAGCATCAGCTCGTGGCCCATTTGCGCATCGAGCGCGTTGGCGGCGTCCGGCCGGTTCAGCGTGATGCGCGCAACGTTGTCCTTCACTTCGTAGAGCAGGGTCGAGAATTCCATGCTCACCTCCTTAAATGGGGTCAGATCAATATTTCTGACCCCAATTAGACCTTGAAGCTTTCCAGCGTCTCCTTGGCGAAGAGCTCCTCGGGCTTCAGCCGGCGCTTGGAGAGCCCTTGCTCGTGGTGATAGCGCAGGAACGTATCGAGCACGTGGCGATTGGCATCGAGACCGTAAGGCCACCAGTCTTCACCGAGCTCGCGCCGGGCTTCCTCGACGTGCGCGACGAGCCACGGCAGCATGGCGGGCATCGCCGCGGTCTGGTTGTACATCTCCATCGCCTGCGCCTTGGAGGCGACGAGCGCCTTGTAGAGCGCCTGCGCCACCCACGGGTTTTTCTCGTACACGTCGCGCCGGATGACGACGGTGTGCATGATCGGGAAGATCTTCGTGCGGCGGAAATAGTCCTTCTCCGCGGTGACGTAGTCGGGGAAGAGGCGCTGCACCTTGTCCGGATGCTCGTAGAAGGTCGACGGCGCCCGCGCGGTGACCATCGCATCGAGCTGGCCGGACGCGATCATCGCGGCGAGCGTGTTGGTGTCGCCGATCGGCTTGATGCGGATCGACGGCGGCACCTCGATCTTCAGCTTGTCGATGCGCCCCGTCTCTTCCTCGCCGCCCCAGTGGTGCTCGTAGTCGGTGACCTTGACGCCGTACTCGTCCGAGAGAATTCCCCGGATCCAGACCGGCGCGGTCATCTGGTATTCGGGCACGCCGACGCGTTTGCCTTTGAGATCTTCCGGCCGGCGGATACCGCTACTCGTGTTGACGAAGATGCACGAATGCCGGAAGAAGCGCGACGGGAACACCGGAATCGCAATGAACTTGGGATCGGGTCCATGCAGCGACGCGGTATAGGAGGAGAGCGACATCTCGGAGGCGTCGAACTCCTGCCCGCGCATCATGCGGAAGAACGTCTCCTCGACCGGCAGGTTGAGGTAGGTGAGGTCGATGCCTTCCGGGCGCACGGTGCCGTCGGCGAGGGCGCGCGTGCGGTCGTAGTCCCAGCAGGCGAAGGTCAGGCGCAGTTTCATCGTTCTATCTTACGAAGGTTCTCTTTTACCGCGAGAAGCACGCGGCGCGCTGTTTCGACATCCTTGGCGGTGACACCGCGTACCGCGTCGCGGTTCACCGCCTTGGCGAGCGGCACGAGCTTCACCTTGAGCGCGCGGCCCTTGGCCGTCAGGCGGACGTAGATGTTCTTGCGGTTGTCGGGTAGCCGCTTGCGCGTCACGTAGCCGAGCTCCTCCATCGCCCTGATGGCGGCGTTGGTCGACGGCTCGGAGACGCCGGCCTCGTCCGAGAGCTCGCGCTGCGTGAGCCCGTCGCGGTCCCACAGGATGCGCAGGAACGTCCAGTGGCCGAACGACACGCCATGCTCGACCAGCCGACCCTGCAGCTCGCGCACGAACGCGCGCCAGGCTTCCTTCGTCAGGTGCGCTAGGCGATCGGTAATGCGACCTCCCGTCCTTCCTTCGCCGAGCGCAGCATGGCGAGGCAGGCTGCCATCGTCGCCGTGCCCCATTCGCCGTCGTGCAGCGGCGCTTCGCCCTCCACCACCGCCGCGTACAACTCGTCGATCACTTCGGCGCGCTGCACCCGGGGCGCCGGCAAGGGCGCCAGCCGCTTTTCCGTGTCCGAGTAAATGAACACCCCATCCGGCAGCGGCCGCAGATCGGCCCGCTCGCACGAGGCGATGATGACGCCGAAATGCTGGTGCAACGGACTCGCGGCCGGCTTCGAAAACTGCGCGCCGCCGTAGTTGCGAGCGTTCTTGACCTGCATCTCGTCGCCGACGAGCGCCTTGCGCGCCGCGCCGTAAGCATTGGGGTCCTTGCGCGCGCCGCCTTCGGTGATCCAGCCGGTGAACTCGTCCGAATCGAAGTGCGCGTAGCCGCTGTAGGTGATCGTGGCGAAGGCGCCGCCGTCGAGCGCGAGGAACGCGCTGTAGGCGCCTTCGGTCGGTCGCGCGGCATCCCAGTTGCCCGTTGCCGCGCGGACGCTCCTCACGTTGCCGCCGAGGAGCCGGACGATGTCGACGTGATGCGCGGCCTGGTTATAGACGGCGCCGCCGCCCTTCGACGAGTCGAGCTCCTCGGGCCGGCGCGGGCGGTAGAGAAAGTCGGTGAACATCATCGCCGTGATCATGCGCAGCCGGCCGAAGGTTCCCTCCTGAATGATTTTCTTCGTCAGGGCGATGGGCGCGTCGAAGCTGTGGCTGTGCCCGACGACGAGGTGCACGCCGTGCTTGCGCGCTGCAGCAGTCATCGCGCGGCACTCGTCCAGCGTCAGCGCCATCGGCTTTTCGACCAGGATGTGCTTGCCCGCGGCCGCGGCAGCCGTGGCGTGCGCGGCGTGGAACTGGTGCGGCGTCGCAACGTAGACGACCTGCACCTCGGGATCGGCGCACAGCTCCTCGACGCTCGAATAACCGCGGCCGCGGAAGTCGGTCTCGAACTGCTCGAGCGCCTCCGGGCGCGGATCCGCCGCCGCGACCACGCGCACGCGGCTGTCGGCGGCGAGCGTCGGCGACATCAGCGCGAATGCGCGCCCGAGTCCCGCCACGCCGATGCGGATGGCTGTCATATACTTAGGTACCTAAGTATATTTGCTGCGAGGCCGCCATGCTGACCCGCGAACAGAACGATCTCCTTTGCCGCGTCGAGGGCGACGCGCCGATGGGCGGGATCATGCGCCGTCACTGGCTGCCGGTGTGCCTCTCGGAAGAGGTCGCCGAGAAGGACGGCGCACCGGTGAAGTCGCGCCTGGTGGGCGAGGACCTGGTCGTGTTCCGCGACTCGAACGGCAAGCTCGGTGTGCTTTCGGAGTATTGCCCGCACCGCGGCGCGTCGCTCGTCTTCGGCCGCAACGAGGAGCGCGGGCTGCGCTGCCTGTACCACGGCTGGAAATTCGACGTGGAGGGCAACATCCTCGAGATGGCCGCCGAGCCCGACGGCGCGGCGCTCATGAAGTCGCTCAAGCAGAAATCCTTCCCGGTGCGCGAAGCCGGCGGCTTCGTGTGGGCCTGGCTCGGGCCGAAGGATGAGATGCGCGAGTTCGAGCCGCCGGCGTGGGCGCCGGTACCGGGCATCCAGTACGCCATCGTGAAGATGCACGCCGCGTGCAACTGGGCGCAGGTGCTCGAGGGCTCGATCGATTCCGCGCACAGCTCGAGCCTGCATTCGACCAACATGCCGGCGGGCGAAGACGTCTACGGCTCGACGGCGACGGAGGACGCGTGGGTGCGCCCGTCGAACGACAAGGCGCCGCGCATGCAGTTCGAGCCCACACCCTATGGGTTCCGCTACGCGGCGCTGCGCAAGCCCATCAAGAACCCGGATACGCAGATGTACGTCCGGACCACGCTGTTCGTGGCGCCGTTCACCGTGCTGATCCCGCCGAACAACCAGTACAAGCTGTCGCAGATGCTGGTGCCGATCGACGACGTGAACACCATGTTCTACTGGATCGCCTGGCACCCGGATCCGAAGAAGGGCATCACGCAGGAAGCGTGGCGCAAGTTCTGCGCGGCAACCGTGGGCGAGGACCTCAATCCCGACTTCACCAAGAAGCGCACGCTGGCGAACCGGTACCTGCAGGACCGCGATGCGATGAAGCGCGGCGACTTCACCGGCATCAAGGGCATCCCGACGCAGGACATGGCGATGTGGGAGTCGATGGGCCGCATCGCCGACCGCTCGAAGGACCATCCCGGCGCGAGCGACATGGCGGTGGTGCAGTTCCGCCGCATCATGCTCGCGGCGGCGAAGCGCTTCAAGGAAACGGGCGCCGTGATCGGCGCCGGGAAGGATCGCATCCCGCACGTGCAGCTCGCCTCGTTCGAAGGCCTGCTGCCGAAGAGCGCCGATTGGAAGAAGGCAGGCGTGCCGCAGGAGGAAGCGCCGGCGACGGCGAAGTAATGAGACTACCCGAAGGCAAGTGGCTCGACGTCGAGGGCCTGCGCACCCGCTACTTCGAAGCGGGGCGCGGCGAGCCGATCGTCTTCATCTACGGCGGCAACTTCGGCACCGGCGATTCCGCGTCGAGCGCATACACCTGGAGCGAGAACCTGCTGCCGCTGTCGGAACAGTTCCGCGCCATCGTGTTCGACAAGGCCGGGCAGGGCGAGACCGACAACCCGAAGAACGACGACTACACCATGGCGGCGGTCGTGCGCCACGCCGCTGCCTTCCTGCGGGCCATGAAATTGGAAGGCGTGCACCTCGTCGGCCACTCGCGCGGCGGGTATGCCGCGACGCGCGTGGCGCTCGAGAACCACGACCTCGTCAAGTCGCTCACTGTCGTGAACAGCGGCACGCTCAGCCCCGGCATCGGCACGAACGAAGTGGTGCTCGCGAAGCCGCCGTACCCGGCCGGCACGCGCGAATGTGTCCGGTGGGTGTACGAAAACTACAGCTTCAATCCGCACGTCGTCACCGACGAATGGGTCGATGCGGTCATGTCGACGCTCGCCATCCCGAAGTACCAGGAGAGCGTGCGCAAGATGGGCGCCGAGAAGCTCGGCACCAAGCTCTTCCTCCCCGAGCTCGCGCGCGAAAAGCGCGAGACGCTGCAGTGGATCAACGAGGGGCGCCTGCAGCGGCCGGTGCAGGTGATCTGGGGCTTCGACGACCGCACGGCCGTCATCGACCGCGGCATCGAGCTTTACAACATGTTCGCCCGCCACGAGCGCCGCGCGCTCTTCCACGTCATCAACCAGTCGGGCCACTTCCCGTTCCGCGAGCATCCGAAGCGCTTCAACGCGCTCATGCGGCGATGGGTGGAGTCGCTCGCATGATGGTCTTCATCCACGGCGGCGTGCCCGGCATCACGCCCTACGCCAGCGGGCCGCACATCTGGGGCCCGGTGGCCAACGCCATCGACGTTCGCGGCCAGACGGTCGACGCGATGACGCGGAGCGTGCGGCAGGCGATCGAAGGCAAGGGGCCGTGCCATCTCGTCGGACACGATCTCGGCGGACTGCTGGCTTTCAACCTGGCGATCGAAGCGCCGCAGCTCGTTCGCGCCGTGACGGCGGTGGCGAGCATGGCGGCCGCGCCGAGCGGCGACGGCGTGCCGAACGTGACCCTGGCGCATCCGCCGAAGCCGCTGTGGAGCAAGGAGTCGCAGCGCTGGGCGTTAGAGCGGGTTTCGTACTCGCACGCCCACATAACCGACGAGCTGCTCCAGGCTTGCGTGACGGCGGCTGCGAAGCAGACGCCCATGACGCTCAAGAGTTATGAAGAGGAATTCGTGCCGAGCCTGATGAAGGCGAAGTCGCGGTTCTACGAGGTCTGTCGCACGGAAGGGATCAAGGTGCCGTGCCAGGTGATCTGGGGCAGCCACGATCCGCTGACGACGTTCGACCAGGGGCTGTGGCTGTTCCGCGGACTCGCGCAGAAGCAGCGCGTGTCCCAGTTCCATGTCATCAACCGCGCCGGCGCGCTGCCGTTCCGCGAGGAGCCGGCGGCTTTCAACCAGGTGCTGAACGCGTTCGCCGATGCCGTCTAGGAAGAGAAAGCTGCACTACCCGCGCAAGTGGAAGTGGCCGGGCGGCGCGAAGATCTGCGTCAGCCTCAACATGGCACTCGAGTCCTTCGTGCGGGCGAGCCAGGTCACGCTGGAGAAGACCTCCAACAAGGTCGACCATTTCTCGCTCACGTATGCGGACTATGCGTACAAGGCCGGCGTGTGGCGGCTGATGGACCTGATGGATGAGCTGAAGATCAAGGGCAGCTGCTCGACCAACGGCCTCACCGGCGAGCGGCATCCGAAGATCGTGCGCGCGCTCGCCGACTACGGCGTCGAGATCGTCGGCCACGCGTGGGCGCAGGACGTGATGCTGAAGGATGACGATCCGGATGCGGAACTCGCCGACATGCGCAAGGTGACGAAGGTGCTCACCGAGGCGGCGGGCACGCGGCCGGTCGGCTGGGTGAGCCAGGGCAGCGCGATGTCGGCGAACACGCTCGACTTCCTCAAGCAGGAAGGCTACCTGTGGAGCGGCGACGACATGAGCGACGACCTGCCGTTCCTCAAGGAGACGAAGCACGGCCCGATGGTGATGCTGCCGCGCGTCAACCTGCCGCACAACGATCTCTGGATGTGGGCGACGACGCGCACGCCGCCGGACTTCATGTGGCTCAACTGGAAGGCGACCTTCGACCAGCTTTACGCCGAAGGCGAGGCCGGCAGTCCGAAGTGGTGCGAGCTCACGCTGCACGCCCACATGGGCGCGCGGCCGACGCTCATTCCGGTGGCGCGGCAGATGCTGCAGTACGCGACGAAGCACAAGGGCGTGTGGTTCGCGCGCCGGCGCGATATCGCGGAATGGACCATGCAACACGAAAAGGGGAAGCGATGAAAAAAGCCATTCTTGCGCTGGCGCTGTGCCTGCCGCTCGTCGCGGGGGCGCAGCAGCCGGTGAAGCTGAAGTTCGCGGTGTTCTCGCCGGATACCGAGCGCCTGTACAACACGGTGAAGAAGCCTTGGGTCGAGGCGGTGAACAAGGCGGCGGGTGGCGCGATCCAGATCGAGCTCTTTCCGAACGGCGCGCTCGGCCGCGCGCCGCAGCAGCAGGCGCAGATGGTGAACGACGGCGTCGCCGACATCGGCTTCATCGTGCCGCCCTTCACCCCCGGGCGCTTCCCCGATTCCGAGGTGCTCGAGCTGCCGGGAATGTTCCACGATCTCGCGGAAGGCACGCGCGTATATACCCGTCTGGTCCAGAACGGAACCATAAAAGACTATGGCGACTACTACCCGATCGCCATGTGGTCGACGCCGCCCTTCAGCCTGCATTCCAACTTTCCCATCAACTCGGTCAAGGACCTGAAAGGCAAACGGATCCGCGGCTCCGGCGTGATCCAGATCGAGTCGCTGAAGGCGCTCGGCGCGGTGACGGTCGGCATGCCGCCGACCGAGGTGCCGGAAGCGCTGTCCCGCCGCACGATCGATGCCTCCACTTCGCAGCCGGCGGTGCTTTATGACTTCGGCCTCGACCGGGTGACGAGCCACCACTACTTCATTCGCCTGGGCATCGTGCCGCTCGCGGTGGTGATGAATCGCAAGGTGTTCGAGGGCTTGCCGAAGGCCGGCCAGGACGCGATCCGCAAGTACGACATGGACTACATCAACAAGCTTTATATCGACTCGATGCTCGAGTACGACGCGTCGCTGGTGAAGAAGCTGCAGAACGATCCGAAGCGCAAGGTGGTGTTCCCCGATGCCGCCGACCAGAAGGCGGCGCAGGCGGCGTTCGAGCCGGTGATCAAGGCGTGGACAGCGAGAAGCCCGCGGCACGCGGAGATCTACCAGGCGCTGCAGAGGGAGCTGGCCCGCAAGTAATGCTGGCGGCGCTCGAGCGCGTCACGCTCGCCGCGACTCGGGCGCTCTCGGTCGTGGGGCTGGTCGCCCTGATGGGGCTCGCCGCGATGACGCTCGCCGACGGCCTCCTGCGCTGGGCGGCGAATCATCCGATCGAGGGCGTGCGCGACCTGGGCGGCCTCGCCATCGCAGTCGCCATCGCCTGCTGCCTGCCGGTCGGCCTGATGGAGCGCGCGAACATCGCCATCCGGCTCGGCCGCGGACTGATCGGCCGCGGCCTCGAGGCGTTTGCCTCCAGCGTGGTGTGCGTGGCACTCGGGCTCGCCGCGTGGCAGTTCTGGCTGTACGCCGAGAAGATGGCGCGCGCGCGGGAGACCACCTTCGTGCTGCAGATCCCGATCGCGCCGTTCTGGTACGGCGTGGATGCGATCCTGTGGCTCGCGGTGCTGGTGCAGGCCATCGTCGCGCTGCGCGACTGGGTGCAGATCTTCGATGACGCCGCTTGAGATCGGCGCGGCCGGAATCGCCGCGCTCTTCCTCCTCATCCTCGCGCGCGTGCCGATCGGCTTCGCCATGATCATCGTCGGCGTGGTGGGCGTGGCGCTGCAGTCGAGCTGGACGCCGGCGCTGACGCTCCTCGCGAGCGAGCCGGCCAGCGTTCTATCCAACGTCGACCTGGCCACGGTGCCGCTTTTCCTGCTGATGGGCACCTTCGCCACGGTCGCGGGGTTTTCGGCCGACATCTATAACGCCGTGGCGGCCGTATTCGGGCACCGCAGGGGAGGGCTGGCGTACGCCACCATCGGCGGCTGCGCCGCCTTCGGCGTGGTATGCGGCTCGTCGACCGCCACCGCGGCGACGTTCGCCCGCGTGGCGCTGCCTGAGATGCTGAAGCGCGGCTACTCGCCGGCGTTCTCGACCGGCACGATCGCCGCCGGCGGCACGCTGAAGTCGCTCATCCCGCCCTCTATCGTCATGGTGCTGTACTGCATCGTGGCGAAGACGTTCATCTTCGATCTCTTCTTCGCCGCCGTCGTGCCCGCGCTGATCGCCATCGCGCTCAATCTTGCGGCCATCACGCTCATCGTGCGCCTGCGGCCGCAGGCCGCGCCGGTGCTCGAGCGCGTGTCCTGGGCTGAACGTCGGGCGGCGCTCGCCAAAGCGGCGCCGGCGCTCATCCTCATCGTCGGCGTGTTCGGCGGCCTCTATAGCGGCATCTTCACCGTCAACGAAGCCGCGTCGGTCGCGGCCGTGCTGTCATTTCTTTTCGCGCTGCTGCGCGGGCGCCTGACGTGGAGAAGCCTGGTGGACGGGCTGCGCGAGTCGGCGAGCGCCACGGCGATGCTCTACGTGATCCTGATCGGCGCGTTCGTCTTCACCTACTTCATCACGCTGGCGAAGATTCCCGAGGCGCTGGTGCAGGGCATCGAGGGACTGCCGCTCGCGCCGCTCGCGATCGTCTTCCTGCTGCTCGCCGGCTACCTCGTGCTGGGCGCGGTGTTCGACGAGATCTCGGCGATGCTGATCACGCTGCCCTTCGTGCTGCCGGTGATCGTGAAGCTTGGCTATGATGCCGTGTGGTGGGGAATCATCAACGTCGTCGTGATCGAGCTCGGCATGATCATCCCGCCGATCGGCGTCATCGTCTTCCTGCTGCACGGGCTCTCGCGCGACATTCCGATCCGCACCATCTACCGCGGCGTGGCGCCGTTCATCGCGGCGGACCTCCTGCTCCTCGCGCTGCTCACCGTCTTTCCCGCCATCGCCCTCTGGCTACCCAAGGTACTCGCTCCCTGACATGCAAATGAACGAACAGTCGCTTGGCACGAAGCCCTACGTGGGCCTGCCGCCCGAGCTCAAATTCACCGACCGCGAGTGGTTCCAGGCGCTCGAGCAGTTCTGCCGCGTCTTCGCCATCCGTCCCGGCGAGCGCGTGGTGATGCTGACCGATCCGCTCCTCGACCGGCGCGTGGTCGACGCGGTGTCGGGACTCGCCAAGGCGCGAGGCGCGACGCTGGTGCAATACATGGCCGAGAGCACGTCGCTCCCGGCGGTGCCGGATGAAGTGAAGGGCATCCTGGAGAAGGCGGACTTCGTCGTCTCGACATGGTTCTGCTCGATCGAGGACCCGTTCAATGTGGCGCTCCGAAAGCGCGGCCAGCGCTGGGTGAAGATCACCTACTTCCGCGATCTCGACCTCCTGAAGACGCCGCAGGCGCGCTTCCCGATCGAGCTGGTCGGCGAGATCATCCGCGCGACGGAGAAACGCTTCCCGAAAGGCCGCGATTTCGAGCTGCGCTTCCGCGACGAGCGCGGCAGCGATCTCGTCATCGGCTACACCAAGGAGATGCGCGAGGCGATGTTCGCGGGCAACCGCTGGCGCGGCAAGATGTTCGCCGACGAGCCGGGCTGCTACGTGCATTACCTGCCGACGCACGGCCCGAACTTCTGGGACAGCACGGCGAACAGGAACGATCCGCAGGCCAAGGTGCGCATTGAAGGCGTGCTGTACCCGCAGTGGGCGATTGGGTTTGCGCAGCCGTTCGCGGAAAAGATCGGATTCACATTCAAGGACAAGCACGTGCGCGAGGTGACGGGCGAAGGCCGCGACGCGGCGCTCCTGCGCGA
>DATMIG010000377.1:0-4234 GCA_035554335.1 Burkholderiales bacterium
CGTGGCGGCGGCCCTCGACCGGTTGCGAGAAGAAGAAGACACCGGCGAGCACGAGGGTGTCGTACACATCGGTGACCAGGTGGACGGTGTGCAGCCCGAGGAGCAGCCAGACGGCGGAGCCGTAGGCATCGCTGTCCCAGCGCACGTTGAGCGCAGTGAACTCGAAGCCGCGGATCACGACGAGCGCGATGCCGAAGAGCGCGCAAACGACGAGAGCGACGCGGATCTTCGGCTCGTCACCGGCCTCGCCGGCGCGCTTCGCCCAATGGTTCGGCCACACGCTGGCCAGCAGCACGGCAAGGTTGAGCGTTCCCCAGAAGAGAGCCGGCGGCACCGTGCTCAGCGGCCAGGTCTGCGCCTGGCTCCACAGGTAGAAGTAGGTGGCGATGGCGAGCGCGAAGGCCGTGCCCTCGAGGAGCATCATCCCCATCAGGCCCCACCACATCAGGCTGTGATGGCTGAACCGGTAGCTGGGAAGTCCCGAGACGTCGAGCGCGCGATGCTCGTTCATGGACGCTTCTCGATCGCGATGGCCTGGTCGGTCTCCTCGCGCTTCGGCCAGAACCAGAGCGTGACGAAGAGCGCCACCGGGATGCCGCCCCAGACGATGGCCCATGGAGTGAAGATGCTGCCGAGGAACATGATCGAGACGGCGACTGCGCTGACGAACGGCCAGGGCGTCGGGTTGGGAAAGACGAGGCGATGGTCCGGGATCGCGTCCTGCACGGTCGTCACCAGCGCTTCGCGCGTGCGCTCCGCCAGGCCGACGATATGCGTCGGCTCCGGCACCAGGCCAAAAGGCGGCTCCCACAGCGGATCGCGCGCGCGCACGATCGGCTGGCGGTCGAAGTTGTAGGACGGCGGCGGCGAAGCCGTGGCCCACTCGAGCGTGCCGGCGCCCCATGGGTTGTCGCCGGCGAGCGCGCCGCGCCGCAGGCTGGTCACCACGTCGATGACGAAGAGCACCATGCTCACGGCGATCACCACCGCGCCGGCCGTGGCGAGCAGGTTCAGCGGCCCCCAGCCCATCTCGTCGGTGTACGTGTACACGCGCCGCGGCATGCCGCGCAGGCCGAGGTGGTGCATGGGATAGAACGTGACGTTGAAGCCGACGAAGAACAGCCAGAACTGCCATTTGCCGAGCCGCTCGCTCATCATGCGCCCGGTGATCTTGGGAAACCAGTAGTGCCACGCGCCGAAGAGCGGGAACACCGCGCCGCCGATCAGCACGTAATGCAGGTGCGCGACCACGAAGTAGGTGTCGTGCAGCTGCAGGTCGAGCGGGACCGACGCCACCATGAGGCCGGTGAGGCCACCGAGCACCAGGATGAAGAAGAACGCCAGCATGTAGAGCATCGGCACCGCGAGGCGCAGCCGGCCGGTCCACATGGTCGCGATCCAGCAGAAGATCTGGATCGCGGTGGGCAGCGCGATCAGCATGCTCGCCGCCGTGAAGAAGCTTTTTCCGAGCTCGGGTATGTGCGTGGCGAACATGTGGTGCACCCACAGCCCGAACGAGAGGAACGCCGTGGCGGTGAGCGACATCACGATCGCCGGGTAGCCGAAGATCGGCCGGCGCGAGAAGGTGGGGATGATCGACGACATGAAGGCGAGCCCGGGGATGAAGATGAAGTACACCTCGGGATGGCCGAAGAACCAGAAGAGGTGCTGCCAGAGGAGCGCGTCGCCGCCTTCGGCCGGGTTGAAGAAATGCGTGCTCACCAGGCGGTCGAGGATGAGGGCCGTGCTCGCCACCATCACGGACGGCATGGCGAAGAGGATCATGAACGCGGTCGCCAGCATCGCCCAGACGAAGAGCGGCAGCCGCGCGAGCGTCATGCCGGGCGTGCGCAGCTTGAAGACCGTGGCGATGACCACGACGGCCGCGAGCAGGCCCGACAGCTCGGTGAAGGTGATCATCTGCGCCCACACGTCGGCGCGCTTGCCGGGCGTGTACTGCGGGCCGGCGAGCGGCACATAGCTGAACCAGCCGGCGTCGGGGCCGAAGTCGAGCGCGAGGCAGGTGAAGATGAACAGCCCGCCGAAGAGATACACCCAGTAGGCGAAGGCGTTCATCCGCGGGAAGGCCACGCTGCGCGCGCCGACCATCAGCGGCACGAGGTAGATCGCCATGCCCTGCATCACCGGCACGGCGAAGAGGAACATCATCACCGTGCCGTGCGTGGTGAAGAGCTGGTTGTAGAGGTCCGGGCCGATCAGCGTGTTCTCCGGCCGCGCCAGCTGCAGCCGCATGAGCGCCGCCAGGATTCCCGCGCCGGCGAAGAAGGCGAAGGCGGTGACGAGATAGCGCTTGCCGATCGTCTTGTGGTCGATGGCCGACAGCGCCCCCAGGAGGCCGGGCGGGTCGCGCCAGGTGTTCTCGAGCACCGGATTCATTTCAGCGTCCCCAGGTAGGCGAGCAGCGCGTGCAGGTCGTCCGGCGCCATCGGATTCGGCGGCATGTTGGCGCCGGGCTTGATGCTCGTCGGATCGAGGATCCAGCCGGCGAGGTGGCCGATCGAGTTCGGCACCGCGCCGGCGGCCAGCGTCTGCCGCGACATGAGATGGGTGAGGTCCGGCGCGCGGCGCGCGCTCGCCGGGGTGCCCTGGATGGCGTGGCACATCGCGCAGCGCCCGTTGACGAAGAGATCGCGGCCGCGCTTCTGCTGGTCCGTCGCCGGCTCGGGCGCCGTCTTGCGCTGCGCGGCGGCCCACTCCTCGTACTTCTCGTCGGCGATGAAGAGCAGCGCCATCTTCGCGTGCTGCGCGCCGCAGAACTCCGCGCACTGGCCGCGATACACGCCGGGCTTGTCGGCCTGCAGCGTGAGCGTCGCCTCGCGGCCCGGGATCATGTCCTTCTTGCCCGACAGGTTCGGCACCCAGAAGCTGTGGATCACGTCGTCCGCGCGCAGGCGCAGCAGCACCGGCTTGCCGACCGGGATGTGGATCTCGTTCGCGACGGTGAAGATCTTCTGCTTGTCCTGGTCGTCGTACCGCGCGTCCCACCACCACTGGTGGCCGGTGACGTCGATCTCGAGGTCCGGCGGCCCGAGGCTCGCCAGCGCCCGATCGGTGACGAAGCTCGCGAGGGTGAGGACGATGAGACCGGCGAGCGACACGCCGAGCGCCGCCACCACCGCCACCTCGGCGCCGCGCTCCTTCTTCGTCAGGACCGAAAGGTCCGGCGGCGTCGGCGCGCGCACGCGCCGGCGCATGACCGCCAGGCCGACCGCGACGAGGATGGCGATGAACACCACCGCGCAGATGGCGAGCGTGAACCACCAAAGCGATTCGATGTGCGCTGCCTGCGGGCCGGCCGAGCCGAGGACCTCCTGCACTAGTTCCTCTTGTCGCGCATGTTTTCCGGGTCGCCCGGATACAGCGAATCGTTGCGCCCCGGCGCCGCGTCCTTCCTCGCCCAGCCGCTCATCGAGCGCACGTACGCGACGAGCTGCCAGGCCTGGTCCTCGTTGATGCGCCCCTTGAAGGACGGCATGCCGTTCGGCCGGCCCTCCATGATGCTGGCGTAGATGTCCTCCGGGTTATTGCCGTAGCGCCACTTGTCGTCCATCAGCGCAGGCCCCATGCCGCCGCCGCCGTTCGAATGGCAGCCGCTGCAGTTGAACCAGCGGAAGAGCGTCTTGCCCTGGGAGAGCGCGTAGGCGTTTTTCTCGGTCGTGACATGGCCCTGCTTCACGAACGACGCCTGCACCGTGGGGAGCTGGTACTGGCGCTGCTCCCGCTCGCAGCCGGCCGCCAGCAGCGCGAGAAGGACGAGCCATCTCATCTGACGCGCGGCACCGCAAATTCGTCGAGCACCGCCTCGACCTCGGTCTTGCGGCGCGCGAGCGCCGCGTCCAGCCGGTCGCGCAGCTCGCGATTGCCGCGCTTCACGCCGATGGCGATCGAAAACTCGAACGGGATTGTCGCCAGCTCCTTAGGTGCGCTGGCGGTCGCGACGCCGAGGTTTTTCTGCCGCGCGAAGAACCCGGCCGCCGGCCCCCACACCACGCCGGCGTCGAGCTCGCCGCGCGCGATCGCCTCGACGATGCGCTCCGCCGCCGGGTGCTCGCCGTAGATGGGATAGCCGCGCACGTTCTCCACCGCGCCCTTCGCCGCGAGCGCGTAGCCCGCCGGGGTCGCCGCGCCATCGTTGCCCGGCAACTGCACCCCCACTCGCAAGGCGCCGAGGGCCGGATCGTCGAAGCTTTTCAGCGGACGAGCGCCGTAGACG
>DATMIG010000378.1:0-5142 GCA_035554335.1 Burkholderiales bacterium
CGCTACGCTCTCAGTCTTGATCGACCCTCAGCGATCATGAAATCGATGCCCTGGACCGATCAGCATCTTCTCGGCTACCCGCCGATGGACGACACCCACAAGGAATTCGTCGCGCTCGTCGACGCCCTGCTCGGCTGCGAGGACGCCGAATTCTGCGAGCGGCTCGAGGCGTTCGAGCGCCATGCGGTCGCGCATTTCGCGGAAGAAGACGCCTGGATGGAGCGCACCGATTTCCCGCCGAAGGGCTGCCACATGGACGAGCACGCCGCGGTCCTCGCCTCGGTGCGCCAGGTGCTCGAGCTGGTGAGGCAAGGCGACGTCGCCGAAGGCCGGCGCCTCGCCGCGGCGCTGGCGGACTGGTTCCCGGGCCACGCCTTCCATCTCGATTCCGCGCTCGCGCACTGGATGGTGAAGCGCAGCTTCGGCGGCAAGCCGGTCGTGCTGCGCCGGAAGCTGGAGCTCGACAAGCGGGGCGGCTGAACGCGGCTGGTCCGGAGGGCCTCTGGCATTCGCCGAACGCATCCGAGACAACGAAAAAAGTCGTTTGAGCAGTCCTGCATCCAGAGCCTCTAATGGCGCGCTTGCTTCCATACAGAGGAGGACGCCGTGGTCATATCGATTCTCACGTACAAGCTGCCGAACCGCTGGACGCTCGAGCAGGCAGTCGCGGTGTTCAAGACGACGGCGCCGCTGTACCTCGGCAAGCCCGGGCTTGTGCGCAAGCACTATTGCATGACGGAAGAGGCGACGTAAAGGGCGTCTATCTCTGGAAGAGCAAGGCCGATGCGCAAGCGTGCTTCACACCGGAATGGAAGGCCATGGTCGCCGCCAAGTACGGTGCAGTGCCGGAGATCGTCTATGGGGTGGTTCCCGTAACCGTGGACAACTTGCAGGAAGCCATAGAAGTCGGGTGACGCAGACTACTTCCGCTTCCCCCTTCACGCTCGCGATCCCCGACGCCGCGCTCGCCGACCTGGGCGAGCGCCTGGAGCGCACGCGCTTCCCGGACGAGGCACCCGGGGCGCCGTGGCGCACGGGCACGAGCCGCGCGTACCTGAAGGAGCTCGTGCGGTACTGGGGCAGCGGCTTCGACTGGCGCGCGCAGGAAGCGCGCATCAATTCGTTCCCGCAGCTCAAGGTGGCTCTCGACGGCATCGAGCTGCACTTCATCCACGCGAAGGGGAAGGGGCGCGAGCCCATGCCGCTCCTCCTCTCGCACGGCTGGCCCGGCTCGATCGTCGAGTTCCTCGACCTGATCCCGCGGCTCACCGAGCATTTCACCGTAGTCGCGCCATCGCTCCCCGGTTACACGCTCTCCTTCGCGCCGGGGCAGAAGCGCTTCGGCGTGGAGGCGATCGCCGACACGTTCGTCCGGCTGATGAACGAGGTGCTCGGCTACGAGAAGTTCGGCCTGCAGGGCGGCGACTGGGGCGCGTTCATCTCGTCGCGCATCGCGGCTACGCACCCGGAGCGGGTTACCGGCCTGCACCTAAACTACCTGCCGGTGACGCGCGAGCAGTCCGACGACGCCGGCTGGCAGGCGCAGCTCGCCGACTGGGTGAAGGAGCGCTCCGGCTATTCGACCATCCAGGGCACGCGCCCGCAGACGCTCGCCTACGGCCTCGCCGATTCGCCCGCCGGCCTCGCCGCCTGGATCGCCGAGAAATTCCACGCCTGGACCGACAACGACGGCACGATCGAGAGCGCGGTGCCGCGCGACGCCATGCTCGCCAACATCTCGCTCTACTGGTTCACCGGCGCCATCGGCTCCTCGTTCTGGCCGTACTACGCGCGCGTCCATGGCGCGTGGCCCGTGCCATTCCCCGTCACGGTGCCGACCGCATACGCCGCCTTCCCGAAGGAAATCCTGCGCCCGCCGCGCGCGGTGGCCGAGCGCGTGTACACCAACATCCGCCGCTGGACCGAGATGCCAAAGGGCGGGCACTTCGCCGCGCTCGAGCAGCCGGAGGCGCTGGCGAGGGACGTGGTGGCGTTTTTCGCCGACCGCTAGGCGGCCTCGCAGTACTTCGAAGGATCCGGCGGCGGATCGGGGAGGAGTCCCGCCTTGACGCGCAGCGCGAGGACGGCGCGGATACCAGGCTCATCGATGTGCGCGTCGCGAAAGAGCCCGTCTTCGCGGTTGGCGAGCGCGGCATAAGTCGCTTCCGCGAGCGCGGGCTCGAGCTTGAACTCCGCGGCGAGGTGCGCGATGGCCGCCGGCCGGTTCGCCGGATCGAACGTCCACGCGAGGCTTTCGCGGTAGGCACGCGCATAGGCCGCCATGGCCTCCTTGTTCTGCCGCGCCCAACGGCGCGTCGCGACGGCGCACGAAGCCTGGTAGCGCGGCAGATAGTCATGGGCGCGCGCGAGGAGATGGTACCCGCGGGCCAGGAGCTCGAGGCTGAAGGGCGGTGTCGATAGCGTGAAGTCGATCTTGCCTTCGGCGAGCGCTTGCGCCCGGAATTCCTGGCCGCCCATGGCGACTGTCTCGTAGTCGGAGGGGCGCAGGCCCATGGTGGCTAGGATCTTGTGGGCGACAAGCGCGAAGCCGGATGCCGGGTCGTCCACGCCGAGCTTTGCGCCGGCGAGCTCGCGCGGCCCCCGGAATCCGGGGCGACCCACGAGCTGGAGGATGCCGCCATGCAGGCCGAGGAAGGCGTGGAGATCCGCGCCGTGCGCTTCGACCTCGTACACCACATCATCGGCGGCGAGCACGCCGATGTCGCACTCGCCGCTCGCGAGCGCGGCCGAGGTCATCTGCGAGCCGCGCGTGTAGACGATCTCGGGCTCCAGCCCGTGTCTTGCGAAGATGCCGCGCGCCACGCCGGCGGTGACGGGCAGATTGTAGGCGGCGCGAAAGAAGATGACTCTCAGCCGCCGCACGGATCGGATCCCGTCATATCCCTATATTATGGGCGGCGACCGTGAACCGCGCCCTCGACATTCCGATGGTGGAGATTTCGCAGGTCTCCAAGGAATACCCGGCCGCGAACGGTGCGCTGCGTGCGCTCGACAACGCGTCGCTCGCGATCCGCGACGGCGAGTTCGTCTCCATCGTCGGGCCGAGCGGCTGCGGCAAGAGCACGCTCATGCTGATCACCGCGGGCCTCGTGCCGCCCAGCTCCGGCACGGTGCGGGTGGCGGGCGTCGAGGTGCGCGCGCCCCACGGCGAGGTCGGCATCGTGTTCCAGGATCCGACGCTATACGAATGGCGCCGCGTGCTCGAGAACGTGCTGCTGCCGGTCGACATCAAGAGGCTGCCGCGCGAGCAGTACCGCAGCCGCGCGCTCGAGCTGCTCGAGCTCGTCGGCCTGAAGGGCTTCGAGCGGCATTACCCCTACCAGCTCTCCGGCGGCATGCGCCAGCGGGTGGCGCTCTGCCGGGCGCTGGTGCATGACCCGGCGCTGCTCCTCATGGACGAGCCGTTCGGGGCACTCGATGCGCTGAGCCGGGACCAGATGAACCGCGAGCTGCAATCCATCTGGCAGCAGCGCCGCAAGACGGTGCTGTTCATCACCCACAGCATCACCGAGGCGGTCTTCCTGTCCGATCGCGTCGCCGTGATGTCGCCGCGGCCCGGACGCGTCGGGGCGCTGATCGACATCGAGCTGCCGCGTCCGCGCAGCTTCGATTTCGCCGAGACGCCGGAATTCGGCCGCTACGCGAAGGAGATCCGACGGATGTTCGAAAGCTGGGGCGTGCTTCATGCGGGAGGCAAGCCATGAGCTCGCGCGCCGGCGCCTATCTCTATCCGCTGGCGACCGTGGCCGTGATCGCGATCCTGTGGGAGCTTGTGGCGCGCGCCGGCTACGTTCCGCGCTACATCCTGCCCTCGCCCAGCGGCATCGCGGCGCGCTTCGTGCAGATGCATGCCTTCATCCTGCGCGAGTCGCTCTTCACGCTGCAGGAGACGGTGCTGGGCTTCGGCCTGAGCGTGGTGATCGGGATCCCGCTCGGCATGCTGCTCGTCAGCTCGCATACCTTCAACCGCGCGGTGTACCCGCTGCTCGTCGCGTCGCAGGTGGTGCCGAAGATCGCGGTGGCGCCGCTGTTCCTCGTCTGGTTCGGCTTCGGCCTCATGTCGAAGGTGCTGATCACCTTCCTGATGGCCTTCTTCCCGATCGTCATCGCCGCGGTGGTCGGCCTGCAGGCGACCGAAGTCGAAAAGCTCTACGTCGCCCGCGCTGCCGGCGCGAGCCGGCTGCAGATGTTCTGGCTCGTTCGCCTGCCGCACGCGCTGCCGGCGATCTTCGGCGGCATGAAGGTCGCGATCACGCTCGCCGTTGTCGGAGCCCTGGTCGGCGAGTTCGTCGCCGCCGAGAACGGCGTGGGGCGCCTCCTTCTCAGCGCGAGCGGCAACATGGACACGGAGCTCCTTTTTGCCGGCATCGTTGCGCTGATCGTCATCGGCGTCGTACTCTTTCTCGCCCTGGAGGTGCTCGAGAAGCTGGCGCTGCCATGGCACATCTCTCAACGGCCGCTCAAGGAACCGACATGAATATCCTGCGCTTCGTCTGTGCGATGGTCCTCTCGGTGCCGGCGCTCGCCGGCGCGCAAGGCAAGACCGAGGCGACGCTGCGCCTCGACTGGGTGCCGAGCGCGCACCACGTCGGCCCCGTGCTCGCCGCGGAGCGCGGCTACTACGCGCAGGAAGGCATCGAACTCGCGGTGAAGCCCGGCCGCGGCTCGAGCTCCACGGTGCAGGGGGTGGCGAGCGGTACCGACCTCTTCGGCTTCGCCGACGCCGGCGTCATGGCGATCGCCGCGTCCAAGGGCGCGCCGGTCATCATGGTCGCGAACTTCATGCAGGTCGGACCGAACGGCATGATCACGCTCGACCGGCCGATGAGCTCGCCCAAGGAGCTCGTCGGCAAGACGATCGGCCTCGTGCCCGGCGAATCCGCCCAGCCTTCGCTCCTCGCCGTGGCGAAGAAGTACGGCATTCCCGACGGCTCCTACCGCATGGTCAGCATCGAGGCAGCCTCCAAGGTGGCCGCGCTCCTCACGAAGAAGGTCGACACGATTACCGGGTTTCGCTTCGGCGACTACCTGCGCGCGTACACGCAGAACCCGAATACCAAGATCACCCTCTTCGCCGACTGGGGCGTGAACGTGCTGGGCAACGGCTACTTCATATCGACC